>CALFYL010000367.1 GCA_937952135.1 uncultured Planctomycetia bacterium
GGCGACCGAGGAAGAGCACGCCGACGACTTGGCGAGTCTGCTCCACGACGCGCGCTCTTGATCCGCGGAGCGCGCGCGCTCTTGATCCGCGGAGCGCGCGCGCTCGCCGTCACTCGCGCGATGCGCCGCCGGAACGTCGTTCCGCGACGACGCGATCGCACAGCTCGTACAGCCGTTGAGGGTCGACCGGTTTGAGCAGGCTCAGCTCGAAGCCGGTGCGCTCGCTGCGCACGCGCTGCTCCGCTTCCGCCGAGCCGGAGACGGCGACGTACAGCGGCTGGCGTCCGCTTTGTTGGGCCATCAAGGCGCCGACCAAGGTGAACCCATCGACGTCCGCGAGATTGAGGTCCATCAGCACGAGTTCGGGCCCCCAGTGGCGGAAACGATCCAGCGCCTCGCGGCCGCTGCGCGCCACCTGCACCCAGGCGCCGCGGTGCTCCAACAGGCGGCGCATCGACTCGCCGGCGTCGAAATCGTCCTCGACCACCAGAACGCGCGGCGGCGCTTGCTCGCTCGCTCCACCGGCTTCGAGCTGGCGCAGGGAACGAGCTCGTCGTTGCAAGTGCCCGGCGACGGCCTGCACGAGCCCGAGTCCATCGATCGGCTTGGGGATCACTTCGTCACATCCGGCGCGCAGCCAGCGTTCGCGCTGCTCCCTCGCCGCGGACGCCGTGACCGCCAGGATCGGCCGGTCGAATCCGTGAGCTCGCAGACGCGCCGCCACTTCGTCGCCGCCGAGACCGGGCATCCGCATGTCGAGCAGCACGACGTCGTATGGGGTCTCGCCGGCCGCAGCGTTCTCGATCCGCTCGAGCGCCTGGTCACCCGAGGAGGCGAGTTCGACGAGCGCGCCGCTTCGCTCGAGGAAGTGCGCTGCGATGCGCCGCACGTCCTCGACATCGTCGACGACCAGCGCGCGGCAGCCGACGATCAAGCCCTCGATGCTGCTCATACGGGCGCCGCCCACCGCGCGCGCGCGCAAGCTCGGCTGCGCCAGGAGTTCGCCCTCGGCGGTCTCGACCGGGATCGAAAGTGTGAACGTGCTGCCCGATCCGACGCGGCTCTGGATGCGGATCTCGCCGCCGAGTTGCTCCGCGAGCCGGCGCGCGATGCTCAAACCGAGTCCGCTTCCGTGCTGCGCGGATCGCGCGGCGCCCGAAAGCCGGCGGAAGGGCTCGAAGATGCACTCGAGGTCGCTCTCCGCGATCCCCGGCCCGGTGTCGATCACCTGGAACTCCAGGCGCTGGCCGGCGTCGGACCGCACGTGGTCGATCACCACGCGCACCGAGCCCGATTCGGTGTATTTCAGCGCGTTTCCGATCAGGTTGACCAGCACCTGGCGCAGCCGAACGCGGTCGGTCCGGAGCTGTTGCGGCACGGGACGCGCGAACTCGAAGGAAAGCGGCAAGCCTCGTTCGAGAGCGCGCACTTGCATCATCGCGTCGATGTCGAGGATCAGCTCGGTCAACGTGAAGTGGCTCATCTGCATCCGCAGCTTGCCCGCTTCGATCCGCGAAAGGTCGAGGATGTCGTCGACCAGCTCGACCAGGTACGCGCCGTTGCGCCGGATCGCGCGCAGGTCGCGCGCCGCGGACGGATCGTCGACGCGCTCCAGCAAGATGTCGCAGAACCCGAGCACGGCGCTCAGCGGCGTGCGGATGTCGTGGCTGACGTTGGCGAGGAACAGGCTCTTGGCCTCGTTCGCCGCCTCCGCCACCGCGCGCATCTGCCGCAGCCGCTCTTCCGTCGCCTTGAGCACCGTCACGTCGTGCTGGATGCCGCAGAAGTGCGTGACGTTGCCGTCCTCGTCGCGCACAGGCGTCACCTCGAGGTCGTTCCAGAACGTGCTCCCCGACTTGTGGTAGTTCAGCAACGTGACCTGCGCCTCGCGTCGCTCCGCGATCGCCGCGCGCAGTTGCGCGACCACGGCAGGATCGCTTTCAGGGCCCTGCAGGAATCGGCAGTTGCGGCCGCGCACCTCCTCGAACGTGTAGCCGGTCAGCCGCTCGAAGCCGCGGTTCACGTAGACGATCGGGCTGTCCGCGAGGCGCGCGTCGGCGATGACGATGCCCTCGCGCGCCTGGTCGATCGCGCGCTGGCGCAGCCACAGCTCCCGCTCGCTCTTGATCCTGCGCAGGAACTGGTCGAACGACCGCTGAACGGCCGTCAGCAGGTGGAGCAAGTCAGCGTCGGCTTCGATCGCGTCGCGCGTGAAGAACGCGAACACGCCCAGGCGTTCGTCGTCCGAGCCGATCGGCAGGCCGAATCCGGTCCGGAGCCCGATCGCGTCCGCGACCTCACGGCGCTGCAGCGCCGGCTCGGTGCGAAGGTCGGAGATCCACACGGGTCGCTGCGTCGACCACATCTTCCACAGCAAGCCCGAGTGAGCTCCGCGCTCCGCGTTGGCCGACGCTCGTCGCCAGCGCTCGACCTCGGGCGCGTCGGCGCCGAAGCGCTGGATCGTCGGCGCGAGTCCGCCGTCCTGCGGCGTCCAGAACTCCGCGACGTAGAGGCCGAAGCCGTCGACGAACTCGTCGATCAACCGCTGCTCAGCCTCCTCGACGGTCTTCGACAGCGCGACGGCGGCAGCGACCGAGTGCTCCACATGCTGGCGACGCCGGGCTTCCTCGCGTTGCGTGACGTCGCGGATGCTGACGAAGCAGTGGCGATCGCCGCGGTACAGGAGCATGCGCGCGCGGATCTCCGCCACGCGGCGGCGCCGGTCGGCGCAGCGCAGCTCGATTTCCTCCAACCGTTGCTCCGTCTCGCACGCCATGGCGATCAGACGCGCCGTCTCGAAGTCGACGTGCTCGCTCCAGGCTGTGTCCACCAACTCTTCAGCCGAGCGATCGAGCAGTTTTCCGGCCGCCGTGTTCGCATGGCGAATGACTCCGCATTCGTCGAGCACGATCTGGCCGTCGAGCGAGTGCTCGCTCAGGAACTGGAACAGTTCGAGCTCGGTCCTCGACGCCGCGTGCGAGTCTTCGGTGCGATCCATGGGCTGCATCGCGCGAAAGCGGGCCGGCGCGCCTGCCCGGAAACGGCGATGGATCCCTTCCTAGTCCCGCGCGGCTCGCTTTGGATGCCTCGAGTTCGCAGACACGGAGCTCCGTCGCGGTCGAGCGATGAAGAGGGCGTTGTCTCTCGAGTGGGCAGAGCCGATCGAGGGCGGGTCCGGCAATGCGATGCTGCGTCGAGCGACGAAGGCACATGACTTGCCACACGACCACCAAGCAGCGAACGCTCGAAGCTCGCTTGCATCGGCGCCTTCCACCACGAACAGCGGAGTTCCCATGTCGCGCTCACTCTCGACCGTCGTCTTGATCGCCGGGCTCATCCTGTTGCTATGGGGATTCAACGCGTCCGAATCGATGGCTTCGGAGGTGTCGGAAGTCGTCGAGAACACTCCGAGCTCGAAGGCGATGCTGCTGATCATCGTCGGCGGGGTCGCCGCCGCCGCGGGCGCCTTCGGGTTGTTGCGCCGCGGGCGCTGAGCGCCGGGACTTGCGCCGGGCGAGAGTGTCGGCGTGCAGCGGTTTGGACAAACGGGAGTGCGTGACGCGCATCCGCCGCCTCGGCGGCGCACCTGCGAACTGGCACGCATGTTGGTCGTGCAGCTCGCCGTTCGTTCGCGTCTCGCGCCGGTTGGTCGCGTCCCACCGGCCACCGCGGAACCCGAGAGAAGCGGACCTGTCATGAACCACGCTTCCAACGACAATCGACGAGATCAAGAGCGCACCACACAGCGCCGAGCGACGCATCGCACGCAGCAGGACGAGAGCGTGATGCCAGTGCGGGGACGTCCGGCGCCGTTCGACGACTACGACCGTGGAAGCTACTCCAGCAACCACGGCTTCAACGGAGATCCTGCCGTCGAGGGGCCCGGATTCGATCCGCAACCTGTCGACGACGCGAGTCGCGCGCCGAAAGTCGTCGAGCCTTCGCGACGCCGCCGACGGGGACTCGGCGGTCGTTGACGGCGCGCGAACCGGACGGCGGCCGCACCGAGTTCGCTGTCGTCGCTCACGTCGTCGAAGTGCTGTGCGTCGTGGCCGCGGAACGCGTGTGGCGCCACGGCGGAGCATGCGTCGCTGGGTGAGGGGTCCCCGTGCGAGCGTCTGGCCGCGCTCCGAGCGCGCGCCGCCACAGCGCCGAAGCCGCGTCGCGCTCGGAGATCCCAACCCTCACTTCGAAAGGCCGTCATGAAGAACACACCCGCGAGCCAGCAGGAATCGACACCCCGATCGGACCAGGCCGGTACGGACCGCGAGACGGAACGCGTTGCCGCGCCGCCGCTGGAGGCTGCGCCCTGGCGCGACGCTCAGCCGCGCATGCAGTTCGCTCAACTCGAGGGAGACCTGACGGTCGACGTGGCCATCGTCGGCGGAGGAATCAGCGGACTGACCGCCGCCCTGCTGCTCTGCGACGCGGGACTCCGAGTCGCGCTCGTCGACTCGCAACGCCTCGTGGGCGGCGAGAGCGCGCGCACCACGGCGCATTTGACGGCCTACCCCGATGTGGGGCTGGACGCGCTCCGCCGGAGCTTCGGCGCGGAACGGGCGCAGGAGGTGTGGGACTCGGGTTCGGCGGCCATCGACGAGATCGAGCGCACGATTCGCGCGCACCGCATCGAGTGCGACTTCAAGCGCGTCCCCGCGTTTCGCTTCACGGAGGATCCCTCGCGCGTCGCCGAGCTCGAGCAGGAGTTCGAGGCCGCGCGCATGCTCGGTGCTCCGGTCGCCTTCAACACGGACTCCAGCTCGCTGCACGCCTCCGCGCGCGCGTCGATCGTCTTCCGCGAGCAAGCGCGCTTCGACGTGCTCGCCTACCTGGGCGCGGTGATCCGCGTGCTGGACGAACGTGGCTGTCGGATGTTCGAGCGCTCGGCCGTGGTCGATGTCGACGACGGCGATCCGGTCCGCGTGCGCACCGAGCACGGCGTGATCCGCGCCCGCGATGCGATCGTGGCCGCGCACGTCCCGGTCAACAACCGCTTGTTCCTGCACACCAAGCTCGCCGCGTACCGCACCTACGCGCTCGCCGCGACGCTCTCGGCGCCGATCCCCGATCAGCTCGCGTGGGACGACCTCGAGCCCTACCACTACGTGCGCACCGCGACGATCGACGGCGTCCCGGTGGCGGTGGTCGGCGGCGAAGACCACCGCACCGGCGAGGTCGTGGACGTCCGCGAGCGCATCCGCGCGTTGCAGCGTTGGGCGCAGCAGCGACTGCCGATTCGCTCGATGCATTGCGCGTGGTCCGGCCAGATCATCCACTCGGTCGACGGCCTGCCTTACATCGGGCGCAACTCGCTCTCGCAGCACGTATGGGAAGCGACGGGCTTCGGCGGCAACGGCATGACCTTCGGCACGCTGGCCGCCAGTCTGCTCTGCGACGGCATCTTCGGCCGAGAGAATCCGTGGAGCGAGATCTACGACGCGACGCGCATCACGCCGCTGGCGTCGGCGCGCGGCTACGTGAAGGAGAACGTGGCGTTTCCCAAGCACTTCGTGCTCGATCGTCTGCAGGCGACCGACGGCGACGTTTCGAGCCTGGAGCGCGGCTCCGCCGGCATGTTCCGCATCGGCGCTCGGCGCGCCGCCGTGTACCGCGATCCCGAGGGACACCTGCACGCCCTGTCGGCGACCTGTCCGCACCTGGGCTGCAACGTCGCGTTCAACGAAGCCGAGACGAGTTGGGATTGCCCGTGCCACGGCTCGCGCTTCGACATCGACGGCAAGGTGCTCAACGGTCCGGCGGTGAGCCCGCTCCGGTCGCTCTCCCTGGGCGCGCCCGCTCAGCCGAACGTCGCACCGATCGCCGGCGGGAGCGCGCAGGCCTGAATCCGAGTAGTGCGCGGTTACGCCGTAGCGACCATCCGCCCCCTTTTCCCATGCACTCCGTTCGAAGCGCGGGCGGCGAGCTGCTTGAGCTTCGAATCCTGCTCAGGCCGTTCGGCACAACCGAGCAAAGCAACGCGCCGCGTGCTCGAGCGGCAACGACTCAGTGCGAGTTCGACTCGTGAGCGGGAGCGGAAAGGACGCGGGGCGCCTCAGTTCGGTTGACTGCACCCCTGCGCTCCCACGCGGAGCGCTTCAGCGCTCCACACTTTGAGTCGGCGTGCCTTTGCCACGGATCGCGTGCGCGGCGGCTTGCGAGGCCAGCATCCCCGCGGCGATCCGCGCGGCGAGCATGGCCAGCGCGTCGAGCTTCCGCTCGCCAGCCAACTCGAGCTTCCGCTCGCCAGCTAGCTCGAATTCGCGCTCGCCAACCAGCTCGAACTCGCGCCGCGCGTTGGATCGGTCCGCCGACACGGCGTGGAACCGCCATCGCCGTTCCATCGCCCGCGCCTCGACGCTCACCCGCCCATCGCTCCGGGCGAGCCGCCGCGGTCGCTGCGCGTCACGTGCGCGCCGCGAATCTCGCCCCTCCACTGCCCCGTCGCGACGCCGCGCTCCTCGATGAACTTCTTGAAGCGCTTCAGATCGCCCTTCACGCGGGCGGTCACGAGGCCGAGCGCGCTGGCCGTCTTGTCGCTGGCGCTCTGCGGCTCGTACGTCAAGCGCAACACGAGTCGCGTCGACGCGGGTCCGGTGCGCACGAATTTGACGGTTCCGTCCTGCTGCGGTCCCGAGGTGCTGCGCCAGGCGATCGTGTCGTCGGGGACTTGGTGCGTGATCTCCGCGTCCCAGTTCACATCCTTGCCCAGGATCTCCGCACGCCAAGCCAAGCGTCGATCGTCGATCTGACGCACTTCCTTGACGCCCTCCATGAATTTCGGGAACTGCTCGAACTGCGTCCATTGGTCGTACGCGTCTCGAATCGGAACCCCGATGTCGATCGTTTCCTCGACGGTGTGCATCGTTTGCCTCTCGGTGGACTGGCGAGTTCCAACTCGCTTCTCGGTGACGCGGCAGCGAACGTCCGTGCGCCCGCTCGATCGCGCTCGAGCGGTGCACGATCCGTGCCAGGCGCCGTCCGCGGCCTCGCCTGTCCGTCGAGCGGAAACGTCGGGCGCGACGCGGCGATCCACCGAACGAAAGTACAAAGCTCCCGAATCGCGACGGCTGCATGGACCCGCGCCGCGGGTAGGGTGGCGCCAGCGCACGCGCGCCCCGAGATGAATCCGACTCCGATGCAGCTACTGGCCACGGTGTGCTTCGCGCTCGCCGTGGCGCACACGTTCTCCGTCCGACGCTTCGCCCGCCTCGCCCACCGGTCGCCGGAGGGCTCGATCCCCGAGAACCTCTTCCACTTCTTGGCGGAGACGGAGGTCGTGTTCGGGCTGTGGGCCTCCGCCTTGTTCCTGGGGATCGCCGCGCTGGAAGGCTCCATCGACGCCGCCGTCGCGTACGTCGGCGGGCTGAACTTCAACGAACCGAAGTTCGTGCTGGTCGTGATGGTCGTCGCCGCCACGCGTCCGGTCGTGAGGGTCGCGGAGTCCGTGGTGCAGTTCGCCGCCCGCTTGATCCCTTTGCCCGAGGCACTGTCGTTCTACGTCGCGGCGCTCACTCTGGGACCGTTGCTGGGCTCGTTCATCACCGAGCCGGCAGCGATGACCCTCCTCGCACTCGTCCTCAAAGCGCGCTATTTCGACCGCGGAATCGGCTCACGGTGCGCGTACGCGACGCTGGGGTTGCTGTTCGTCAACGTGTCGATCGGCGGCACGCTCACCCACTTCGCCGCACCTCCGGTGCTGATGGTCGCCGCGAAGTGGGGCTGGGACACGCCCTTCATGCTCGCGACGTTCGGTTGGCGCGCCGCGGCCAGTTGTGCCGTTTCGACCGTGCTGACGGCGTTCCTGTTTCGCAAGGAACTCGCCGCGTGCTCCACGAAAGTGGATGCGACGGCCCCCATTCCGGCCTGGCTGACCGCGATCCACTTGCTGACTCTGGGTTTGGTCGTGGCGATGGCCCACTACCCCGACGTTCTGTTCGGAATTCTCGTGCTCTTCCTGGGTGTCGCCACGGCGACCAAGGAGTACCAGGAGCCTTTGCGCCTGCGCGAGGCGCTGCTCGTCGGGTTCTTTCTCGCGGGAGTCGTGACGCTCGGATCTCTGCAGGCGTATTGGCTCCAGCCGCTGATCGAGAGCCTGGACGCCCAAGCGCTGTTCTACGGCGCGACCGGGCTCACGGCGCTGACCGACAACGCCGCATTGACCTATCTGGGCTCGCTCGTCGAAGGGATCTCGCCGGAACTTCAATACGCGCTCGTCGCGGGCGCCGTGACGGGCGGCGGCCTCACCGTCATCGCCAATGCGCCGAATCCAGCAGGAGTGGGCATTCTCGGCGACGCGAAGGTGTTCGGCGGAGAGGGAATCAGTCCTCTCGGGCTGCTCCTCGGCGCGCTTCCGCCGACCGCGGTCGCGATCGTCTTTCTCTGGCTCTTGCGCTGACCTCCGGCGCAAGCGAGCCGAGTTCTACGAAAAGCCTGGATGCTCGAGCCGCTCGTGGTCTCGAAGCGCCCTCGAGCCGTCGAAGCGCAGGCTCAACGCTCAAGCCTTCCCGCAATTGAGACAGCTTTCGTTCTCGCGGCGCCGGACTCGCGTGAATTCGATCGGGCACGTGATCCTTCGATTGGAGAGGTGACAGTCCGCCTGGGAAAGACGCCGCACGCAACCTGTAGTTGCCTCTCGCAGATACGTACCCTTGGACTCTCCGCTGCCCGCGACGGCGCTCCATGGTCGGAACGTCTCTCCAAGTCGCCCGCCTCATCGCAACCCCACAGTCGTTCCCTCTGCCATGAGTCGACAACCCGTCCAAGCGTTCGCCGGTCTCGTCCTCGCGGCCACCGCACTCTCGGCGCAGAATCCCCAAGGCGTTCCCGAAGCGCCGGCCATCTGGCGCGAAGTCGCCGGTGTCCTCAACAACGGCGTTCCCGGCGCACCGGCGCCGAATTTCCAGCGCGCGCACATTCCGGCCTACCGAACGACCTCGGACGGTCGAGTCGGCATGATCGTCGAGGGCAGCAACGCGCGTTTCGGCCTGATCACGCCGGAGAAGTTGAGCACGCCGCTGCTGCTCGACACCAATCTGGTCGGAACGATCAATCCGACGACGATGTTCACGCCCAGTCCCGCGATCAACTGGGCGCCGAGCGCGGGCTGGACCTGGATGCACACAACGCTGTGGGACGACGCCGCCTGGCCGCAGGCCCAAGGCGCGCGGGATCGCTACGTATTCGATGTCGTTGCGACAGCGCGCAACAGCCTCTCGGCTTCCGCATCGGAGATCCGCCTCTTCGCCACGCGCGTCGAGTTGCTCGTCGACAACCCCAAGACCGCGGCCGCCTCGATCTTCTCGGTCAGCGTGCTCTCGCAGTCGTCGGGCCCCTCGCTGTCGGGACCGATCGACCTCGCTGGAAACACCGCGCCCTTCCACGGTTGGGCGTTCGAACCGACCATCGCTGTCAACGGCCGGCTGATGGTCGTGCGCGTCGCCTCCGCGGACATGACCTGGACCGATCCCGCAGGCGGAGCGCCGCAGATCACGCCGCAGCACGTCGACATCGTCTACTCCTGGTCGGACACGCCCAACGAGCCCGTCGATCCCCAGAAGTGGAGCGCATTCTTCCCCATCGCGCTCGCGCCCTACGATCCGCGCATCAACGCGACGGTCGGCTTTGCGATGGAACCGTTCCGCGACCCGAGCGGAGCGCCGATCCTGAACCCGAGCGCCCCGGCGCTCGACACGTCCGCGGATGTCGGCGGGAGCTATCCATGGATCGACCGCGCGGGGAACAACCTGTTCATGGAGACGATCGCGGATCGGCTGGCGCCGAACGGTGACCTCTCGAAGCTGACCACCGCGCTGGGCGCGCGCTACAACAACTCGATCCACCCGAGCGACATGACCGCGACGACCGTCGGAACGGAGGACGGGGGCAAGCACCAGGGGATCTGCGTCGTCGGCAAGTGGACCCAGGGAAAGATCCTGCAGATCGACAACCTGAACAACGACACGGACTTCGCGGTCGGAATGGGAGACGGAAACCCCAGCTACGGACCCCAGCATCGCGTCGTCGACCTCTACCAGCCCGGCACGCTCACGAGTTGGTCGAACCCGCCGGCGAGTTGGTCGTCACCGGCGTTGGGCAAGCTGCTGCTCGCTTATGGACGCTCGACGAAGTTCATGCCGGCCTGGGAGAACGACAACGGCAACATCATCGACTCGCTTGAGAACAAGCTGAATTACAAGCGGCACGCGACGACGCTGGTCTATCGCGACGTCGTCTGGCATCTGAACAATTGCAAGCAGACGGACGAGCTGGTCTTCGACGACTACATGGATCCGGACGCGCTCATCGTGTCGAACATGACCGGGCTGCTCGTGCACACCGACCCGCCGCTGACCGGCGGCGGATCGACCCAGTACTTCCCCTACTTCGTGCACCACACCGGCTGGAACGAGGCGACGAAGCAGTTCTCGAGCGCGCCTCGACTGCAGAACGCGGCCTCGCCGAAACCCTCGCGCTGGAGCGTGCCGAGTTACGGCCAAGTGGTGGGCCAAGGCGCTGTTCCCACCGGGCGCATCGAGCCCGCAGCGGCGGGAGGAGTGCACGGCAAGGGCTTCTGGCTCGACGGTACGAACGGGATCGAGTACGCGATCCCCGCGCAAGTCGGCGGACAGTCGTTCGACGACCACGTCTGGTATGTCGGCTTGTTCCTCGACACGCGCGAGAACAACGACGTTGCGGCCGTTCGCATCCTCCGCTTCCCCGACGGGACCGAGTTGTGGCTCGAAAGCCGCGCGCAATTCCAGTTCAAGAACGCCAGCGGCCAGATCGTCCATCGCATCCACGTGCCCGCCCCGCTCGCCTCGGGCAGCATGCTCTCCGATCTCGTCCCGAACGGCGGTTGGTGCCACATCGGCCTTCAAATCTCCGCTCAAGGCCGGGGCGTGGACTTCTACCTGAACGGCCTACCGTACTCGCGCTGGGAGTCCAACGCCGGAGGCGTCTTCCGCGTCGGGTCCGGCACGTTGACCGTCGGTTCGAGCGCTGGACAACCGATCGGTTTCCGCGGCTGGATCGACGACTTCAAGGTGCTGGCGCACGCTGTCGATCTCGAGAGCGCGTGCAACCACGCCGGCGGCACATTGGTCGGCTTCCTGGACGGCTACACCGGTCCTTGGAAGACCGATTACGCCGATCGCTATCCCGCGTGGGTGCACGAACGGATCAGCGCCGCGTTGCGCGCGAATGGCGAGACCCCCTGTAACTCGTACGCCTGTTTCTACGACTACCGCGGCGACTACGGAGTTCACCGCGAAAGCATCGGCGCGTTGACGGCGAACGGCGACGTCGTGCATCTGCGCAGCGCGGTCCATTTCCCCGAAGGCCCGCGCTTCAACAATCGGCCGCGGCCCGATGCGCTGACGAACAAGTTTTGCCTGAGCTGCCACCACGGACAGGGCGATCCCGGGTTGGACCTGATTCCGCTCGCACCGTTCGCCATCAACGCTCCGCAAGATCCGCGGCGCCAGCCCTCCGACCCGCCGAGCCTTCTGTTCGGCAACATCCCCGCTGGCCTAGTCGACACCACCGGCCTTCCGAGCACGTCGATCGTCGCGCCCGCCGGGGGCGTCTACGTCGACAATTACCGTTTCCCGCGCTTCGTCGGGCCCTCGAAGGTCATGTCGATCACGCTGGTCGACGACACCAGCGGCAAAGATCTGATGGACTTGCCGCTGTCCGCCAGCGGACCGCTTGCGAATCCTCCGATCCTCGATCCCGTGCTGCTCGGCACGGTCGACCTCTCCTTGCGAATCAACCTCGATCACGGCCAGGACAGCGTGAAGGTCGCGCTGAACGGAGGCTCGGCCGCGATTCCGCAGCATCCCTATCCCTTCGACTTGCCCCTCGGCGCGATCAATCTGTCCGGCCCGAACGTCGTCGCGGTCACGCCGGTCGGCGGGGCCACGATGACGACGGGGTTCCAGGTCGTCGCCTTGAGCTCGGTTCGCTCGATCGCCAACTACCGCGCCGAGTTCCAGGCGCACGCGCCCAGGGAAGGCTGGCTGTACGGCTGGAATGCGAACGGCGTCGTGACCAACGCGGACAGCTTCCGCTCGATGAACTGGTTCGCCGCGGGCAATCGCTACACCGACAAGGGGCTCGCCTTCCCGGAGAGCTCGAGCGAGTTGCAGTGGGGAACTCTCGAGGCGCTGAACGGGCACCCCGGGCAAGGCGTGAATCAAGGCGTCGCCCACGACCGCTTCGCGATGGTCGGCTACCGCGTCAGGTGGCCGGGCAAGTACGCGGCCTTCGGCTCGGCCACGGTCGGCGCGTCGTCGACCGGCATCGAGACCCGCGTCCTGGCGCAGACCGCCGGGAACAACGCGCTCACCGCGCTCGCCAGCGCGATCGGCACCGGAAGCGTTCCGATCGACAACAGCGCCACCCTCGCGACGCTCGCGATCGGCGACATCCTCTGGGTGGCGATCGGTCCGAACGGACACGCCAACTTCGACGGGTTCGCGCTGGACTACCAGATCTTCTACGTGCCCTGAAACGGCGACGTGCCCTGAACCCTGGACGCGGCCGGCACGGCCGGCGCATGGTCACGGCCGGCGCATGGTCACGGCCGGCGCATGGTCGCGGCCGGCGCATGGTCGCGGCCGCGACCCCCGAGCGGCCGCCGTGCGCCTTCCGGCTCTGCGAAGTCTGCAGGCCCGGGTTGTGCTTGGAGCGGGCGAAGGGATTTGAACCCTCGACATCCACCTTGGCAAGGTGGCGCTCTACCACTGAGCTACGCCCGCGTCGAACGGCCGTGTGGGGTCACACGGGAGCGGAGAAGGATAGCGTCGCTCCGAGCCAAGGCAAGGGGCTCCTCGGGAGCTTCGGCGGCGGGCGCTAGAAGCCCAGGTCGCGCAGGAACTGGACCGCGGCGAGGATCTCGGGGCGGCCGTGGCGCTGGTCGATTTCGAGCACCTTGAGCGCGTTCTTGGGCGTGTACTCCGACACCAGCTTGAAATCGACCTCGCCGGCGCCCGGCGGAAGCTGGTGCAGGTCGTCGGCCGAATCCTGGAGGTGGATGCCCACCATGCGGCCCGCGTAGGCGTCGAGCCAGCGGCCTTGATCGGGCAGGCCCATGCGTTGGCGCATGTGCACCCGGCCGACGTCGTGCCAGTACGCGAGCCCGCGCTTCTCGAGGTCGTCGAGCACCCAGCCCATCGCTTCGAAACTGAGCAGATCGTCGATGTGCAAGCCCGGCTCGAGCGCGATGCGCGTCGCCGGGAATTCGCCCGCGAGTTGATGCAGCGAGCGGCACAGGTGTTCGATCTGACGCTGACCCTTGCGCTGCACGCGCTGCACGAACTCGCGGATCGCTTCGGCGAGTTCGTCGCTCAGCCCGTCCTTCACGAGCCGCGCGTGCAGGGCCTCGGCCTCGTGGCGCAGCTTCTGATCGGCGACCGACGTGCCGCGCAGCACGACCACCGGCGCGCCGAGGCGTTGCGCGAGCTGGATGTGCCGCCGCGCCGAGCCCATCGCCTGGTCGCGCTCGTCCGAGTTCGAGCTGGCGAGCAACTGACACGCGGACTTCTCGGCCTGCGGCTTCAGACAACCCGAAATCACCGACGTGACCTTCACGCCCGTCTCGCGGCGCGTGTCCTCGAAGCCGTTCAGGGTCGGCGGCGAATCGCAGAGCCCCAGCTCGATCTGCCGGAAGCCCATGGCGACGGCGGCGAAGGCCTGGTCCTCGATGGACCGAAGGCGCGTGCCGAAGCACATGGTCGAGAGCGCGAAGTCGTTGGGGATGCCGGGTTGGGTCACGGCCGACCTAGGGAGAGGTGCGGGGTGCGCCGCGCGAAATGGCGGCGTCCGGAGTTCATCGGACGGCAGGCCGCGCCGACGCGAGTACGAGCGGAGAAGGCTGGCGCGCCCGGGGT
Source organism: uncultured Planctomycetia bacterium (assembly GCA_937952135.1). Classification (GTDB taxonomy): domain Bacteria; phylum Planctomycetota; class UBA1135; order UBA1135; genus WYBT01. The sequence goes on from CALFYL010000367.1 coordinate 13,890, forward strand.
GCGCGTCGACGCGGCGCGGAAGGAGTTTCCGTGCGCGGCGACGCCCGCGTCAGGTCGGAGGCCTGCCGACCCCACGCGCGCCTGGCGAGTGCAACGTCTTCCCAAGAAAGCGATGTCGTTGCAAGCGGGCGCGCGAAAAGCGGTTTCCACCCGCGACCGAACCCACTCGAGCGCCACGCAGCGAACGCGGCCGAACGCGGCGCTCGACGCGACCTCGCGGCGCGCTCGAACGCGCCCCGCGAACGGGGTGTCAGACTCGCACAACGCCCGTCGCTCCGATCAGGCCGGCGTGGCGCGCGAGCAGCGGATCGACCTCCTCGGCGAGGTACTCGAGCACCTGGTTCGGCGCGCGGCCGACGTAGCGCGCGGGGTCCAGCAGGCTCTCGAGGCGCGGCGCAACGGCGGCGAAGGCCGGGTCCGCGGCGAGGCGCTCGCGCAGCGTGTTCCGCCCGCCCTCGACCTTGATGATGCGCGCCGCCTCGCGTGCGTGGACGCGCAGCGCCTCGTGCACGCTCTGGCGGTCGCCGCCGGCCTTCACCGCCTCCATCATCAGGTGCTCGCTGGCGAGGAACGGCAGCTCTTCGAGCAGGTTGCGGCGGATCACGGCCGGGTACACCACCAGCCCCGCGGAGACGTTCATGTAGAGCTGCAGGATCGCGTCGACGGCGAGGAACAGCTCGGAGATCGCAAGGCGCCGGTTGGCGGAGTCGTCGAGCGTGCGCTCGAGCCACTGGTTCGCGGCGGTGTGCGCGCAGTTGTCGAGCAAGCCGATCGCGAAACGCGCCAGCGCGCAGATGCGCTCGGAGCGCATCGGGTTGCGCTTCCAGGGCATCGCCGACGAGCCGATCTGCTTGTCCTCGAAGGGCTCTTCGAGTTCCTTGCGGTGCGCCAGCAGGCGCAGGTCGGTCGCGAACTTGTGCGCCGACTGCGCGATCGCGGAGAGCACCTGCGCGACGCGGAAATCCGCGAGCCGCGGGTAGGTCTGGCCCGTGACGCCGAAGACGCGCTCGAAACCCATCGTGCGCGTGATGCGCCGGTCGAGCTCGCGCACCTTCTCGTGGTCGCCGTCGAACAACTCGAGGAAGCTCGCCTGCGTGCCGGTAGCACCCTTCACGCCGCGGAAGCGCAGATGCGCCTCGGCGTGGTCGAGGTCTTCGACGTTCGCAACGAGGTCCTGAATCCACAGGCAAGCGCGCTTGCCGACCGTCGTGGCCTGCGCGGGCTGGAAGTGCGTGAAACCGAGCGTGGGCAGCTCGCGGTGCTCGTGCGCGAAGTCACGCAGCTTCGCGATCGTGCTCACGAGCTGGCCGCGCAAGATCGCGAGCCCGTCGCGGATCTGGATCAGTTCGGCGTTGTCGGTGACGTAGCAGCTCGTGGCGCCGAGGTGCACGATCGCCCGCGCGCCGGGGCACTGCTCGCCGTAGGCATGCACGTGCGCCATGACGTCGTGGCGCAGCTCGCGCTCGAAGCGCTCCGCCGCGGCGAAATCGATGTCGTCCACCTTGGCGCGCAGCTCGGCGACCTGCTCGGCGCGGATCGGCAGGCCCAGTTCGCGCTCGTGCTCGGCGAGCGCCACCCACAACTGCCTCCACAGGCCGAACTTCTTCCGCTCCGAGAAGTTGCGGCGCATCGCCTCACTGGCGTAGCGCGTCGAGAGCGGGCTCTTGTAGTTGTCGCGCTCGTCGGCGCCTGCGGGTCGGTCAGAGGGTCCGTGGGAGGCGTCCATGCGCGCGACACTACAACCACCCGACGCCGGGGAAGCAACTTGGGAGGAAGGTCGCGACGGCGCCGGCCGTGAACGAGCCCGCGGCGGCTAGGGCCAGACGCCGGAGGAGGCCGGCGGAGGTCGGCGCCGAGCTCGAGACGTGCGCGACGAGCGTCAGGGCGAGCGCGGCGCCCAGCAAGTCGGTGGCGATGTCGAGCACCGAGAAGTCGCGGCCGGGCGAGAGGTAGTGCTGGTGAAGCTCGTCGACGAGCCCGCCGACGAGGGCGGTGGCGAGGATGGCGCAGCGCGGGCGCTTCGTGAGCGCGGGCCAGCCGCCGTCGCGAGGCGCGAGCAGACTCAACGTGACGGCCCACAGTCCGAAAAGGGGCGCGTGGAGGCTGTTCGAGAGCACGATCCAGGCGACGCTCGTCGGTTCGTCGCTCCCGGGACGCGAACTCGAGATCCAGATCAGTCCGTACCAGGCGACGACGAGCGTCCAGGCGAAGGCGCGGGGCGCGGCGCACAGTCGGGCGCCGAGGGCCCGAGCGAGGTGGATCGAGACCACGGCCGGTTCGAGCGGAGCGAGGGAGTTCAGGCGGCTCGCGGCGGCGCGACCGCGAGCCGCGTGTCGGTCGAGAATGGGCCTCGCGGCGCGGGCTGGGCTCGCGGCGCGGGCTCGGCTCGCGGTCCGGATTGAGCGATCGCGCGGCTCACACGCTTCCGTTCGCGCGGCGGCGGGCGACCATCTCGAGGCCCAAACCGTCCTCGCTGCGCCGCACCTCGAGCGAATCCACGAGCTGCGCCATCAGGAAGAAGCCGCGGCCGCGTTCATCCTCGAGGTCGGGCACACCGTCCGGCGGCGCGATCATCGCGCGCACGACCTCGGGGTCGCCGCCGCCTTGGTCGGCGACGCGCATTTCCCAGGCGTCGTGGCTCACGTACAGCAGCATTTGCATCCGTGTCGGCTCGGCGTGCTCCGCCTCCTCGAGCGCGGCGCCGCCTCCGCCGTGGTCGACGGCGTTCGTGAGCAGTTCGTCGGCGACGAGCGTGAGCTGGTCCAACTCGGACTCCGGCAGTCCGCCCGTGCGCGCGAACTGACGCACCAGGTGCCGCGCCATGCGGGCCGCGGAGTGCGCCGCGGGCAAGTCGAGCCGCAGTTCCTGCGGCGCGACTTCGACCTGGGCGTCGAGGTCCTGGCGCGGTCGGCTCGGAGGCAGGTTCACGGGGCGGGCTCCAGATAGAAGGATAGGTCCAAGGCGGGCGCCGAGTGAGTCAGCGCCCCGATGGAAATCCGATCCACCCCGCTCTCGGCCACCTGGGCGATGTTCTCCAGGGTGATGCCGCCCGAGGCTTCGAGTTCCACCGCGCGGCCCGTCGCGGCCGCCTGCGCGCGCAACGGCCCGACCGCTGCGCGGAGCCGCTCCGCCGAAAAGTTGTCCAAGAGCACGACGTCGGCGCCGCCCTCGACCGCCGCACGGGCCTCGGCTTCGTCGCGCGCTTCCGCCGTGATCCGGACCCCTGCGCCCACCGCGCGCCGCAAGTCGCGCAAGCACTCCGCCAGCCCGCGGCCGGCGAGATCGAGGTGGTTGTTCTTCACCATGGCCTCGTCGAACAGCCCGAAGCGGTGGTTCTCACCGCCTCCGCAGCGCACGGCGTACTTCTCGAGCACGCGCAGGTTCGGCGTGGTCTTTCGCGTGTCGAGCACGCGCGCTCGTCCCGCGCAGCGCTCGACGTAGCGCGCGGTCACGGTCGCCACGCCCGACATGCGCTGGATCAGGTTGAGCCCCGTGCGCTCGGCGGCCAGCAAGGCCCGGGCGCGCCCGTCGACGCGCGCGAGCACGGCGCCGTGCGTGAGCGGATCGCCGTCGCGCGCCAGCAGTTCGACGCTCGCGTGCGGATCGCAGAGCGCGACGACGCGCGCGAAGACATCGAGCCCCGCGAGGCGGCCGTGCGCCTTGCACACCAGCCGCGCGCGCGCGCGGGCCGCGGCGGGAACGACGTGCTCCGAGGTGATGTCGCCGCGGCCGAGCCGATCGGGCCCGAGGCGGTCCTCGTCCAGTGCCGGAACCACGACCGCGTCGATCTGCGCCGCGGTCAACCGGGGCGGCAGACCGATTCGCGGCGGCGGAAGACCGTCGGCGCCCACCGCCGCCCGGTGCGGGCTCACGTCAGAGGATCCGGTCATGCGCAGCTCGAGGTTCTCGAGAAGAAGTGGAGGTCGACCTGGGTGAGGCAGCTCGGAGTCGACGGCTCGGAGGAGAGGAGGTGGCGGTCAAAGGCCGGCTCACGGAAAGCCGCGAGCGGGTGAGTCGGGGCCGTGCGGGGCGGCGGTCGCCATCCTCGCCCGGATGCTTCGAACGGAGTGCTTGGGCCCGCGCGGGGCCTCCGCCCGGCCCGTATGGGCCTTGGAGGTCGCTGCACCTGCGCTGGCGACTGAGTGTACCGGTAGCCGCGCGATCGCCCACCGGGGTCGCTCTGAGTCCTCCCGCGCTCGATCCCACCCTTGCCGGAACTTCTCCGGCTGCCGCTTCGACCGCAGCCTCGGCTGCCGTCTCGTGCGCAGCTCCGGGGGCGGTCTCGAACGCTACCTCGGGGGCGAACTCGGGGGCGACCTCTGGGGCGACCTCGGGGGTTCTCCAGCGAGTGCCGCCGCGGAGTTCACTCCAATGCGAGCGAGTCCCGGGGCGGGGGCAGTGCGACCGCGCTTCGTTCGAGGTACTCGGCGATTCGACGCGCCGTGATGGGTCCGATCCCGGGTTGGGATTCGAGGTCGCGGAATACGACGCCTGCACCCTCGGCCCAGCGTGCCTTCGCCAAGGCGAGCGCTCGCTGCACCCCCACGCCGGGCAAGCGCCGCAGCGTGCGCGGTCCGGCGTGCTCGAGGTTCCACGGAGGGGACAGCCCACTCGCGGAGTCCGCGCGTGCCGCGAGTTCCTCTCGCGCGCCGCATTCCCGCGCCGCCGCCGCCGAGAGCGCGCCGAGCAGCGCGAAGGCCCACGCCGGCTCACGCCGGGAGGTGCACCTAGGCTCGGTCCGTCCGCTCGACTCGCGCGTGTTCACACCTCGCAGACCGGCGCTGGACCGAGAAGTGGCGCGCGAACTCGAAAAAAGTCCGCGCTCGCACGCGACAGACAAGAGAGTTCGCGTCCCAGCCGCGCGGCGCACGGCGCTGGCGAACTCGCCGGGAACCGCGTCGCCCGATCGCGCGCGAAAGCCCGAGCCGGCGCTCAGGCGAGCTCGCGAAACGCCGCCATCTCTTCGTGGCTGAGCAACGGTTCGCCGAGCGCGAGCGCCGCCGCGCCGCCGATCGCTCCGCTCCACGCGCCGAGTTCCAAATAGCGCTCGATCACACGCGCGAAGAAGCGCTCGAGATCCTCGGCCGCGACCACGTTGAGCCCTGTCGGATCGTCGCCGAAGTGCGCCAGAAATCCCCCGCTCCCGGCCTCGCTCTCGCCTTCGCCCGCAAGTTGGACGCGCGCGAGTTCGTGGCCGTGGATGCGGAACGTCGAAACGAGGCCCTCGCGCTCGACCTCGACCGCCGTGTCGAGGCGCTGCATTCGGTGTTGCAAGCTTGCGAGCATTTGCGATTCGGAGCCGAGCTCCAAGGAATACGTATCCGCGCCCAAGCTCGAGCGTGACACGTTTTTTCGCGGGGTCGTCGCGGAGCGCAGCGGCCGAAGCACCGCGTGCGAACGCGGTCCAGCCTTCACGCGCAGCAGCGCGAAGGCGTCCACGCACTGCGGGTCGGTGAGCGCGATGCGGCGCTCGAAGGCGCGCGACGCTTCGTCGTAGATCGCGATCGCGAACGGCCCGCCGCGCGACGGCGAACTCGGCAATCCGAGCAAGCGCCGGACTTCGTCCTCGTGCTCCGCGAGCTCCGCGGCGCCGTCGAGCAACGCCGCCGCGTCTTCGCGCTCCGCGCGCGCGAGCAGGAGCACCGCGCAGATTCGGCCGCCGGGCAATTCCGCAATCCACGACCACGCCGCGCCGTCGCCGCACTGGACCCCTCGGTCGACGACTCGGGCGCCGGCAAACGCCGCCGCAAACGCGGACTCAGCCGCGCGGATTTGTGTTCCCTCGCGTTCCAAAGTCGAGCCACCCCTCTGGCTCTTCTCGAGTCGCATCTTGCTCCCCGCGCGCGAATGGCGCCAGAGGGAGAGCAAGAGCGATGTTTCAACTTCGCCGTCGCGTCGAGCGCGTCGTCCGCGCGGCGGCCGAGACGCGGCGCTCACCCCGCAGAGCCCACGCCAGTGCAAGCGCCAGCGCGTCGGTGGCGTCGTGCGGTTCGGGCTGAGTGTCGAGCGACAGCAGGCGCTGCACCATCGCGGCCACTTGCGACTTGTGTGCAGCGCCGGCGCCCACCAGAGCCTTCTTCGCGCTCGCCGGCGGAAGCTGCTCGGCGCGCGCGCCGGCGGCGACGGCGCAAGCGAGCACGACGCCACGCGCCTCGCCGATCCGCAGCGCGCTCTGGATGTTGCGGTGCGCGAAGGCCTCTTCGACGACGACGACCCCGGGGCGCAGCTCGGCGAGGATCCCGTCGAGGTCCGCGCGAATGCGGCCCAGTCGCTCGGCGATGGGCGCGCTGGGCGGGGGCTTGATCACGCCGCAGCCCAGGAAGATCGGGCCCTTGGGGCCCATGGCAATCGCTCCGAATCCGACGACGCGCGTGCCCGGGTCGATGCCGAGCACGATCGCTTCGCGGAATTCGTCGGGGACGAGGGACATCGACTCGGGGCGGCGTTCGGGGGGGCTTCGGGGAGGCTCTCGAGCCGTCTTCGGGGACTCTCGGGCGCCGCTTCGGCGCGCGTACCGCCTGGCGTGCGCCGGAGTGCAGCGGAGTGCGGCGGGAGAGCCGAGAAACTACGCTCTGCGCGCGCCGGGCGAAACGCTGGCGCGCACAGGCGCACTCCGCGACGACGAGTTGCAGCGAGCCGCAGCGACCGCCGCCCGAACGCACCGACCGAACGCACCGCCTCCTGCACGCATGAGCTCCCCGACCTCGCCCCGCGCCGCCTGCGTGCTCGTCGCCGCCGGCGAATCGACGCGCATGGGCGGCGTGCAAGCGAACGGCGCGCGCAAACCGCTGCTTCGCCTGGCGGGGCGCTCGCTGCTCGAGCACGCGTGCGCGGCGTTCGACGCCTCACCGAGCATCGGCGCGATCGTGATCGTGGCTCACCCTGACGACGTCGAAGCGATCGAGCGCCTCGCGGCGGAGAGTTCCGCGCTGCGCAAGGTCGCGCGCGTCGTCGCCGGCGGCGCGCAGCGCACGGATTCGGTGCGGCTCGGCGTGGCACAGGTCGCGCCGCACTTCGAACTGGTGCTCGTGCACGACGCCGCGCGGCCGCTGGTCGCGCCCGCGACGATCGAGCGCGCGGTGGAGGTCGCCGCACGCGAAGGCGCGGCGCTCACGGCGGTCGCGGTGAGCGACACGCTCAAGCATTCGAGCGACGGTCAGCGCGCGAGTTCGACGCTCGACCGCAGCACCGTGTGGGCCGCGCAGACTCCGCAGGCCTTTCGCACCGCGCTGCTCCGCGAGCTGCTCGAGCGCGCGCAACGCGAGGGTTTCACTCCAACCGACGACGCTGCGCTGTACGAGCGCTACGTCGGCGCCATCGCGCTCGTGCAGGGCGAGCGCAGCAACCTCAAAGTGACCGTGCCCGAGGACTTGGCCGTCGCCGAAGCGATCCTCGCGCTGCGGGAACAGAAATCGAGCGCGAAATCGTGACGCACCGCGTTGGCTTGGGCTTCGACGTGCACCGCCTCGAGACGGGCCGTCGCTGCGTGCTCGGCGGCGTCGAGCTGCCGCACCCGACCGGTCCGGTGGGCCATTCCGATGGCGACGCCGTGCTTCACGCGGTCGGCGATGCGCTGCTCGGCGCGGCGGGCCTCGACGACCTCGGGACGCTGTTCTCCGACCGCGACGCGCGCTGGAAGGACGCCGACAGCGCCGCGCTGCTCGCCGAATGCGTCGCGCGCGTCCACGCCGCGGGTTGGCGCGTCGTCAACCTCGACATCGTGATCGCGACCGAGGGCCCGCGCATCGCTCCGCACCGCGCGGCGATGCGCGAGCGGATCTCCCAGCTCGTTCACACCGCCGCGGACGCCGTGAACGTGAAGGGCAAGTCGCTCGAAGGCCTCGGCGCGCTCGCGCACGGCGCCGGCGTCGCCGCGCAAGCGATCGTGCTGCTCGAGCGGCGATGAATCCTCACGGCCCGAGCGTGAACTTCACGGCGTCGCTCCAGTTCGAACCCGACGCCGCTGCACCCTCGCGCACCCAGGCCTGCGCGTAGAGCACGTCGCCCGCCGCGAAGGGCGAACCGAGCGCTTGCGGGTTCACCGCTCGCCACGCGTTCCAGTCGACGTCGAGCGAGCCGTTGCACGCGCCGCCGGCGCCGGTGGTGAGCCCCGACTCGACGCGGCGCAACGGCGCACGCACGCACAACGCTCCGGCGGCGAAGGGCGTCGCGGTCTTGTCGAGTCCGTAGAAGATCGTTGCGAGCCGCGCTTCGTCGGCGGAATGCAGCGCAAGGGTGAAACCGCTGGATGCGCTTGCACTCGGGACGCCGTTCGCGAGCAACCGCGGCTGACAACCGTTCGCACTCGTCCCTGGCCCGCAGAACGTCAGACTCGCCTCGCACGCGTCGAGCACGCCGTTCGAGTTCGCGTCGCTCGCGGGATTCGTTGCGATCGTCGCGAGATCCGGCTCGCCATCGTTGTCGCAGTCGTCCGACTCGAGCTCGAACAGGCCGTGTCCTCCGCCCGCGGCCGAGACCAGCCGCAGCGCGACGGGGGACTCCGTGAACAGCGGCCGCGGCGCGCAGATTCGCTCGAGCGTCGCTCCGCCGCTCGGAAGCAGGATGTCGTTCGAGCCGGGAGTGCTCCCCACGCTCCCGAGAGGTGTGTGCAACTGCACCAGCCCCGGCCCTCCGTCGCCGCCCGCGCCGTTCACGTGCCCGCGGCACGCGTTCGCGCCGCTCGTCGGATAGCCCGGGGGACAGGCGTCGAGCGCCGGTTGCGTTTCGACGTAGCCGCTGGCCGTGATCTGTGCGCCGCCGAAGTTGGCCTTGCCCGGACCGCCCTGTCCGCCGCGCGCATCGATTGCGAAGCGGTTGTCGAGCGGCGCTTCCATCACCACGAGCGGCGACGCGCGCAGGTCGATCGCCTCCGCGCTCTCGAGGATCACATGGCCGCCCGAGCCTCCTCCGCCGCCGCCGCCCACGCGGTTGAGGAAGCTCGAATTCGTGCCGCCCGCACCCAGTCCACCGCGCGCACGCACGAAGCCCTCGCTGCCGAAGTACACGACGCCGAGCGCCGTGACTCGAAACGAACCCGCGCCGCCTCCTCCCCCGCCGCCGACGTAGTTCACAACTCCCGCTGGCGGCGGCCAGCCCGCGTTCGAGTAGGACATCAAGCCACCTGCGCCGCCGCCAGAGCCGGCCCACGGAGTTGCGAGTTCGCCGACGACGAACACGTCGCCGTAAGGCTCGCGCGCAACGCCGAAGAAGTCGTCGCGCACATCGGGCGTCTCGAAGGGCGACGCTGCGATCGCTCCGCCCTGCGGAGGTCCGGGGCCACCGAGCGCTCCGTTCGCACCCTGGAGGTTGTCGAAGCCGCGCTCCGCGTCGAGCCCGATGCGGCGTTGATCCAAGGGCCCGCTCGTGGGCGGCGCCGGATGGAACTGATCCGCTCCGAGCCGACCGCCGCCGCCCCCGGCCCCGCGTCGATTGTCGACACCCGCCGCAGAGTCCCAGCCAGTCTCGCCGCCCTGGCCTCCGCGGCCCGCGACTCCGAAGGCGCCTTCGCCCGCTTCGCCGACTGCTGGAGGAACCATGTAGCCATAGAACGTCGAGCCGCCGTCACCTCCACCGCCTTGCCCGGGCCCGCCCGGCGCCATGTACGAGGTATTCGGATTCGAGCTCCACGTTCCATCGAGTGGCCCACGGAACGTCCCCGAGTTCGGCGACTCGGGCGCGTTGCCGCCGTCGACGATCACCTTCCCGCGGATCCACACGTCGCCCGTCGCGAGCAAGTGGAACGCATTCGGGCCCTCGATCTTGAGCACGGCCGCGTGGTGCAGGAAGAAGTGCCGCACTTCGACCACGCCGCCCAGGATCGTGCGCTGCGTCGTCGGCGCGAAGAGCGCGGTGAGCGAACTCTGCGGATCGTTGGGAAAGCTCGGATTGCCGATGTGGATCGACAGCTGTCCGAGCGTGATCGTCGAGTTCGCGGTGTTGAAGAGCACGATCTGACCGGCGCCGATGTGCCAGTCGAGCAAACCGCTCGGCGCGGCGTTCGCGACGTCCTCCGCGTCTTCCCACGCACCCGGCGCGCTCGGATCCGAGGCCCCGCGAGTGCGCGCGAAGCTCTCGTCGAACGCCGCATTGTCCGGCGCGCCCGCGGCCCAGTTGAAGTACGTCGTCGGCTCGCCGCTCAACCACTTCCATCCTCCGGCGGGCTCGGCGTAATTCGGATCGAGCGGATCCTGGAACAGTCCGAGCCAGTGGAAGCTCCACGGCGACGACTGCGCGAAGAACTGCGACTCGAGCCACGCCTGCTCTTGCGCGGAACGCACTGTGGCGAGTTCGGCGCCGTTCGCGCGCGCCCAATCCATCGCTTCGGTGCGCGACGTGGCGCGCGGCGCGGCTGTGTACCAGCGCAGATTGACGGGACTGCGCAGCCACGGGAGCGACTGCGCGAGGGACGAGGGAGCGAGCAGCAGCGAAGCGAGCGCCGCGCCAGCGATGCGGGGGTTCATGCTGGACCTCGAGGCAAGGGCGAGTGAATCGAGCGGCGCGCCGCTCTGTCGAATGAGAGCGGCGCGCGAAAGAGTCGGACAGCGGGCGAAAAGTGCGCGCTTACTGTTGCAGCGTGAAGCTCACTCCGTTCGAGAGGTTCGTGCCGCGCGCCGCGCCCGGATCGCGGAACCACGCCTGCGCGAAGAGCACCGCGCCCGCGCTGAACGGCGCGCCGAGCGCCGACGGATTCGCAGCGCGCCAGGCGTTCCAATCGAGCGCGAGCTCGCCGTCGCACCCGCCCAGCGAACCGCCCGAGGAACCGAGCGGCAGGCGCTGCGTGTTGCCCGCGATGCACAGCGTGCTCGTGCTTGTCGGCGCCCAAGGCAAGGCCTGCGACGCGAAGCCGTAGAAGAAGCGGCCCGAGCGCTGGCCGTCCATCTCGCTCGCGACAAGGTCGAAGCCGCTCGTCGCGCTCGCGCTCGGCGCGCCGATGCCGGCGATCGACGCGACGCAGCCGTTCGTGGAGACCGACGACGTGCAGTAAGTCGGGCTCTCGCACGCGTCGAGCACTTCATTGCCGTTGAGATCCAGCGCCGCGTTGCGCGCGATCTCGTAGGTGTCGGGCACGCCGTTGCTGTCGCAGTCGGCGGAGTCCATCTCGAGCAAGCCCAACTCGCCTCCGGCGCCGCTCACCAGGTACGTCTGCCAAGGCCCCAGCGCACCCGTGTAGAACCGCGGGGCGGGTGCGCACACGTCGCGCAGCGTGGCGCCGGCCATCACCAGGATGTCGCCAAAGGCGGGATCTAAGGCTACGCGCCCGGTCGGTGAGTGCATCTGCACGATCCCCGGACCACCGTCGCCGCCAGCGCCGTCGATGTGACCACGACAGGAGTTCGTTCCGCTGAGCGGGTAGCCCGGCGGACAGGCGTCGTTGAAGGGAGTGGTCTCGCGCGGCCCGCCCGCTGCCAAGAACGCGCCGCCAAGATCCATGGCGCCCGCGCCGCCCTGGCCCCCGAGCACGTTGATCGCCCAGTTGTTCGCCGGCGAGCCGGGCACGTTGCTCGAGGTGTCGAAGAGGCTCACCGGGACCTTGGCCCGCAGGTCGATGCGCGCGCCGGTTTCGAGCACGACGTGGCCTCCAGAACCGCCGCCCGAGCCGCCGCCGACGCGGTTGAGGAACAACGTGTTCTCGCCGCCGCCGCCCGTTCCGCCGCGCGCGGAGATCTGTCCCTGGCTGCCGAACAGGATCGAGCCGACGACGACGGCGTGCACCGATCCTCCGCCCCCGCCGCCGCCCGCGCCCTTCTCGTCGCCCTGGGGATTGAACGGCGTCGCGGGCCAACTCTGTCCGGGCGGAACCAGCGCGGCATCGCCGCCCCCGCCTCCACCCGCGCCTGCCCACGGCTGAGCGAGCTCGCCCAGCACGAAGCTCCCGGAGCTGAGATCACGGGCCAGGCCGTAGAAGTCGTTGGCGGAGTCACCGTCCAGGAAAGGACTGGCGCCCGGGAGCCCGCCCCGCGCCGGCCCCGGCCCCGAGAGCGCTCCGTTCTGCGCCTGGAGGTTGTCGAAGCCCGCTTCGACGTCGTAGCCGATGCGTCGCTGCTCGAGCTGGCCGAGCGGCAACGTGGAAGCCTCGTCGGCGCCCGTGCGGCCGCCGCCGCCGCCCGCGCCGCGGCGTGACTCGACGGAAAGGGCGTTGGACCAACCGCTCTCGCCGCCCTGGCCGCCTGCGCCCGGAACCCCGAACGCGCCTTCGCCGGGCCCGCCCGCGGGACTCGAAGCCGTCGTCAGCGGGCTCCCGACACCTCCGCGTCCGCCGCCGGCCTGACCGGGGGCGCCCGCCTCCGGGATGTTCGTCGTATTGAGCGTGACCACCCCATGGCTGCTCGTGCCATCGGCGACCACGCGTCCGCGGATCCACACGTCGCCCGAGGCATGCAGCACGAACGGGTTGGGGCCCTCGATCTTGAGGATGCCGCCTTGCTCGATGTAGACGTGGCGCAGCGCCACGTTGCCGCCGAAAAACGTGCGCTGGCCGGTGGGCAAGAAGTTCGCGGCGGGCGGCGCGGACGGGTTGTTCGGGAAGGCGGGGTCGAAGACGACGGTGAGCTGGCCGACGGTCAGCGTCGAGTTGACCGTGTTGAAGACCACCAGCTCGCTCGGCCCGATGAAGAGGTCCTCCGCGGCGCCCGAGGCGTACGGATCGCTGGCGAGCGCGTCCTCCCAGCGATCGGCGTCGGCGCCCGCACCCGCGCCGAGCACGCGCGCGAAATTCTCGCCCGGCGTCGAGTTGTCGGGCTGGCCCGCCGCCCAGTTGGTGAAGGTGAGCGGCTCGCCACTGACCCACTTCCAGCCGCTCGCGGGCTCGGAGTAGCCCGGGTCGGCCGGATCCTGGTGCAGCCCGAGCCAGTGCACGCCCGCATTCGGGCCCGCGAGGAAGAAGGCGTTCCGAAGGAACAGGCTCTCGGCCGGCGAACGCACGGTGGCGAGGTTCCCGCCCACGCTTTGGGCGTACTCCTGCGCGAGGGTCCAGGGCATCGGCGTCCGCGTCGACGCGTACCAGCGTCCGGTCAGCGGATCGACGAGCCAGTCGAGGCCTTGGGCGACGGCCGGCGCGCTGCTCGAGGCGAGCAGCAGCGCGGCGGCCGCGAGAAGAGTCCGGCGTTGCGCGAATGCGCACGAGCGTTGAGGCGCGAATGCGCACGAGAGTTGAGCGAAAGATCGCATCCGAAAAGCTCCTGGAGGCGGTTCGAGGGGGAAGTTCGGGCGCGGGCTGCCAAGTCCGCGCGGAAGGGTCGCCACGCTCGCTCCGCCCGGAGCTGTGGCCGCGTCGCGTGCGCAATGCGTGTGCCGTGCGTACGGGAACGGCAAGCGCCGCACGAAAATCCGCTCCGTTCGCGCTCTCAGTTCACGCTCGCCGCCGCGGCGCCGAACTGCGCGGCGTGCAGGCGGGCGTAGGCGCCGCCGCGCCGCAGGAGTTCGTCGTGCGAGCCGAGTTCCACCAGCCGGCCGCGCTCGAGCACCGCGATGCGGTCCGCCGTGCGGATGGTCGACAGGCGGTGCGCGATCACGATCACCGTGCGGCCGTGCATGAGCTCCTCGAGCGCGCGCTGCACCTCCTGCTCGGACTCGCTGTCGAGCGCGCTCGTCGCCTCGTCGAGCAAGAGCAGCGGCGCGCCCTTCAGGATCGCCCGCGCGATCGTGATGCGCTGGCGCTGCCCGCCCGAGAGCCGCGCACCCTGGTCCCCCACGATCGTGTCGTAGCCTTGCGGCAGACCGGCGATGAAGTCGTGGATGAAAGCCGCGCGCGCGGCGTCCTCGATCTCGGCCTGCGTCGCCCCGGGCTTTCCGTAGCCGATGTTCTCGCGCACGGTGGCGTGGAACAGGAACGGCGACTGGCCCACCATCGCATACATCGCGGTCCAGTCGTCGAGCTTCAGCTCGCGCAGATCGCGTCCGTCGACCGCCACGCGGCCCGCGCCGACATCGATGAAGCGCGCGAGCAGGTCGACGAGCGTGGTCTTGCCCGCTCCCGAGGCGCCGACGAGGGCCAGCGTTTCGCCCGGCGAAATGTGCAGGTCGAGCGCGTCGAGCGCGGGGCGTTCGGCGCCGGGATAGGTGAAGCTCACCGCTTCGAAAGCGATCCCACGGCCGAGCGTCGTGACGGGCTGCGCGTCGTCGCGCTCGACGATGTCCGGGCGCTCGTCGAGCATCCCCTGCAGACGGTCGGCCGCGCCGGAAGACTCCTGCACGTGGTTCACCGCGTTCGTGATCTTCTTCACGTGCGTGTAGATCATGCCGACGCCCGCGAAGAAGCCGGCCATGTCGGCGTAGGACGTGAACAGCCCGAGCTTCAGCGTGGCCCAACCGGCGACGACGAGCACCACGGCGAAGCCCAGGTGCGAGAGCAGCGTCGTCGAGGCTTCGATGGTCGCCACCGCGCGCACGGTCTTCATCGACGTGTCGATGAAGTTCTCGCTCACCTCGCGGTAGCGTGCGAGCTCGCGCTCCTCCGCGCGGAAGGCCTTCACCGTGCGAATGCCGGTGAAGATCTGGGTGAGCACTTCCATCGAAGCGCCGAGGCTCGCGAGGCTCTTCGTGGTGCGGCGTCGCACGCGCTTGCCGAGCGTGGCGATCGGAATCGCAACCAGCGGCATCAGCACGAGGATCGTGGCCGTGGGCAGCGGCGCCATGATGCCCGCGACGGTGAGCGCGCCGACGAGCTGCAGCGGCTGTTGCACGAGATCGCGCAGCACCATCACGACCGAGTTGAGCGTCTGCGAGACGTCCGAGCTCATGCGCGAGAGCATGTCGCCGAACTGCCGGCCGCCGTGGAAACGCATCGACAGCCCGACGATGTGGCGCGCGAGGCGCTGGCGCAGCTCCACCACCATGCGCAGGGCGGCGCGGCGCGCGGTGAGCGTCACCAGGTACTGCGCCATCGCGTTGAGCAGCGTGAGCAGCAGGATCAGGATCGCGATGGTCCACAGCGCGGCGAGCTTGCGCTCGATGCTGTCGGGCGCCGTGTCCCCGTAGAAGACCTCCGACACCGCGAACATCGCGCGGTCGAACAGGTCGCGGAACCACTCGAGGACCCGGTTGCCCTCCTCCAAGTCGGTCTGCGGGAACAGCACGCGACGGAACAGCGGATCGATCAGTGCGAGCGGCGCCTTCTCGGCGAACGCGACGACCGCCGAGAGCACGACCACGAGCGCGAGCTTGCCGCGCTGGGGACCCACTTCGGGCCGCAGCAACCGGTACAGACCGGCAAAGCTCGACAGTTTCAGCATCGGGGGCCGGATGGTAGGCCCGCGGCCGCGGAAACAAAACGCGCGAGGGCTTCAAAAGCGCCGCGCGGCGGCCCGAGCCCTCGCTCCGGCCGCCGCGCGGTGTTCGCTTCCGTCCGTGGATCAGACGTCGCGGAAGCTGCCGCCGGGCTTCACGCCCGTCACGGCGTTCGCCGCCACCGCGTCGCGGAGCAGCGTCTCGGCGCGATTGTTCAACGAACGCGAGAGGTAGTCCTGCTCGACGATCAGGCGGTGGACCGGCTCCTTGAGGTCCAGCGGGCGCGTGGGCGGCGTCTTGCCGGTGATGCGCGCGATGTAGAAGCCCTTCGGTCCGCGGTACGGCCCGCCGATCGAGCCCATCTTCTGGTTGAAGAAGATCTCGTCGGTCGCCGAAGGCCCGTAGAGGAACGTGCGGTACTCGCTCTCGCCCAGGTAGCTGTAGATCTGGTTGCGGGTGAGCTGCTGATCGCCGAAGGTGCCCTTGAAGTAGAAGTTCTGGACCGGCTTGTTGCCCATCTCCGGCATCGGCGGATCCCACCACTCGCTGTGCAGGTCGAGCGTGGTCTTCCAATCCGCGCCGTCGTCGAGCGCCTTCTTCAGTTCCTTCGCGCGCTTGGCGGCTTCCGCCCAGCCGTTCTTCTTCCACTCGAACTTGTCGAAGTCGAAGGCCGACACGAACAGCACGTTGATGCTGAGCTTCGCGGCGCCGCGCACCTGGTTCGACATCGGAAGGATGGTCGAGATGGTCTCGTCCTTCGCGAGTTCGTCGGCGATCGAGCGCTTGTAGCCCTCCATCAAGCGGTAGTAGTGCGCGAAGGCCCACAGCGACGGGAAGCCGAGCACCTGGCTCGACAGCATCTCGTGCTGGTTCAGGAACTCCATGTAGCCGAACGTGCCGTTGCGCGAGGTCGTCGGCCACCACGCGCGGAATTCGGCCGGCGTCATCAGGTAATCCGGCGCTTCCGCGGCCCCCGCCTCCGCGGACTTCGCCTGCGCCTCGCGCTCGCGTTCGCCGAGATAACGCTCCATGAGCGCCATGTTCACGAGGAAGCGCTTCGCGTCCTCGACCTGGTCGGAGGTCACGAACGGCGCGATGCGCGTGTACACGTCGTCGATGAGCACCGGCGTGCTGTCGACGGTCATCAGCGTCTTGGCGGCGCGCTCGCGGCGCAGCTTGGCGCGCGCTTCGGGGTCGCTCGGCGCGTCAGGCCCCGCTTCGGGCAGCTCGGCGTAGATCGCGTCCTCGTCGATCTGCACCTGGGACCAGTTGTTCAGCGCTTGGAGGATCGTCGAGCGCGTCGCGTCGACGGCGATCGGATCGTCCTCCGGCAGGTCGGGCAGGTTCTCGGCGATCTGCCGCTCCTTGCGGACCTTGTAGCTGACCCGCTCGTCCTCGATCCACTGCTCGCTGAGGCCCTCGATGATGATCGCCTTGGTGAGCTCCGGCCAGTCGTCGGGATTCTCCGGGCGGAACACCTTGTCGAACATCAGTTCCTGGCGCAGCTGCTCGCGGTACAGCTCGACCGACAGGTTCGCGCGCGCCACCTCGGTGCGGAAGTCGAGCGTCGGGTAGCGCAGCAGGAAGTCTTCCTTCTTGTACTGCAGCTTGCGGTCGAGCTCTTCGTCGCCGACCTTGAACTTCGCCAGCTCTTCCTCGGTCGCGCCCTGTTGGCGGCGCTTCTCGAGTTCCTGGTCGATGAGCACCTGGAACTTGAACTTGCTCGTCTCCTGCCAGCCCACCGAGTGGCACAGGTAGCGCTTGATTTCGTCGTCGGTGATGCGTCGGCCGTAGACGACGACCGGCTCGCCGAAGATCGAGGCTTCCGACTGCGCGGGAGCGACGGCCGGTCCGACGAGGAGCGCGGAGGTCGACCCGGCGTGGGCGACACCCAGCGCTAGCGGCGCCACGGCGAGGGCGGTCAGAACGGACTTCAGTCGAGAGCGGAGTGTCATGTCGGGAGTTTTCTTCGAGTGAGCGCTGGGCGACGCCGCGGACGGAAACGACCCCTTGCGGGGCGGCGGGCGGGGTGGGGAGCGGCTACGAATCGGGGCCGAAGAAGTTAACGCCGGATCGCGGGCTTGTCGCGCGTGGGCGGACTCCACGGGGCGCAACCCCGCCCT
Source organism: uncultured Planctomycetia bacterium (assembly GCA_937952135.1). Lineage (GTDB taxonomy): Bacteria > Planctomycetota > UBA1135 > UBA1135 > WYBT01. The sequence goes on from CALFYL010000367.1 coordinate 31,238, forward strand.
CGCACGAAGGCGCACGCGGATCGGCAACTTGGTCGCAATAGGCCGCGACAGGTGGGGTCGGAGGACGTCAGGGCCTATTCTCTGGGCCTCATGCAAGCCCACTACGCGCCCCGCACGATCGCCTTCCAAAGCGAGATCTTCCATCCGCTGGTCGAGGCCGACGCTCACCGGCTCCAGCGCCTCCACAACGAGCAATTCCAGGGCGCGGCGCCGGCCTACACCGACTTCGCGCTGCTCCAGAACGGCGCCACGTTGTCGAACCCCGTGACCCGCCCGGGCGCGATCTCGTCGGCTTCGTTCACCCAGGACCGCATCGTGTTCCGCGAGGAGCTCTCGCACCTCACCGTCGACGAGTTCGCGCGCCGCGTGCGCACCATGACCGAGGCCGCCTGCGCCGCGCTCGGCGTCCAGGTCCTCACCGCGCACCAGGTCACCGTGCGCACGTTGGTCAACACGCGCAACTTCCGCGACTCGCGCAACTACCTGAAGGAAGGCATGTTCGGGTTCTCGGGACAAGTGGAGGAGTTCGCGCGCGAGCCGCAGCTGTACGGCCTGCGGCTGGTGTTCCCGCCGAGCGAGAGCGAGCCCAACGCCCACGCGCTGCGGATCGAGTCGTTCCACGGCGACCCGCGCTCGTTGTTCCTCGAGAACCAGGCCTCGTTTCCTCCGCTGCTCGTCGCGCGCGGGATCGAGACCTTGGAGCAGCACGTCCAGGAGACGTACACGTTCCTCGTCGAGCGCGCGCTCGCCTTCGTCGGCCGCTTCGATGTCCGCGCGGAGGCGTGAGGGCGGCGCCGCGGCGGCGCTGAGTTTCGCCGCCTTCGCACGCGCCGGAATCCTCCGCGCCGGATTGGCGGCGGCTGTCGTGGCAGGTTCGAGCTGCCGCGACGATGCCGGCGCGCAGCCAGCTCCGCCGAAGGCGGCTGTCGAGCGAGCTTGGCCGGAAGGCGTCGTGATGACCGTCGGCGAGATCGCCATCCACGCGGAAGAAGTGGACCGCGCGTCCGCGACCGTGCAGCTCATCGAACCGGCCGCGAGCGCGCAGCAACTGCGCCGGCTCGCGTTCTCGAACATCGTTCTGCCGCGCGCGGTGGCTCGCGCTCTGGCGCCGCAAAAGCGCGAAGACGCGTTGCGCGAAGCCCAGGAGAAGCTCGCCGTCCTTCGCGCGGGCAAGGATTCGACTCCGCCGAAGTCCGATGGAACCATCGGGACCTACGTCGAGGGACAGTTCCCCGAAGTCGGGCTGATGAACTGGGCCGCGGCGCTCGAGCTCGAGGACGGTGTGTGGAGCGATCCGATCGAGGACGCGGGCTCGTTCGTGCTCCTGCGCCGCCTCTGGCGCCGCGACGGCCCCGTGCCTCGCGCGACCGTCGTCGCCTGCGACGCGCTACGGTTCGACTGGCTCGATCCCGATCCGCTCGCCCGCCGCGGCGAGATCGACCGCGCGCTCGACGTGCAGCGGCTGCGAATCCTCGATCCCGCGTGGCGCGAGATCGTGCCCGAGTTGATCCAGTACCGAATGGGCGCCCGATGAAGCACCGTCCCCACCGTTCGTTCTCCCCGCACCCCCTCGCCGCCGCGCTGCTCGTGTTCGGCGGCGTGGCCGGCGCCGCGCACGCGTTCACGCCCCAGGATCCGCCCGCTCCGCAGGACGCGCCGGCGAAGTCGGACGAGAAATTGAAGGCGTGGCCGAAACTGGAGGGCAAGCCCGCCGCGACGATGCGCGCCGACGTGGAGAAGCTCCGCAAGCCGAACACGCCCGCCATGGGCGAAGCGGCGGAGACGGCGCTCGTCGCGGTCGGCGCCGCGGCGGCGCCGGACCTGCTCACGGCGCTCGGCAAGGAGAAGGACCTCGAAGCGCGCCTGCGGCTGGAGAACGTGCTCGACCAGGTCACCGGCGCCGCCCACACGCGCTTGCTCGCGCCGGAGTTCGCGAACAAGTCCACGCACGTGCGCACGTGGACGCTGAAGCGTTGCTCGATGTATCCCGACACCGAGCTGCGCGCGGCGGCGGAAGAAGCGCTCGCGCGCGTGCAGGCCGCGAAGGCGAAGAAGCCCGAGACCGAAGGCGTCGAGGACGAGCTCTACGCGGCGGCGTTGTGCGTCACCTCCACCGGCGGCCTCGCGGGGCTCGACTCCCTGGCCAGCGCGGCCCTCGATCAGTGGGGCAAGCGCGGCGCGGAGATCCGCGCGGCGCTGAACGGCGTGCGCGGCGACGAAGCGAGCGACCGGGTGCTGCCGCTGGTGGCGGAGAGCGAGCGCAAGAAGGTCGTCGCGGGCCTCAACCTCCTCGCCGGCTGCGGCTCGCGAAAGGCGGTCGGCGCCGTGCGCCCGCACCTCGACTCGACCGACAACTCGATCCGCATCGCCGCGATCAACGCCATGCGCGGCATCGTCGACGGCGCCGCGCCGATCGAGAAGCTCTCGGCCTTCGACGCGATCGAAATGGCGAAGCAGTGGAAGGAGCGCGCGCTCTGACGCGCGCGGCGCTCAGCGCACCGAATTCGGCGTCGTGTACTCGATCTGGACGCGGTGGAAGCGCGCCTGGCCGGTCGTGATCGCACCGGACGGGATGAACACCTCGAGCTCGTAGCGGTAGAGCTGGTTGTCCACGAGCCCCAAGTCGATGCTCGTGTCCGTCAGGGTCTGCTCTCCGCCCGCGACTCCGTTCGTCGAAACGGACGCCATCGGCAGCCCCACGCCATCTCCGAACGGATAGCGCGCCATGCGCACGGTGACGTCGACGTCCGGATTGGAGTCGGTCACCCGCGCGCGGAAGGCGGTCAGGACCGCGCCGTGGGGAAGACGGATGTTGGCGTCGGCGGTGCACGAGCTCGAGCTGGGCTTCTGCAGGTAATCGCCCGAGCTGGAGATCACCATGGAGAGCGACGTCGTGAACTCGCGCGCCGTGACCGTGACCCAGCGCGTCGCCGTCGCCGCGGACAGCGCGCCCGAAAACGTCGCCGCGCCGCTGGCGTCGATCGTGAGCCGCGGAGTGAACGAGGGGCCGTTGCGGTGGCCGAGCTCGAGCGACTCCGTCGAGGGTGCGGAGAGGTCCTGCGTCGTTCCGGCAAGGTGCAGCGAACCGCTGACGTGCAGCGCGGTGAGCGGGCTTGTCGTGTTGACGCCGACTCGGTTGTTGCCGCCCACCGAGAGCACGTTGCCCGCGCTGGAGTGGTACATGTTCAATTGGTCGGTCGCGGCGCTCGCCGTGAGGCCGCCGGCGATCGTCCAGGTCTGCGCTGAGAGCGGGTTGTCCATGCCGATGCGCGCGAAGTCGCTCGCGCCGTCCTGCGTCAGCATCAATTGCGGACTGCCCGTCGAACTGGAGTGACGGATGCGCACCCGGCCGGCGGGCGTGACCGTGTTCACCATCAGTGAGCCCGCCCCCATCGACGCACCGCCGCCGGTGACCTTCGACAGCGATGTCGCATCGCTGGCGAGTTGCGTCGAACCCACCGCCGCGGACGCGAGCTTGTCGGAAGTCACGGCCCCGTTGGCGAGCTTCGCGTTGCTCACGGCGCCGTCGGCAAGCTGCGACGTTGTGACTCCGTTGCTCGTCAGCGAGAACGTCGTGCCGCTCAAGCTCAGCCCCGTGCCCGCGCCGTAGATCGTGTCGTTGTCGAGCCCGTCGGCGAAGCCCGCCGGCACGTTGATCAACTGGTTCCAGTCGCGCGTGCCGGCCGAGCTCTGCAGTGTGCCGTCGCCGAAGCGCACGCCGAGTTGCGCGCGGATGCGGCCCGCGACGTCGAGCCGCTCGAGCGGACTGGTCGTGCCCATCCCCACGCGCCCCGCGCCGTCGAGGTTGAAGCTCGACGACAGCGGGTAGAGCTCTCCGAGCACCGGCGTGCTCGACGCTTCGATGCAATTGCCGGTGCTCGAATCGACCAGCGTTCCGGCGCAGATCATCGTCGGCGCGCTCGACGACGCCAGCGGGCCCGTCGACGCGCTCGAGCCCACCACGGCGCCTCCGTTCGGCGGCGGCGGAGTGAGGTTCGAGTTCGAACCGGCGCCGACGCTCAGCACGCTCGTCGCCTCGAACACCCCGCGGCGCACCTGGCGAAGGAGCTGCACGCTCTCGGGGGCGCTCCACACCAGATCGATGCGCGCGTCGCCGTCGAAGTCGACCCACTCCGGCCGGCCGCGCGGGTCGAGGGCCACGAGTCCGAAGGCGCGCTCGACCTCGGCGAACACCAGCGGTCCGGCGTTCTCGAACAACTTCGGCGCAGCGCCGCTGACCGGCGCGCCCAGGGCGAGCACGTCGAGGTCCCCGTCGCCGTCCACGTCGTGCCAGTGCAAGCCTCCGACGCTCGCCGGCAACCCGCCGCGCTCCGCCAGCTCCTCGAAGCGCCCTTCGCCGGCGTTGCGCAGGAGCCGCGGAGCTCCACTCGCGTCCACCAGCACGAGGTCCAGCGCCCCATCGCCGTCGAGATCGACGGACTTGGGCGCGGCATCCGCGCCGAGGGCAGGGCCTGGAATCGGGCCCGGAATCAGGCCCGGAATCAGACCTGGAGTCGAGAGGAGCAAGAAGGATGCGAGGTAGGCGGCGGTCGTCATGGGGGGGCTCCGGTCGGTGGCTTACCTTCCCAAGCGACATCCGCGGCCGACGTCCATCAGCTCGCGCAAGTGGCCCCGCCGACTCGATCCGCTAACTTGGTTGCCCCATGCAGATCCACCGCAGCATCCTCGCCCTCGGGGCGGCGCTCCTCGCCTGCGCCTTCGCGCCGCTCCAGAGCAAGAACGACCCGACGCAGTGTCCCTACTGCAAGGGCGATCCGGCGCTGATGGAGAAGGCGGGCATCGTGAGCCACGGAGGCTTCGAGTTCGGCAAGGAGGAGTCGACGGCGAAGGTCGACGGAGTGCTTCCGAGCGCGGACATCCGCTGGATCGAGTCGAAGCACTTCGAGCTCGGCTTCGCGCTCGCGCCGCACAAGGTCAAGCCCGAGGAGAAGGACAAGCTCCGCGCGGAACTGACGAAGCTGCAGGCCGTGCTCCCGCTGGTCGACCCCAAGGCCAAGGTGCTCGATCCGTGGCTGCGCACGCACCTGTACGCGCAGCGCGCCGAGGAAGTGTGGGACCGCTGGCTCGAGATCTTCCAGGTCAAGGAGTCCGACTTCCCGCCCAAGGGCTACGTGTGGGACATGAAGGCCAAGTACATGGGCATCGGCCCCTACCTGGGGCAGAACAGCAAGTACGAGATCCTGATCCTGCCGAGCGAAGCGGCGCTGCAGCAGTACCTCCAGAGTCAGTTCGGACTGCTGATCAAGAAGACCCAGCGCTGGAATCTGCCGGCGAAGGACACGCTGTCGGTTTCGATCGGCGCCGGCACCGAGAATCTGCGGGAAGACGAGGGCCTGCACGGCCACCTCGCCTTCAACCTCGCGATCAATCTGCTCGACGGCTACAAGCACTACAGCTACGACACGCCGATCTGGATCCGCGAGGGGCTCGCGCACTTC
>CALFYL010000368.1 GCA_937952135.1 uncultured Planctomycetia bacterium
GCAGGAAGTTGCCCAGGCCCACGGCGGAACCGGCGACCGCCAGGATCACTCCCAGACGGCTGCCCCATTGCTGTTTTTGCTCGGTCATCGAGACCCTTGTCCGGTCAGGGGAGGCTGGACACGCGGTGGGACCGCAGTGACGCGTTGAGCTCGGTCCGCGCGGAGTTGAAACCCGCACAAGCGAGGGGCGGAGCGTAGGGCCGAGCCTGGGAAGGCGCAACGTAGTACCCTCCCGCGTCATGCTTGCCTCGACCCTCAGGACGAGAACGGTGACCCGCGCGCCCAGCCTCGTCGGCGCCTGTACGGCGCTCTCGCTCGCGCTCCTCGCGAGTTGCTCGCGCAACGAACCCGCGGCCACGACCGCACCCGGCGCGAGCACACCAACCGCTCCGGCCAAGGTCCACCGTCAGATCACGCCCGAAAACGCCCGACCGGGCGAGCTCGTGACGGTGCGCGAGTTCTACGAGACCGGCGAGCTCTACACCGAGCGCACCGAGCGCGTCGTCGCCGAAGGTCAGCGGGTGCGCGTCGGCAAGATGCGGGCGCAGTGGGAGAACGGGAAGACGCGGCTCGAGGGCGAGTACGACGACCAGGGCCGCCTGACCGGTCACTGGCGCTACTACTTCGAGACCGGCGCGCTCGAGCGCGAGGGCGCCTTCGAGACCGGCAAGCACTCGGGCGTGTGGACCGAGAACTGGCTCAACGGGAAGCTGCGCTACGAAGGGTTCTACCACCTCGGACTGCGCGAGGGCTTCTGGCGCACCTGGCACGAAAACGGCGCGCCGGAGAGCGAAGGCGAGTACGTGAACAACCTTCGCACCGGGCCCTGGAAGTTTTGGACGGCCGACGGGAACCCCGATCCGGCCCTCACCGGCGAGTACGCGGCGAACGTGAAGCTCGACTGACCGGCCGGGCGTGGCCGGGCCGGCCAACCCCCTTTCGCCGTTTCGGGGCGGCGCCAGCAAGGTTTCCGCAATTGGGGTAACCTTGTTCCGTGTGCGGCGACCGCCCTCCCGCGGACTCGCAAGCCCCCCAGACCGATTCCCACTTCCGCCCTAATCACGCTATGCGCCACCTCACCCACCTCGTGCTCGCCGCCGCCCTCATCGCCGGAGCGAATGCCGGCGTCGTCGAGAACACGCCCCCGTTCTGCAACGACTTCGCGCCCTTCTACGTGCCCTGCCAGGGCGCGACGACGACCGTGACGGTCACCACCGACGCCTACGATCCGGACGGCGACAACTTCACGATCGAGTGGCTGCCGTGCCCGGGCGCCTACGCGACGGACCCGACGGCGCTCGTGACCGACATCGTGATCGACACGTCGGTGACCTGCGACCGCGTCTGCGGCATCCGCACGCGCCTCACCGACGAGCACGGCGCGATCTACGTCTGCCGTCAATACGTCGGCGTGTTCACGCCGCCGCAAGGCTGCACGCCGGGTTACTGGAAGAATCACCCCGAGTCCTGGGCCGACGCGGGCTATGCGCCGACCGACGACTTCGACACCGTGTTCGGCGTCAACGCCTTCACGCCGGACATCACGCTGATGCAAGCCGCGTGGCTCGGCGGCGGCGGCGCGCGCAAGCTCGCCCGTCACGCCGTCGCGGCGCTGCTCAACGCGTCGGACTCGGAAGTGAACTACCCGCTCACCGCGGCCGAAGTGATCTCGAGCGTGCAGAACGCGTTCAACACGCAGACCTACGAGCCGCTGGCGACGAACCTCGACAGCGACAACAACCTGGGCTGCCCGAAGAACTGATCTTGGCGCTCCAGCGCCCGTCCACGCGCCGTCGGCGTCGCGCAGGTTCCTGACCTGCTCGCGCCGGCGGCGCGGTTCGTTACGCCCCGGCTCGTGCGCCCCGCGGACACCTCCCCCGAAGTTCAGGCCCGCATGGACGGCTGGCGCCGCCTCGCGAGCGTGGAGAACGGTGATCCGATTCGCGAGGCATGGAGCACCGCGCGGGAACCGCAGCTCGCGGGACTGCGCGCGCGGTTTCCGGACGAGAGCGAGGAACAGCTCGAGCTGCGTCTCGCGGAGCGCTGGCTGGGCACGGAACTCCTCGAGCGCGCGATGGCGCAGAAGAGGGCGCGTGGCCTGGGCTGAGGACGCCCTCTCGGCGGCCGAGCCGATCGCGGCGATCCTCGAGTCGCTCGGCGTGCGCTACATGCTCGGAGGATCGATGGCGTCGGCAGTCTGGAGCGAGCCGCGAGCGCTTACTTCGCGGCGGGAGCCGGCGGCGCGGCGATCCACGCCTGCCACGCGGCGTCGAGATCGGCGCTGCTCCAGCCCCACAGGTCCTTGAGCGCGCGGCGCTGCAGATCGGGCAGATCCGAGCCGGTTTGCAGGCCGCGCTCGTCGAGCTGGCCCTTGATGCGGCCGAGGAAGTCCGCGTACTTCTCGGGGTGCGCCTCCATCAGGAAGCGCGTGATCGACCACGATTGAACCATGCCGTCGACTCCCAGCTCGGAGTACATCTTCGCCGCCGTGAGCTGCGCCAGCGTCTTCGACTTGCCGTCGCCGAGCTTCTTCGCGCGCGCGCTGAAATCGCTCGGACCGCGCGCGTCGTTGTAGGCGCCTTCCTCGCCCTCGAGCGTGTGCGACTCGGGCTCGGCCTCCTTCTCGAGCGCGAGCGCGAGCCCTTCGTCGAGCCACACCGGCGGGTCGTACGCGAAGTGCTTGTAGGCCCACAGGAAAACGTGCGTGAGGTTGTGCACGACGTGCGGCCAGAGCCAGCGATCCTCGCGCAGATCGGCATCCTCGGCCGGCACGCTGATCAGCAGCTTGTGCAGGCCGGGGAAGTGCCAGCGGAACGAGTCGTTCACGCGCACGCCGCTGAAGGACTCCGTGAAGCGCTGGTGGTTCGCGCGCGTCAGATGGATCACGACTTCGAACTTGTCGCGCTCGCCGAGGAACTTGCCGATGCCCATGTAGGGCGGCTCCACGCGCGGCGCCTCGGGAAAGTCCGCGTCCGTGACCTTCGCGATCTGTTGGAAGCGCGAGTACAGCTCCTCGCCCTTCATCGCGAACAAGTGCAGCCGCAGCCAGCGATCGAGCTTCTTCGGCTTGAGCGGCACGTCGGGCAAGAAGGCGCGAAGCCGCGCGAGCTCCGCGTCGACGCGCTCGCGCTCCTTCTGCGACACGTTCGTCTCGCCGAGGCACGACGCCCAGCGCAAGTGCGCCGTCTCGAGGAACGACCACTGCGAAGCCGGCAGGAGCGCGGCCAACTCGCTCGTCGTCTTGTCCGCGACCGGCATGGGACCGTGCGAGACGACTCCCGCGGCCTTCATCAACGCAGGATCGTTCTTGCAGTACGGGCAAGCCTCGTCCTTCGCAGCCTTCTTCGACTGCGTCGGCGTGAGCGCCACCAAAGTCGTGAGCACGAGCGTCGCAAGCTTCATGGCGCGCCCGATCCTCCGGTTTCCGGCCTGGACCGCAAGTCCCGACGTTCCTGCCGCGGCGCGAATCTCGGATCCGCGAACGTCAATCCGCGAAGCGCCACGCGGGCGGCTGCCCACGCTCGAGCTTCGCGCCCGTCAGCCGCGCGCGCACGAGCTCGACCGGCATGTTCCCGCTCGTGAGCACGGCGTCGTGGAACTCGCGGTCGCTCATGCGGCCGCCTTCGACGAGCTCGCGCCGCAGCGCGCGGAACTGCAGCCCGCCCAGCATGTACGCGACTTGATAGAGCGGCGAGTAATCGCCGTTGAAGGAGCGCCGCACCTCGCCCTCGGCGCTGAAACGCTCGTGGCCGACGCGCTCCACGAGGTAGTCGATGCACTCCTGCGGCGTCATCTCGCCGAGGTGGAAGCGCAGCGAGAACACGATGCGCGCGCAGCGGTGCATGCGCCAGAAGAGCATGCCGACCTCGTCCTCGGGCCCGCGCGGAAAGCCCTGGTCCCACAGCAGCATCTCCCAGTACAGCGCCCAGCCCTCGGTCCAGAACGGCGTCGAGAACTCGCGCCGGTGCGGTTGATGCCGCTGCGTCATGAACTGCTGGAGATGGTGCCCCGGGATCAGCTCGTGGTGCACCACCGCGCGCGAGAAATGCCGGTTGTTCGCGCGCAGGCTCATCAGCTTGTCCTCGTGGTCCATCGTGTCCGTGGGGAACGACACGATCACGCTCTCGCCGCCGAGGAAGAACGGATTCACCTTCTGGCGCTCGGGGCTCATCATCTCGACGCGCCAGACCTCCTTCGCGAGCTCGGGGAGGGTCAAGAGCTCGCGCTGCTCGAGGAACTCGATGGCCTCGAAGGCGAGTTCGCGCACCAGCTCGACCTGCTCGCCCGGCGCCACGTGCAGCGCTTTCACCTTCTCGAGCGCGGCCTTCCAGTCGTCGCCGCAGCCGAGCTTGCGCGACGCCGCGAGCATGCGCTCGTCGCACACCGCGAACTCGCGCTCGGCGATCGCGACCAGTTCCTCCGGCGTGTACGGGATGCGCTCGTGCTCGAGGTGCGCGAGCAGGGTGTCGCGGCCGATGGGGTCGCCCACGATCGGCTCGTCCTCGCCGCTCTTCGCGCCGACGACCCGTTCGCGCAGCAACTTCGCGTACTCGTCGAGCGCCTTCGTCGCGCGCTCCTTCGGCTTCGCGCACCACCACGACACGAGCGGGTCGTAGCCGTCGTAGAACTCGAACCACCGATCGAGCGCGCCGCGCAGCTCGCGAATCAACTCCTCCGCGCGCAGCGCCGTCGAAGGCGAGGGCCGCGTCGCCGCGCCGGCTTCGGACTTGCTGTCGAGCTTGCGCTCCAGCTCCTCGCGCGCCGATTTGACGCCGCTCACGAGCTCCTCGAGCTTCGTCGCCGCCGCGACCGCATCGGGCGTCGCGCGCTCGCGCCGAGCGGCGTGCAGGTCGAACACGATGCCGGCGAAGGGCGCGAACTCGGCGAGCTCGGCCGCGCGCCGCTCGCGCCGCGCGAGTTCGCGCTTCTCGTGCGCGAGCCGGCCGTGAAGGAGCGCGTAGTCGATGCGCCCGTCGAGTCCGAGCGCGTCGTGATCGATGGCCCCCAGGGCCGCTTCGGTCTGCGCGAAGAACGCCGCGAGCCGCGCGCGCCGCTGGGGACTCGAAGCGAGGTCGTAGCGGCGTTGCAGCACGCCGCGATCGGCGCTGTAGCGCTCCGCGAACTCGCGCAACTCGCTGCGCGCTTCGACGAGCGAGGCTGCGCCGCTCTCCGCTGCGTTTTGCGGCTCTCGCGCCGCCGGCGACGACCAACTGCAACTCCACAGCGCGGCCGCGGCCGCCACCCCCGCCCAACTCGCCCCGCGCCACCGACGAACGTTTCGCTTCGACATGCCGCGGAGCCTACGGCGCAACACCGCCGAAGTCAGTGGCCGCGCGTCACCTCGCCGCGTCGTCGAAGGCCGTCGGCAGCGAACGCTCGGCCCACGCCTCGAGGTCGCGCAGCAGCCACTCGGCCTTCGCGCGCGAGCGCTCGTGCGCCCAGCGGCCGAGCGGCAGGCGCAGCGGCGGAACGGTCGCTTCGGCCACCGCGAGCATCACGCGCGCGGCCTTGACCGGATCGCCCTCCTGCGTGCCGTCGTTCGAACGCACGCGCGCTTCCGTCGCGTGCGCCGTCGACGCGTAGGCCTCGATCCGCCGCTCCGCGCGCCGCAGCGACGCGCCGAGAAACTGCGTGCGGAACGGCCCGGGCTCGACGATCACCACGCGCACGCCGGAGCCCGCGAGCTCGAGCGCCAACGCCTCCGAGAAGCCCTCGAGCGCGAACTTGCTCGCGTTGTAGAGCCCGAAACCCGCCGTCGCGTGCACGCCCGCAACCGACGAGATCTGCAGCACGCAGCCGCCGCGCTGCTCGCGCATGGGCGGCAGCACCGCCTGCGTCATCCACAGCGCGCCAAAAAAGTTCGTCTCCATCTGCGCGCGCGCCTCGGCCTCCGAAACCTCCTCGACCGCGCCCAGGAGCCCGTAGCCAGCGTTGTTCGCGAGCACATCGATGCGCCCGAAGCGTTCGAGCACCGCCTTCGTCGCGCCCGCGATCGCCTCGCGCTTCTCGACGTCGAGCGGCAGCACCAACACGCGGTCCGGCGCGCCCTTCGCCCACTCGCGAAGCTCGTCCACCCGCCGCGCGCTCGCCACGACCCGATGCCCGGCCTTCAACGCCTCCTCGGCGAGCACGCGCCCCAATCCGCTCGAGGCCCCGGTGATCCACCACACCTTTCCGTCCGACTGCTTTTGGCTCATGGTTAGCATGAGATACCGCACGCTCGCTTGCCGCGCACGCGCCGCCCTCGATCG
>CALFYL010000369.1 GCA_937952135.1 uncultured Planctomycetia bacterium
GGCCGAGATCCCCAGCCCGCCGATCGCGGTGCCGGGCGTGACGAAGTTCGTCTGACCCGTGTTGGACTGCTCACCTGGCCGACAGTTCTGGAATCCAGTGACCAACTCGAACAGCGAGCACGACCCAAACAGGTCTCGAGTCCATTCGACGGAGGTCCGTCATTTTTCCGCTGCGGATCCCGATGCGTTGACCTCGTCGGACTGCACCCTTAGCGCCGCGTCCATTCCGGAGGTATTGACGGCGCTAAAAGAGTTTCCACCCACGGCGTCTGGAAACGGCGGGGATCCCGTCCGTCTCTGGTTTCGGGGGCAAGGCAATCTTGAGTTGCCGTTGTGGCCAGCGGTCGGACGCCCCCAGTTCTTCGGCCCCTCCGACGGATTCGACGATCTCGACCCAGAGTCCGCGCTTGGCGCGTTTGAACGCTACGTGTTTCGGGAGTTCGAGGGGCGTGCCGCTCCGCTTCTTCCCGCACATCTAACTCTTGTGCAGCGCTACTTCATCGCTCAGCATTTCGGGCTACCGACTAGATTGCTGGACTGGACTACCAACCCCCTTGTGGCGCTGTACTTCGCAGCCAGCGATCGTAGATTCGAGAAGCAGGACGGTGGACTGTTCTTCTTCGGTCATCAGCTGGGGATCGGCATTCCCTGCGTAGGGCAGAACGACGCGACGCTTGTCGAAGCGGTGGGTGCGGCGGTGAGCCGCGGGCAGCCGCCACCCGGATTGATCGCCGTTCGGCCGCATGCGAATCCACTCAGGATCAGCGCGCAGTTTTCATGCTTCACTTTTCACGGTGCCTCCCCGAAAGAAAGCGTGCCCGACCGCTTTGCCGCCCGATTTCCGATCGGGTCGGCAAACGCGGATAGCCACGTGATCCGCATTCCGGCGGACAGTAAGCCTCGGTTGCTCCGCGAATTGAGGGTGTTGGGGGTCACAGGGGAGCAGATCTTTCCGGACTTGAATGGAGTCGTGCGCGGAATCCTGGAGGAATTCGAGTGCTGACGGAGTTCTCTTTGCACTGATCTTCCTCAACGATTCTCTCGAGCAATTGACCTCGGTCCCGGCGGCGCGAACGACGAAGCCTCTCGGGCCGGTCGGCGAGAGAGACGGACCGCCCAACTGTTTGATCGTCGGCGACTCCTACTTCGTCGCCCGGGAGATCGAAGTGCGAGCGGCCGATCTCCGTCACAGGTAGCCGAGCTTCTTCAACTGTGCGATGACTTCGGGCGCGAGTTCCTCTTCGCCCCGTGCGCCGCCGGTGGCTTCGCGCCACGCTTCCAACTGGCGCGCGAGGTCCTCGAAGGGGTGCGCGGGCTTGCCGCCTTCGCGGCGCAGGTCGTCGAGCTCGTTCTTGTCGCGCGAGAGCACGTAGAACTCCTCGCGCTCGGGAACGCGCTGCGTGTCGAGCCAGTGCGTCGAGCTCCAGATCAGCTTGTGGCCCTTCGAGCGCAGGGACATGCGGCGGCCTTCGATGGGGAAGCCCGACACGTCGCCGGCGATGTCCGACAACGCATAGGACGCGCGCTCGGCGGCGTCCGGCGCGCCGGAGGCCGCGGTCACGAGGCTCTCGCCGCTCGTCGCGAGCGCGTCGCGCACGCCGAGGTGGTCGAGGATCGTCGGCGCGATGTCGAGCAGCCGCACTTGGTGCTTGACGCGCACTCCTGCGTGTTTCGCGCCGGGAAATCGAACGATCAGCGGCACGTGCAGCTCCTCGTCGTAGAGGAACGTGCCGTGGTCGAACCAGTAGCCGTGCGCGCCGAGACCTTCGCCGTGGTCGCTCGTGAGCACGAGCAACGTGCGCTCCCAGCGGCCGAGGCGCTTCAATTCCTCGATCAGGCGCGCGACCTGCGCGTCGGCGTACGAAATCTCCGCCGCGTAGAGCGCCTTCATCTGCTCCACCGCGGCCGGATCGGTCACGAGCTCGTCGCGCTCGGAGGTCGACAGGTCGTACCAGTCGAAGTCCGCGGGACGCGGGCCGTCGTGCAGGCGCACGAACTCCTCGGGCGGCTCGTAGGGCGCGTGCGGGTCGTAGAGGTGCAGGAACGTGAACAGCGGCTCGTCGCCGCGCGAGTTCAGCCACGAGAGCGCGGCGTCGACGGTCTGGCCCGCGGGTCGATCGGCGCGGTAGAGCTCGACTCCTCGGCTCCGCGCGAAGCGCACCAGCGCGCGGCCGAGCTGCGAACGCTCCACGATGCGCGGAAGCCACGCGTAGCGCGCCATCTGGTCGTCGTACCAGTCGAAGCGCGGCGCGAGGCCGCACAACTCGTCGGCCAGCGTGAAGCCCGAGACGAACGCCGCGCTCGAGTGCGTGCGCGCGAGCGCATCGGCCAGCGTCTTCACGCGGTTCGACACGCGCACGCCGTTCGACAACGCGCCGTGCTCGGCCGGATACAGGCCGGTGAGGATCGTGGTGTGCGACGGGCCGGTCGTGTTGGCCTGGCTCGTCGCGTCCTCGAACACGACGCCCTCGGCCGCGAGCGCGTCGATCGTCGGTGTTCTCGCCTTCGCATTGCCGTAGCAGCCGAGGTGGTCCGCGCGCAGCGTGTCGATGCTCACGAGCAGCACGTCGGTCCGGCCGGCGCCGCTGTCTTCGGGGATGCGCCGCTCGGGGTGCGCGAGCGCCGTCATCACGAGCAACGCGACGACTCCGAGCAACGCGGCGTGCGGCGCCTGTTTGCCGAGGAACGCGCGCACCGCGACGAGCGCGCCGGCGGCCGCGAGCCCGAACGCGACCCACTTCAACCCGCCTTCGAGCAGGCCATGGGCGAGCACGAACACGTTGGCGGCGGCGGCGAGGCCCAGCAGCGCCCACCACGTCGACAGGCGCGTGAAGAACGGCTTCCAGGCGAGCAATTCGCGCAGGGCGAGCGCGAGCGACGCGCCGGCGAGCGCCAGCGGAAGGAGCAAGACGGGGTTCGACTGGCCGCCGAAAACGAAGGCGACGATCGCGCCGATGGCGCCGAGACCCCCGCAGGCCGAGGGCGGGATGGCGCGGTGCTGCGGCCTGCCGAAGAGGACGCGGGCGAAGAGCGCCGCGAGCACGCCGAGAAGTGCGCCGAGCGCGCCGTAGCCGACGCCGTGGAGCGTGATCAGCTTCGCGGCCCACTGCACGTAGCGCGCGTCGTGGGCTTCGAGGATCTTCGCGCTCTCGACGGCGCCGACGAAGGCGCTTCCGAGGGCGCCGAGGGCTGCGGCGCGCGCCCCGCAGGCGCCGAGCGGTTCGAGGCGGAGGGTGGGCGAGGCTTCGGCGGGCATGGGCGGACGGTGGGATGCGTCGACGAGGCGGGGCGCGAGGCCCGCGCCCGCACCATAGCCGCTATCGGCGCCGCGGCCAAAGTGCGTGACACCCGGCGGCGGGGCGTGCTGCCGATGGGACGAAGGTCGTAGGGCGCCGATTCCCGCGGTGCAGCGGAGTCCGGCAACGCCTCGTTCGCCGCCGCCCGCCGCCCGCCGCCGCGTCGCGATCGGCGCAACTCGGGCCGGCGCTCGCCGCGGGGACTCGCCCGCTCGCGGCGCGGCCCGCCGTTCGCGCTCGAGCCCGCCGGAGCCGATAGTACGAGGCGTCGCGTGCTCGCATGACCCCGTACCTCCAGCAGCAACTCGTGCTCGCCGCCGTGAGCGCTGCGCTCGCTCTCGCCGTCGACGCCGGACTCGGACTCTCGAAGTCCCTTCGAAAGCGCCCGCTGACACGCTTCTTCGCGAGCTACGCCGTGCTCGCGCTCCCGCTCTTCGCGTGGGTGGTCGCGGTCCGCAAGCTCGACCACTCGCACAGCACCTTCCAGTTCATCGCGGTCGCCATCGGTTTCTACTCCGGCGCGTTCGTGCTGCCGATCGTGACGCTCGTGAGGAGCCTGCGTGCCGCGAAGGATCGCTCCGCGCCGCGCGGCCTGCGCGCCCTCGCCACGCTCGCCCCCGTCGTCGGCGCCTACGCGCTGCTGCTCGAACCCAATCGCCTGGTCACGGTCGAGCGCGAACTCCGTTTCGAAGCCTGGGCCGCGGGCAGCGCGCCGCTGCGCATCGTGCACGTCTCCGATCTCCAGACCGTCGGCGCCTGCGAACGCGAGCGCGAAGCCGCGCGGCGCATCAACGAACTCGAGCCCGACCTCATCGTCGTCACGGGCGACTACGCCGCCGGACCGTTCTCCGATCCCGAGCCCGCCGTCGCCGCCGCGCGGGCCTTCTTCGCCGCGCTCGAGCGCCCGCGCTTCGGCATCGTGTGCGTGCCCGGCCACGCCGAGCCCGAACGACTGCGCCAGCGCATCTTCGAAGGCTTCGACGTGCGCTACCTCGCGAACAGCGAGCTCGAGCTCGAGCTCGATCCGCCGTCGGATCCGAACGCGCGCCGCCTGCGGATCTTCGGCGCGCGCACGTTGCACGAGGGCTTCGACGTGTCGGGCCTCGAGGCGCGCCGCGACGCGAACACGCTCAACTTGTTCCTGTCGCACGAGCCCGACGCGGCCTGGGAGATCCTCGACAAGCAAATCGACCTGCACCTGTGCGGCCACACGCACGGCGGTCAGATCGCGCTGCCGTTCCTCGGACCGCCGATGACTCTGTCGCAGCTTCCCAAGCGATTCGCGCGCGGCCTGCACGAGTTCGGGCCGCAGTGGATGAACGTGAATCCGGGGCTCGGCATGGAAGGCAACTTCGCGCCGCGCATCCGCTTCCTTTGCCCGCCGCAGATCGACGTGCTCGTGCTGCGCGGCGGCGGCGTGCCTCGCGCGCCCGCTCCGGTTCCGGCGCGCACCTGAAACGCAGCGTCCCCATGTTCCGCACCGAGCGAAGTTCGTCGAGCGCCCTGGCGTGGGGCGCCGTGCTGGCGTTGGCGGCGTTTCTCGCCTGGCTGCTGTCGTGCGTGCTCCACGCCGAGCGAGGTGCGGTCGCGGACGACGCGTTCATCACCTACACCTACGCGCGCAACCTCGCGGACGGTCTCGGGCTGCGCTTCAACCCCACCGACGCCGAGCCGACCTGGGGCGCGTCGAGTCTGCTGCACACCGCGTTCGCTGCCGCGGCCCTCCGCGTCGGGGTCCATCCGCTGATCGCGACGCGCGCGCTCTCGCTCGCTGCGTTCCTGTTGCTCGGCGGCGCCTTCGGCTGGACGTCCGCGAGGATCGCCCGCACGTCGCGCGCGGCGGGCGTGTTCGCTGGACTGGCGGTGTGCGGGTTGTGGGGGCTCTCGCAGGAGAGCGCGGTGCACATGGTGTCGGGCATGGACACGCTGCTGTTCACGCTCGTCCACGGGTTGTGCGTGTGTTGGGCGGCGCTGGCCGTCGCGACGCGTGCGCGCGTGTGGACCTTCGTCGGCGCCGTTCCGCTTGCGTTGCTCGGGGTGGCGCGGCCCGAAGGCTTCTTGCTCGCGTTCTTGTACCTGGCGGCCGTGATCTGGGCGCGCCGAGACGGGCGGAGCCTGGCGGCGAGCGCCGTGGAAACTGCACCGCTCGCGGGGCTCGTGGCGCTCGTCGCCTGCGGAGTTTTCGTCGCGCAGTGGAGCTACTTCGGCCAGCCGCACCCGAACGCGTACTACGTCAAGATCGACAGCGAACTGTTCGGCGCGTCGAGTGCATGGCTGCCGGGACTCGAGACCACGGGGCGCTTTCTGGCGCTTCGTTTCGCTCCGCTGCTCGTGCTCGCGGCGGTGCTCGCCGCCGCGGCCCGCGCGCCGGAGGAGGCGGTCTCGAGTGGACTGGCGTTGCTGGCGCCGGCGACGCTCGTGACGCTCGCTTACAGCGGCGCGATCCACGAAATGGCCGGCGGCTTTCGCTACGAGTTCCCGATGCTCGCGCCGCTCGTGTTCGCGCTCGTGCTCGGGCTGAGCTCCCTGCTGCGCCGCTCGAGTTCGCTGTACGCCGGCACGCTGATCGTCGCCGGCGTGATCGTGCCGCTGCTCGTGAGCCCGACCAATCCGCGCCTGTTCACCTGGCTGCGCCATCCGCGCAGTCTCGCCACCGGTTGGCTGCACGAGATCCCGACCGACAACGCGCTCGCGCGGCTCGGGCTCGACCTCGCCGACACGGGGCTGGGCCAGAACGCGACGATCCTGCTGTCGGGGGCAGGGCAGGTCCCGTACCACTCGCGCTGGCGCGCGATCGATTGGATCGGCCTCAACTCGAGCCGCTTCAGCGGGCGCGAAGCATTGTCGGTCGAGCAGCTGTGGAGCGAGATCGACGCGCTCGAGCCGGACGTGTGCTTCTCGATCCTTCCGCCCGCGGCGCCGGGCTCGAACTCGCCCGCCGAGGACGCGAACTGGCGCTCGGCCGCGGTTCAGGAGTCGTTGCGGGGCCGCGGGTCGGCGCTGTTCAAGCACTGGAGCTCCGAGCGGCTCTCGGAGTCGTTCTGGCGCGAGATGGTGTGGCTGCGCGAGCACTGCGAGTTCGCGGCGGCGTACAAGCTCGGTCCGGCGTGGGGGAGCGATTGGTGGGTGCTCGTGTACGTGCGCCGCGACTCGCCGCACCGCGCGCGCGTGCTCGAAGTGCTCGAGCGCTCGCGGCGGAGGGATCCGAACGCGCAGTTCAGCGGGGTCTTCGCCTTCGAGCCGCAGAGGCTCGGGCGCGACTCGTAGCTCGGTCGGCGCGAGCGCCGTCGCAGGCCGCGCGCGCGCCCGCTCACTGCCAGTGAAAGTGCTCGCGCACCAGCCAGCGCGCGGGCCGGCGCGGCGCATCGGCGAGCACTTGCTCGACGCGCTCCGAATCGGCGGCGGCGTCGCGGAGTTCCTGCGCTAGCTCGGCCGCGAACGGTCCCTTGAGCGCGGCGAGCTTCGCCGCGAGCTCCTCGGCCGCGGCGTGCGACAGTGCGCCCTTCGAACGCGCGGTCTCGACCTGCTTCAGCGCGCGCTCCCAGTCCTTCGAATGCGCGCTTTCGAGGAACGGCTTGAGCTGCGTCGCGACGCGCTTGTCCGGCGTCACGCCCGCGAGCGTCGCCCAATCGACCAGCGTGCGCACCGCGGCCGAGCGTCCGGCCTTGTCGAGCGCCGCGCCGGCCTTGGGCAGGTCCGCGAAGGCCGCCTCGAGCGTCGCGAGGAGTCTCTGCACGTCGTGCGCGAGCGGCACGAGCGCGCCGTCGAGCTCCTTCGCTGTCTGCATGCGCGGCCAGGCCTTCGCGAGGTCGCCCGCGACGAGATCCGGCGCGCCGAACTCGGTCCACTCCGCGCTCCACGCGCCGACCTGCGCGAGCTTGCG
The DNA here is from genome assembly GCA_937952135.1 of uncultured Planctomycetia bacterium. GTDB lineage: Bacteria > Planctomycetota > UBA1135 > UBA1135 > WYBT01. The sequence continues at coordinate 7,180 of CALFYL010000369.1, forward strand.
GCGCTCGATCAGGTCCTTGAGCGGCGCTTCGAGGAAGCTCTCGAGCCCCGGCTGCCACGGCTCGCCGATCTTGAAGCCCGGATCGCCTTCCCACGCGACCTTGCCGTCGATGTCGAGCAGCAACAGGCGCGGCAGGTTGAAGCGCTCGATCGAGTACATGTCGGCGGTGCTGCCCATGCCGACGCCCTCGCGGTGGTCGACGCCGACCACGCCGGGGAACGGGTGGGTCTTCAAGTACGCGTCGATGTTCGGCGCGTCGTTCGCGGAGCACACCGAAACGATCTCGAGCCCGACGTGGGCGTACTCGCTCGCGAGGAACGCGAGCCAAGGATCGAGGCCGATCAGGTCGTTCTGCTGGATGCTCCACAACACGAGCAGCTGCGGCACAAGGCCCTTCTCGCGCCAGTTCGTGCGCTCGCCTTGCACCCAGCGCTCGACCTTCGGCAGCGGCGGAACGAGGCCGACGTAGCTGCCGCCGATCGGTTGTCCCGAACCGCGCAGCTTCTCCATGCGCACGCGGCGCTCGATCTCGCCGGCCGGATCGCGCGGATCGCGCGCGAGGAAGCGCACCTCTTTGTAGCTGGCCTTTCCAGGTCCCATCAGCAACCCGAACGTGCCTCGCAGCACGTCGGCGCTCGGGAATTCGTGCGTGGCGACGAGCTCGCCGTCGACCCAGCAGTCGACCATGTTGCGCGCGACGTCGATGCGCAGCTTGCGCCACTCGCTCGCCGCGCTCTGGCCCGCCGCTGCGGCGCCGAAGGCCTTCACGGGGACGTGGCGCCACGTCTTCGTCGAGCCGCCGCCGTAGAAGCTCGCCAGGTCGACCCAGGCGCTGTCCGCGCTCTTTGCGTCCGCTTCGCGCGGCGCCCCCGGGAACAGGACCAGCGCGTGGAAGTTGTTCGCGTCCTTGCGGCCGAACACCAGCCCGCAGAAATTGTTCTCTCCGCGCCGCGCCTGCAACTCGCACTCGAGCGAGAAGTCGCCGCCCGTGACGCGCTGGAGCGTGAGGCCCTGGTAGTCGAAGCGCGCGGCGTCGTAAGCGCCGAACTTCGCCTCCAGGAGCGGCCCGCTCGCCTTGAAGGTCGTGTTGCCGCCCGCGTCCCAGCCCTCGAGGCTCTTCTCGTTGTACGCGAGCTCCCAGATCGCGAGCGACTTGCCGCTCTCGCGCAGCGCCGCCTCGTACACGCCGAAGAGCGAGTCGATCTCGAGGTCGCGTCCCAGGCGCCAGCTCACATCCATGGTCAGCATCGGCAACGCCGCGCCGCGCAGCTTTTCGACGAGCTCGAGCGCGGCCTTCGCGAGGTCCGCCTTCGTGCGCGCGATCGAGCCGCGCTTGGGATCCCACTTCGTCAGCAGCCGGTCGACGCGCTCGACGGCGCGCTTGTCGACGGGCTTCGCCGCCTCGAGCACGCGCAGCGCCGTCGTCGCGAGCTTCGCGGCGCGGTCGCTGTTCTTGCTCTCGCCCAGGAACGTGGCGAATTCCTCGAGCAATTCCGCGTCGAAGGGCGTGGCCACGAGCCCCTTCTCGAAGTGCTCCTTCGCAATGACGTCGTCCTTCGCGAGCAGCGCCGCGCGCGCCCACGCGAGGTACGGCCGCGCGACTTCGATCCGGCCGAGTTGCTCGTCGCGCAACGCGAGCGTCCACTCCTTCCACAGCTCGCTCAGCTCGTCGATCGTCTTCGGCAGCTCCAGCTCGAGCGCGCCGTCGCGCTCCACGCCCTTGATCGGAGGCTGCGGTTGCGCGAGCACGACCTCCTCGAACTTCGAGATCGCGGTGTCGCCCGTGAGCCCGCCCGAGGCGTTGATGTACTCCCGAAACGCCCTGCGGTAGATGAAGCGGCCGTCGATCGGATCCTGGAAGTTGTAGAGGAAGAACACCACGCCCCAAGTCGGCGCGTACCAAGGCGGCCCCCAGGCGTAGTCGTTCTCGACGACGATGCGAAAGGTCGGGGCCTTGTCGGGCGTGCTCTTCGCCGGATCGTTCGGATCGATGCCGTCCGTCGGGCCGCTCATCCAACCGCGCTCCATGTTCTCCGCGAGCGGGAACAAGCGGTGGTTCGCCGGCATGTTCATCAGCACCGAGCCGTTCGGAAGGATCGCGCAGCCTTCGAAGAACGACGCGAGCCCTTCGTTCAGCCAGCCGGCGGCGCGCGTCGCGAGCGACACGAACTGGTGCGCGGCTTCGTGGAACAGGGTCTGCGTCATGCCGCCGAACCCCGAACCTTCGACGTAGGTCTCCACCGCGCCGCCGGTGAAGTGCCCGCCCGACCACTCGACCGGGGGACCGATGCCGAGCTTCAAGTACTCCGCTCGCAGCTTGAAGATATTGAGGTCGATGCGCGGCACGTTCTTGCCGTCTTCCTCCGTGCCGTACTGGAAGAACTCGCGATAGAACAGGTTCATCTGCTCCATCGCCTCCGCGGCGCGCACGAGCACTTCGTAGCCCGCGTTGGTGTACGTGGTGTAGTTCTCGCGCTCGAGCTTCGCGCGCACGTCCCAGGCCGCGTGTTGCGCGTCGAACTCGCGGATCCACTCCTCCGAGACGTCGGCGAGCAGGTCCTTGGGCTTGGCGTCTTCGGCGAGGCTCGGGTCGGGCAGCGACGAGATGCGCTCGATCGCCTCCTGGCTCGCCAGGTGCTCGGGATCGATGGCGAGGATCAGCTTGTGCACGCCGATCGCCGAGTGCGGGCGCAGGTCCTTCTCGTATTGTTCAGCCAGGGGCTGCAGCGCGCCGATGAAGCGCGCGTTCATGTTGAGCAGCTCCTTCGCGATCGGCTCGAGCGCGATCAAGCGCTCGCGAAGCGCCGCGATCTCGGCCTTCGGCGCCTTCTGCGCGACCGACAGACGAAGTTGCGTGTAGATCGAGTAGACGAGGTCGTCTCGGTCCTTCGCCGCCTCCGCCCAGCGCGCGCGCAGCGCCCACGCGCGCGGCGCCTTCGAATCGCGCTCGAGCGCGCGTTGGATCCACTCGCGGGCCTTCGGGAGCTGGCCGACCGAAAGCGAGCGTTCGGCTGCGTCGAGCGCGAGCGAGAAGGCCGAGACCTCGTCCGCCTTCGGAGCTTGGAGCGCGCGCGACGCCGCCGGCGGCGAGAAGCCGCACAACACCGAGAGAAAAGCGCCGAAGAGCGCGAACGGACAGGCGAGGGAGAGTCTCATCGGCGGCGTCGAGTCGGAGTCCGGGTGCGGCGGGGTATGGTAGCCGCGTTGGAGTGGGTTGTTTCGTCAGGGACGGCTCCGCCAAGCTCGCGAGATTCGTCGACGCGGATCGTCGACGACCGCGACGCACGATCGAGCCCGGGCTCCGCGCACCCGCGAGCCCTACAATCCCGGCCCCCGCGAGCCTGCGGGCCTTCGATGGCGAGCGACAAACGAATCTTCATGACCGGCGCGACGGGCGTCGTCGGCCGCGCGTTGCTCGCGCGGCTCGCGGGCGACAAGCGTTCGGCCGGCAAGAACATGCCGCAGGTGACCGTGCTCTCGCGCAACGTGAGCGCGGCGCCGGAGCCGGCGGTGAAGTTCGTCACGGCGCGTCTGGGCGAGCCCGAAACGTGGGCGCGAGCGCTCGAGGGCTGCACCGAACTCGTGCACATGGCCGCGCAGACGGGCAAGGCGAAGCCCGAGCAGTTCGAGCGCGTGAACGTCGAGGGAACGCGCGCCGTGCTCGCGGCGGCGCGGGCCGCCGGAGTTCCGCGCGTGCTGTTCGTCTCGAGCATCGCGGCGTGCTACCCCGAGCTCCAGCACTACCCCTACGGCCGCTCGAAGCGCGACGCGGAGCAACTCGTGCGCGAGAGCGGGCTCGGGTGGACCATCGTGCGCCCGACGATCGTGCTGAGCCGGCGCGCGAGCAACTGGCACGCGCTCGAAGGCCTCGCGAGCCTGCCGCTGACGCCGATCTTCGGGCCGGGCGCCGCGCGCATCCAGCCGATCCACGTCGACGACCTCGCGGAGTGCCTGGCGACCTGGATCGACGACGCGTCCTTCGCGCGCGAGACCTACGACCTCGGCGGGCCGGAGGTGATCACCTTCGGGGACTTCCTGCGGCGCGTCCGCCGGCGCAAGAGCGGCTCGAACGCGACGCTGCTCCGTTTGCCTGGAAAACTGGGCATTTCCGTGCTCTCGAAGCTCGAGAAGGTCGCCCTGCCGCTGCTGCCGATGACCGCCGGGCAGTTGTATTCGTTCGTGTACGACAGCACGGCGAAGCCGAACGCGCTGCTGGAACGGCACCTGGCCAAGATGAAGGGTGTCGACGCGATGCTCGACGATCTCTTGAAGTATGGCTGAGCCGCTCGAGCGCGAGTGCGAGGTCTTCGGCCGCTACTTGTGCGGCGCACCGCCTGGCGACTACGTGCGAGCGCAATACTTGGCGGCGCACGCGGCCGGCGCCGTGGAGCCCGCGGGCGGCGCCACGCGTTTCGAGCGCACCGTGGTCGCGCTCGCCCGGAGCGGGCCCGTTGCGGCGCGCGCCCTCGACGCGCATGCGCGCGTGTTCGCCAATGGATCGCTGCTCCGGCGCAAGCTCGTGCTGATGCTCGCGCTGCTCGAGGTGCGCGCGCCGCACGCGGAGGCGATCGACACGCCGACGGGGAGCTCGACCCTCGCGATGTTCGCGGCGCTCGTGTGGCTGGGGCTGCGTTTCGCCTTCACCGTGTTCGTCACGGCGCTCGCGCTGCTGCCGGTGCGCTTGTACTGCGCGCTCGGGGCCGGGAACGAGGGCAGAATCGGGGGCGCCGAATGAAGCACGTCGTCGTCGTCGGCTCGGGCGCGAGCGGCGTGCACTTCGCTCAATCGGCGCTCGAACGCGGCTGGCGCGTGACGCTCGTCGACGTCGGCCGCACCGCGCCGGCGCCGGTGCTCCCCGACGCCTCGTTCGCGCGCCTCAGGCACGAGCACGACGACCCCGCGGGCTACTTCCTCGGCCGCAGCTTCGAGGGCGCGCTCTTCCCCGGCAACAAGGGCGAGTACTACGGCTTTCCGCCGCACAAGGGTTACATCTTCGCCCCGCTCGAGAAGCTCGCGGTGCGCTCGCGCGGCTTCGATCCGCTGCTCTCCTTCGCGCGCGGCGGGCTCGGCGAGGCGTGGACCGGCGGCTCGTTCCCGTTCACCGCGGGGGAGATGGTCGACTTCCCGTTCGAGCACGGCGAGTTCGCGCCGTACTACGGCAAGGTCGCCGAGCGCATCGGCATCAGCGGCGCGGTCGACGACCTCGCGCCGTACTTGCCGGGGCACGCGCACCTCGCTCCGGGGCTGCGGCTCGACGAGCACAGCGAAGCGCTGCTCGCGAGCTACGAGCGCTCCAAGACGCGCTTGAATCGCGACCTGAAGTGCTTCGTCGGCCGCTCGCGCTCCGCCGTGCGAGGCGACGACCGCGGCGAGCGCAAGGGCTGCACCTACTTGGGGCGTTGCCTGTGGAGCTGCCCGCGCGAGGCGCTCTACACGCCGTCGATCACGCTGCGCGAGCTGCAGCGCCACGAGCGCTTCACGTACGTGCCCGATCACTTCGCGACGCGCGTCGAAGCCGACGGCGCGAACCGCGTGCGCCGCTTGCACGCCGAGCACGTCGCCACCGGTGCGAAGCGCGCCTTCGACTCCGAGCGCATCGTCTTCGCGGCCGGCACGCTCGCCTCGTCGAAGCTGTTCCTCGACTCGCTGCGCGCGCACGGAGGCGTTGCGCCGACGCTCTCGGGCCTGATGGACAACCGCCAGGTGCTCGTGCCCTTCGTGAACCTCGCGATGCTGCGCAAGCGGGTCGAGCTCGACTCGTACCAGTACCACCAGCTCGCGCTCGGGCTCGCGCGCAGCGACGCGCGGCACTACGTGCACGGCCTCATCACGACGCTCAAGAGCGCACTGATTCACCCGATCGTGCAAAGCGTGCCCTTCGACCTGCGCAGCGCGCTGTGGGTTTTCCGCAACGCGCACGCGGCGCTCGGGCTGGTGAACGTGAACTTCCACGACGAGCGGCGCGGGGAGTGCTCGCTCGCGCTGGAGGTCGCCGCCGACGGTTCGTCGAAGCTGCTGGTGCACTACGAGCCCTCGCGCGACGAGCCGGCGCGCATGAAGGCCGCCCTTGGCGACGTGAAACGCGCGCTGCGAATGCTGGGCTGCGTCGCGCCGCCCGGGATGACGCACGTGCGGCCGATGGGGGCGAGCGTGCACTATGCGGGCGCGTTGCCGATGCGACGCGAGTCGGCGCCGCTCACCACCTCGCCGGCGGGCGAGAGCCGCGACCTCGCGGGGCTCTTTTTCGTCGACGGCTCGACGTTTCCGTTCCTGCCGGCGAAGAACCTGACCTTCTCGCTCATGGCCAACGCCGCGCGCATCGCCGACGCGGCGTTCTGAGCGCGCGCTCGAGTCGAATTCCGCTGCGCGCTCACTTCGCAGGCGCGCGCTGCGTAGGGCCCGGACCCGCCCGTTCCCCGTGCGTCGTCCCCGCAGGCCCCGAGTGACTTCGTCCCAACGCCTGACTGCCGCTCTGATTCTCGCGCTCGCGATCGCCTCCGCGGTCACGGCGTGGCTCGCGCGACCGGGTGAGTCCGCCCCTGAGTCGGCAGAACTCTCGGCGAGCGGCGGTCGAAGCCCTTCGCCGCCAGCGAACGAAGTCGAGTTCGAGCTCGAGCCGCCGCTCGAAGCCCCCGCGCGGCTCGAAGTCGGGGAGACGCCGGTCGAGCCCGCGCCTGCCCCCGAAAAACGCGCGAGCTTCCTCGGGTCCGCCATCGAGCGCACGCGTCCGATCGGCGACGTCGAGCTGCGCGTCATCGTCCGCGAGCCCGATGGACGCGCCGTCGACGCGCACGTGACGGCCGCGCTCTCGAACCAGCACGAGATGTCGCGCTTCGGCGAGATCGGCGGGCGCATGGTCGACCTGGCGGACCCGCAGCGCCCGTGGAATGCCGCCC
>CALFYL010000370.1 GCA_937952135.1 uncultured Planctomycetia bacterium
GATGGGCATCGCCAAGGCGGCGCTCGAGGCGAGCGTGCGCTACCTCGCGGCCGACATCGGTCCGCGCGGCATCCGCGTCAACGCGATCAGCGCCGGTCCGATCCGCACGCTCTCGTCCTCGGGCGTCTCCGGTTTCGGCGGCATGCTCGACCACATCGCGCAAACCGCTCCGCTGCGCCGCAACGTGACCCAGGAGGAGGTCGGCGACGCGTGCTTGTTCCTGTGCGGCCCGCACTCGCGCGGCATCACCGGCAGCATCCTCTACGTCGACGCCGGCTACCACGTGATGGGCGTGTAGCGCGCGCACGCGCCGAGGAGCTCCACGTGGATTTCGCCTTGCTCACGGGTCTCGCCCTCGGCGCCGCGCACGTCTTCGCGGGCCCCGACCACCTCGCCGCGGTGGCGCCGCTCGCGCGCGTCGGCGGAGCGCGCGGCGCGTGGATCGGCGCGCGCTGGGGCCTCGGACACTCCGGCGGCGTCGCGCTGGTCGCGCTCGCGGCGCGCTGGCTGCTCGAGAGCGCGCAAGTGGAAGCGCTGTCGAGCTGGAGCGAACGCGTCGTCGGCGTCGCATTGATCGCGCTCGGCCTGTGGGGCTTCTATCGCTCGATGCGGCGCGCGCTGCCCGAGCGTGCGGCGAGCGAGCGCGTCCACGCGCACGCGGCCTTCGGCTTCGGAGCTCTGCACGGACTCGCTGGCGCGTCGCACCTGCTCGGCGTCGTCCCCGCGCTCGCACAACCTTCGCGCGCGGACACGCTTCTGTACCTCGCGGGCTTCGCGCTCGGAACGATCGCCGCGATGGCCGCCTTCGCCGCAGCCTTCGCGTGGGCCGCGGCGCGCTCGAGCGAGCGCTGGCGTGCGAGGCTGGGCCACGCGAGCTGCGCGACCGCGCTCGGCGTCGGCGTGTACTGGCTGGCGTGAGTTTCTCAGACATCGCTCGACCGCAGGCGGGGTCGACGACATCTACTGGATCGGGGCAGCCGATCCGGCTGCGGGCCCCCACCCGTTCGAACGGAACAGGCACGTCATGCACGCACTGGCGCTAACGCTCGCACTCGTCCAAGCCTCGCTCTCCGTCGGTCCGCAGCAGAAGGTGCTCTCGCCGTCCCCGGCGGCGAATCAGCGCTTCGGACTGGCTCTGGCCGCCGAAGGTGATCGCGCGGACATCGTCGAGTTCTGGTCGAACAAGTTCGTGCGCGAGTTCCAGCGCAGCGGTGCGAGCTGGAGTTTCGCGCAGTCGACCACTCTCGCCAGCGACCTCAGCGCCGAGGTCGTCGACGTCGAGGGCGAGTGGATGGTCCTCGGCGCCCCGTACTCCGGATTGGAGGGCGTGGTGCGGGTCTACCGCCGAGTGAGCGGCGTGTGGCAGTCCTTCCAAGTGCTCCCGCTCCCGCATGCGGTCAGCTTTGCGGAGTACTACGGCTGGTGCGTCGACATCGACGGCAGCCGCATCGCCGTCGGCAATCCGTTGGACGGCGAGCACGGCTCGGCGGTCTACATCTGGCGCCGGAGCTCCGCCTTCTGGTCGCTCGAAGGCGTGGTCAGCGGGGAGATCCCCACCAGCGGCAACCTCGGGTGCGGCGTCGCGCTGCGCGGTGATGAACTCCTGGTGTCCTCGCGCACCAAGGTCGAATTCCACCGCTTCATTCCCGCTACGGGGCGTTGGGTGCTTCAGTACGACGTGCTGAGCGGGTTGAACGGAGTCACCGTTCCAGCGCGGATCCCGATCGCCATCGATGACGACGGCGTGGCGCTGGTCGGCGATCCGTACGACGACACCACGGGCGGCGATGCGGGCGCGGTCCACGTGCTCGAGCGCGTCGGCGGCGTCTGGGGCGTGAGCGCCACCGTATTCGCGACAACGCCGCTCCCCGGCGCGCAGTTCGGCTTCAGCGTCGCCTGTCGCGGTCCGCTGCTCGCCGCCGGAGCGCCCGGCGCCAACACCGCCGAGTTGATCGTTCGCAACGGCGGCTGGCAGTCCGCGGCCGTCGTGACCGCCAGCGACGCGCAGCCCGGCGATCGCTTCGGCGAGGCGCTGGCGATCGCCACGACGGCGACGAACCTGGGCGCCTCGCTGCTCGTCGGCTCGCCCCAGCACGACTCGGGGGGCGCCAACGCGGGCGCGGCGTACTTCTTCGAGCTCGCCCACGACGCAGCCGTGTACTGCACTTCCAAACTCAATTCACTGGGCTGCCTGCCGCGCATGGGCTTCAGCGGCGTTCCGAGCGCCTCGAGTCCGACGCCGTTCACGATCCTCGCCAGCTCCGTGCTCAACCAGCGCAACGGGGTGTTCTTCTACGGACTGTCGGGCCCCGCGGCGGCGCCGTTCCAAGGCGGGCTGAAATGCGTCGCAAGCCCCACGCGCCGCACGGGGACGCTGAACAGCGGCGGCACGCCTCCGTTCGCGAACGACTGCTCAGGGGTGTACGGTTTCGAGTTCAATGCCTGGATCGCCTCCGGCGCGGACCCGAGCCTCGTTCCCGGCGCCAGCGTGCGCGGCCAGTTCTGGAGCCGCGATCCCGCGGCGAGCTTCGGCGTCGGGCTGAGCGAGGCGATCGAGTTCCTGATCCGGATGTAGCGTTCGTTCGCGCTCTCCGGCGGCGAGCAGTTTCGCTGACGCCGCCGAGACGGGCGCGCGTCCCAAGCCAAGTGGTCCCGATGTTCCGAGCACTCGCCGCCGCACTCTCGCTTGCTTGCTTCGTCCTCGCGCAGGAGTCGAGCCACACGGCCTCGCTCGCGACGAAGCACTTCGACGTGCGCTACAAGCCGGGCTCTCGCGCCGGCGCGTTCGTCGAGCGCGAGGCGGCGGAGGTCGAACGCGATTACGCCGAGATCTGCGCCGCGCTCGGGCTCGAACCCAAGGGCCGCTATCGACTGTTCCTCTACGACGACGTGGAGGATCTGTCGAAGACCACGGGCACGAGCGGCAACGCGGGCTTCTCGGCGGGCGACGCGAGCCACGTGCCGGTGGGCAGCGACCAGACGCGCTTTCACGAGCTTGTGCACATCGTCGTCTACGACCGCGCGCCCAAGGCGGGCGACGAGCCGCGCAACCTGTTCGTCGCCGAAGGGCTCGCCAACGCGCTGCTCGAGCACGTCCACGGAGTCCACGTCCACGCGGTCGCGCGCTACTACCTCGACCAGAAGGCGCTGCCGTCGCTCTCCGAGATGGCCGGCGCGAGCGACTTCTACACGTGGCTCGGCGCGCGGCCGGGATTCAACGCCTACGACGTCGCGGGCAGCTTCTTCCGTCATCTGCTCGACACCCACGGCGCGAAGAAGACGTTGCGCTACTACGGCGGAGCGAGTTCGAACGCGGCGTTCGGCGTGGATGCGGCGAAACTCGAGCGCGCGTGGCTCGAGGCGCTCGGCCGCTTCGAGCTGCGACCCGAGGTGCGCGCGCTTCTCGAGGAGCGCCACGGCGCCTCGGCGCGCATGATCGTCGAACTCGCGCGGCCGCCGGGGCTTCCCCCCGAGCTGCTCGGCGCGCCGAAGGACTGGACCAGCCTGCTCGATCAGCCGCTGCATCCGCAGAACGGCGCCGAGTGGAAACGCGAGCGCGACGGGATCGTCGGCAGGAGCTCGGCGGGCGAGTGGTCGATCTGCGAGCTGGGTTCCGAGCTGATCGGCGACTGCGCGATCCGCGCGACGATCCACACGCCGCAACCGTCGCCGCTGATGGTGCGCTTGAGCGCTGCGAACCAGGGCCTGCTCGTCAACGGGACGTTCGTCTACCGCAACGGACAGCCGCATGCGCACTCGCCGCTCGCGAGCATGGACGGCGCGCGCCGGCGCACGGACTTCGTGCTGGTGCGACGCGGCGGCGTGCTCGAAGTGTGGATCGACGAGCGCCGCGCGCTGTCGACCGACGCGGAGACCTCGCCCGCCACGGTCGGCATCGGCTTCCATCAGGGCGAAGTGCGCTTCGAGGACGTGCGCGTGCGCCGGTTCTGAGGCGCGCCGCTCAGAAGCTCATGCCCACGGAGAAGTGCGTGACCCAGTCGCTCTCGCCGTCGCGCGGGTCGGGATTGGCGGCGATATCGAGGCGCAGCGGGCCGATCGGCAGCGCGTAGCGGAGCCCGACGCCGATTCCGTGCCGGAAGCCGTCGAAGTGGAGCGCGTCGCGCGCGGAGGACTCCACGTTGCCGCCGTCGTAGAACAGCGCGCCCCCGAGCGCGCCGCGCAGATCGTGGCGCAGCTCGATCGACACGGTGTGGAACACTTCCCCGCCCAGCGGTTCGCCCGACGAGTCCTTCGGCCCCAGCTTGTCCTCGCGAAACGAGCGCACGGTGTTCTCGCCGCCGTTGAAGAAGCGCTCCTGAACCGGGATCGCGCTCGTACCCCCCATCGGCGAGATCACGCCCGCGCGGTACGACAGTCCGAGCGTGGCGGCGTCGGAGAGCGGCACGAACGTCGCGTGGATCAGGCGCGTGCGGAGAAAGCCGAGCTCCGAGCCGAGCGCTTCGTCGGCCACTTCCACGCTGATCCGCGCCTGCAATCCGCGCGTCGGCGTGAAGACGCTGTCGCGGCTGTCCCAACCGAGCGAGAGCGCCACGGACGAGATGTCGAAGTCGTCGAGCTCGTCCTGCGCGAGCGGGTCGGCGATGTCGACGGCGGTCAGCTCGGAACGGCGGTAGCGGTACTCGATTTCCGCGCGCGCGCGCGGCGAGAGGTTGCGCAACACCGAGAGCCCGACGCCGCGCTCGTCCTTGTCGTACGACGGCTCGTCGCGCACTTCGCGAAACACCGAGAGCGAGCCCTGGAGCTCGGCGCCGAACAGCCGCGGCTCGGTGACGCTCACGAGCGCGCGCTGGGCGAGCTCGGCGGCGAGTCCTTCGATGCGCAACACGCGCCCCGACCCGAACAAATTGATGTCGCGCCAGCCCACGAGCAGGCGCGGGCCCTCGTAGGAGCCGAGCCCCGGCTCGATGTAGATCTCGCGCGACGGCGCCTCCTCGAGCTCGACGATCAGATCGCGGACTTCGGCGCCCTCGGGCTCGAGGCGCGTCTGCACGCGCGTGAACAAGCCGGTCGAGAACAGCTTGCGGAAGCTGTCGCGCAGCACGCCGACGTCGTACTTGTCGCCCTTCTCGAACTCCACGAGGTCGCGCGCGTAGCTCGCGCGAGTGCGCACCGCGCCCTCGACGCGCACGTCCCCGATCGTGACGAGCGGGCCGGGCTCGACGCGCAGGCTCAGGCGCGCTTCGCCGTCCTCGCGCAGCTCGACGTCGGTCGGCTCGACGCGCGCATCGGGGTAACCCGAGCGCTCGTACAACTCGCCGATCGCGCCGCGCGCGAGCTGCAGCGAGCGCGGAGTGAAGGGCTTGTTCACGATCGTGGTCCACTCGAGCTGCGCCTCGAGCTCGGCGATTCCGCCCTCGATCGCGGGCGCCTGCAGCACGACGAAGCGCGGCCCCTCCTCGACCGACAGGGTGATCTTCGCGCGCTCGCCATCCGGCTCGATCTCGATGCGTGGCGCCCGCACACGCACCCGTGCGTGGCCGTGGTCGACGTAGTACGCCTCCAGCGCGCCGACCGCACGCTCGTAGTCGCGCTCGACGAACCACAGCGGGTCGGGGCCCTCCGGCTTGGGCTCGCGCAGTCCGATCGCCGCGGCGAGGTCCGCGCGCGAGAAGCGCGTCGCGCCCTCGAAGTCGAGCTTCACGACGCGCGTCCGCGGGCCCTGCTCGAGCTTGAAGCGCGCACGCAGCCTGCGGTCGGTCGCCTCGAGCACTTCGTAGTCGACGCGAGCCCGCGGATAGCCGCGCTCGCGCAGCAGCTCGACCAGCGAGTACGCCGCGTCGTCGACCGCCGAGCGCGGCGAACTGCGCCGGTCCAGGTTCTCGAGGTCCGGCGCGATCGCCGCCTCGAGGTCCGCGCGCTCGACCTCGAATTCGCCGGCGAATTCGACGCTCACGTCCACCTTGCCGCCGCCGAGGGGCGGGGCCGACCGGCAGCCGCCCGCGACGAGCGCGAGCGCCGCCGCTAGCCAGAGCGCGAGGCCGCGGCTCATTTGAACCGCACCACCCAACGCACTCCGTAGTTGATGCGGTCGTAGATGTCGTTCTCGCCGCGCAGGTACACCGCGCTGCCCGTTCCGGTCGCCGGCCCCGAGAGCCGCACGCTCACCTGCGCCGTCGACCCGCCCGTTCGCGTCGCGTCGGTTCCGGCGCGCCATTCGAAGCGCTCGGTGAGCTCGCCCGCGTCGCCGAACCAACCCGAGAGCAGGTCCTTGCCGAGGAACAGGATCACGGTCTGCGCGGCGTCGACGCTCGACTCGTTCGAGAGCACGTCGCGCGGCGCGCGGCCGGTGAGCAAGAGCACGCTGATGTCCTCGCTGCGCAGCGGCGGAGTCGACGTGAGCTCGCGCTCGAGCGCGTCGGTCCGGCCCGTCAGCCTCGCCGTGATGTCGTAGCCGAGCACGCGCGCCGTGGCGGTCACGTCCACGTACGGCGTGGTCGGCGAGTACGCGTCGAAGAGCAGCGACCCCGCGCGCAGGTCGAGCGTGCTGCCGGGCAGGGTCACGCGCGTCGGGTCCAGGAAGATCGGGCCCTCGAGGGTCGGCGCGCCGGCGCGCCCGCCGAGGCGCAGCGCCGGCCGCAGGTTGATCTTCGCCAGGTTCGTGTCGATCACGAAGGCGCCCGCGGACTCGATCGCGATGTCGTAGCGCAGCCGCTCGAGCACGCTGCCGCGCAACGTGAAGGGCAGCTCGCCGCCCCGCCGGGCGACGACGGGCGCGGGCGACGACGGCAGCCACTCGATGCGCTGCCGCCAAAGTCCGTCGCGCGCGCCGACCGTGCCCGAGAGCACGGGCGCGGCGAAGGGTCCCGTCAAGCGCAGATCGACGTCCGCGCGCGCGCGCAGGTCGCGTTCCCGCAACACGAGCAGCTCCCTGCCGACGAGCGTGAGATCGAAGCTGCCGCCCTGGGCGAGGTCGACGGTCCCCGAGATCTGGAACGGGCCCGCGCCGAGCTCGCCGCTGAGTTCTTCGAGCACGACGCGCGAGCCGACCAGCGCTCCGCGCGCCTCCAGGCGCTCGAAGGGCGGCGCGTCGACGCCGAGCCGCAGCGCGCCGCGCGTCCAGCGCCACGAGCCGTCCGCGCGCGGGCGCCCCCACGTCCCGCCGATCGCGATGTCGCCGCTCGCCGCGCCCTCCACGCGCCGGATCAGCGGCGAAAAGGCCGCCAACCAGCGCAGATCGTCGATGTTCCAGCTCGCTCGCAACTCGAGCGGCTCGTCGAACGGCAGCGAGCGCGAACCGGCGGCCGCGATCCAGGAGGAAGCTCCGCCGAGGTTGCCGCTGAGCGACGCGCGCACGCGTTCGGGCGCCTCGAGTTCGAAGCGCTCGATGGCGAGCTGGTCGTCGAGTTGCGCGTCGATCACGACGCGCACGGGCGTCAGTTCTCCCTCCGCGGCGCCGAGCCGGCCGTCGGGGAAGCGCGCCGCGAGGTCCACGGCGTCGAGCCGCAGCCGGCCGCGCGGCGCGCCGCGCGCGAAGTTGAAGTCGAAGCTCGCGTCGACGCGCCCGCTCAACTCGAAGTCGGTTCCGATGCGCCGCCAAGGCCACACGCCGAGCTCGAGACCTTCGAGCACGCCGCGCGCTTCGCCGCCGAGCGCTTCGAACACAAAGGGCCCGTCGACCGCTCGGCGCGCGACTCCGCTCATCTCGATGCGGCCGGCCTCCCCGCCCTCGAGCCGAAAGCGTTCGAGCTCGAGCGACTGCTCCGTCGCGCGGCCCGCCACGTCCAAGTCCGCGAGCGGCCAGTCGGCGCCCCAGCGCGCGTCCTGGAGCTCGAAGTCGGCGCGCGCGCTCCATCCGTCGCCGCTGCGCACGAGCTCGAGTTCGCCGCCCGCGGTCCCGAACTCCGAGTCGGATGGGAGCAGCGGCGCCGCGAGCGCGAACGGATCGAGCCCGCTCGCGAGGAGTTCGAGGCGCACGTCGTCGGGCGCCGCGTGGCCCCGGAGCCGTGCGCTTCCGGCGCTTCCGACGAGCTCGAACCAGCTCGTCGTGAGCTCCTTTGGTCCGAAGCTGAAGCTGCCCGGGAGCGCGAGCCGCAGTTCCGCGTCGGCGTGGCGAAGGTCCGCGCGCGTGATGCGCGCGAAGCCCTCGCGGCGGCGCCAGTCGGCCTCGACGGCGCCCGCGATGTTCGCGGCGTACTCGCCCGAGCGCAGCGAGAGCTCGTCGAGCGTCCAACGCTCCTGCTCGCGGCGCAGACGCAGCGCCAGCGACTCGAAAACGCGGCCTTCCGCGGTGAGCACGTCGCTCGCGCGGAGCTCGATCGCGCCGTCGGGATCCAGCCACGCGCCGGAACAAGAGCCCGAGACGCTCAGCGCGCCGGACGCGACGTAGGGCGAGGCGTCGCCGAGGCCGAGCCTGCGCGCGAGCTCGGCGCCGTCCGCGGTGTCGAGCTCGAACTCCGCTTCGCGGATCCGCCGTTCGCGCAGGTCGAACTCGCCCGTCAATCGCAGGGCCCCGAGCTCGCCGTCGGATTGCAGACGCTCGACCGCGAGCCGGCCCGCGCTGGAGCGCAGCCGCGCCGCGACGTTTCCGAACGGAAGGTCGCCGATCGTGACGCTCGCGCCGACGAGGTCGAGCTCGCCGCTCGGATCGGCGACGCGCCCGCGCACGCGCACGACGCCGGACACGCTTCCGGTCCAGCGCAGATCGCCGGCGAGCGCGCCGAGCTGGCCCAGGTCGGAGAACTTGGTGCGCATCTGCAGATCGAGCGTCGCGTCGTCGAGCCAGTGCTCGTCGGCGCCGCCCCAGCGCACCGAGCCGCGGTCGAGCCAGAGCGCGCCACCGAGCGTGCGCAGCGCTCCGGTGCGCAACTCGAGCCCGCTCTCGTCGAGTTCGCCCACCACGTCGAAGGCGTGGCGCGGCGCCAGTTCCGGGTCCGTGCCGAGCAGCGTCGGAACGTCGCTGGCGTCGAGCTCGATCCACCCGCGCGAGTCGCGCAGAGTCTGCGTCCACTCCGCGCCGCCGCGCGGAATGCGAACGTGGCGCGCCATCAGGCGGTTTCCGCCGAGGCGCGCGTCGCCGGACGCCACCCACACCTCGCGCGGAGTGAGCGCGGCTTCGAGCTCGAGCTCGTCCACCGTCCGCGCCGCGAAGCACGCGTTCCGCAGCGCGCCGCGGGTCCACAGCCAGGCGCCGTCGCGCCCGACCTGCAGCTCGCCCGCGAGCGTCGCCACGCCCCACTCCAGGTCCTCGCGCCCGCGAGTGAACGTGTCGAGCACGCGGCCGAGCTGCACGTCGCGCGCGTCGAAGCGCAGCGCGAACTCGCCCCTGGAATGGCGCGCGTCGACCGCGACCTCGCCGTCGGCGGCCGCACCCGCGAGCTTCCAAGTGAACTCGCCGCGGCTGAGCGCGCTCAGGTCGAGCTCGCCGCGCGCAGCGCGCACCTCGACGCCGCCGCTCGCGTCGAGGGCCTGGACTTCCACGGAAACGCCGCGAAACAGGCCGTTTCCGCTCACAGCGAAGTCCCGACCGCGAAGCGGCCAATCGCCTTCGAGCGCCAGCACCGGGAGGTCGAGTTCCCAAGCAGCGAGGCGCTCCTGCGCCGACGACGAAGCGAGACGCCCGCTCGCGCGCTCGACGGAGATGGCGCGCGCAGCGTCGAGCTCGACGCGCGCCGAGACGTTCGCGGCGACGACCGCGGGCCACGAAGTGAGCGTCTCGAGCCCCGACAGAGCGCCGGCGGTGTCGCGGGGCGGCGCCGAAAGATCCACCTCGACCTGCGCGTCGCGCACTTCGATGCGAGCCAGCGCCTCGGCGGCGCCGCGCAGCGCGGCCCAGGCGTCGAACTCGAGCGCGACCACGCGCGCCGACGCGCTGCGCAACTCGCCGCGGGCGTCGCGCGCCTCGACCCGAACTCCACCGAGCTCGAGTTCGCTCACCCAGTCGCCGCGGAACTGCTCCACGTGCACTTCGAAGCCCGTGCGCTCGGCGATCGAACCGCGCAGCGCGCCCAGCAGGAGCGGCGCGACGACCCGATTGCGCAGGAGCCACGCGAGCGCGACCAGCCCGACCACGAGGACGGCGCCGCGCAACGCCCAGCGCCTGCGACGCGAACGCGGCGTGCGCGTCGGAGCTCCCGAACCGGGAGCTTCCTCACGCGTCCCGCCGGAGTGCGCCCCGTTCGAGGACTCGCCGTCGCGGGGCTGGGCCTTGCCCGGCTCGCTCCCGCTCGCGCTCACTCTTCACCGACGCGGATCCAGCCCTGGCGGCTCAGCCAACGAAGGATCAAGAACGACAGGAGCAACAGGACGCCGAGGACCACGAAGTACCCGTAGCGCCATTCAAGCTCGGGCATGTGCTGGAAGTTCATGCCGTACAAGCCGGTCACGAACGAGAGCGGAATGAACACGCTCGTCACCGCCGTGAGCAGGCGCATGACCTGGTTCATGCGCAGGTTCAGCGCGCCGTGGATCAGCTCGCGCACGTCGGTGCCGAGGTCGCGGTAGTGCGAGGAGAGTTCGACGATGCCCTGGGCGTGGTCGCGCAGGTCCGAGAGGAACGGGAGCGTCCCGGGCTTGAAGAAGACCCGCGCTTCGCCGCGCAGCGCCGACACGAGGTCGCGCATCGGGAGCGCGACGCGGATCGCGATGCGCACGTCGCGCATGAGCTCGTAGAGCGTGCGCAGCGGCCGCGACGAAGGCCTCTCGATGGCCTCGGCTTCGACTTCGTCGAGCCGCGCCCCGAGCCGTTCGAGGAACGGCGAGAAGGTGTCGACGACGCAGTCGAGCACGCGGTAGGCGAGGAAGTCGACCTCGTTGCGGCGCGTGTAGCTGTCCGCGTCGGCGAGCCGCTTGCGCAACGGCGCGAGCACCTGCAGCGGCTCGTCGACGAAGGTGATCAGCACGCGGCCCTTGAGGAACAACGAGACCTGCTCGAGTTCCGCGGGCGAGCCGAGCTTGACCGCCTTCGAGACGATGAACAGCGCGCCGTCGTAGAGCTCGAGCTTGGGCTGCGAACAGTTGCTCACCACGTCCTCGAGGGCGAGGCGCGGCACGCCGAAGCGCTCCTCGAGCGCCGCGAACAGCGCCGGATCGCCGAAGCCCTCGATCTCGATCCAGGTCGTCCCGCCCGCCGCCGGCAGATGGCGCAGCTCGGCGGCGGTCCCGCACACGCGCGATTCGAAGCGCTGCGCGTCGTAGGTCGTCACGCGCACGCTCGGGCGCAGGGCGTCGGCGGAAATGGCGAGCGTGCCAGGGCTCGCGCCCGGGTTGGAAGGCAGTCCGTGACGGCGGTGCTTTCGACCCATCGTTGCGCGCCGATTGTAGTGAGCGGAGCGGCGCGACTCCCGCACGAGGAAGCGCCGGCTTCGTGGACTACGCTGGAAGCCGATGTTTCCGCTGCGCGACGACCAGCCCCGCCGCCACCGTCCGGTGATCACGCTCGCGCTGATCGCGTTCAACGTCCTGGTGTTTCTCTACCAGCTCGGATTGGACGAAACCGCGCTGCTCGAACTCCTCGCTCGCGCGGCGTTGTTCCCCGCGCGGCTGAGCGAGGCGGCGCGCGGCGGCTCGCCGCTCGAACTCATCGACGCCGCGGGCACGCTCGTCACCAGCCAGTTCCTGCACGGCGGAGTCTTCCACCTGATCGTCAACTTGTGGGCGCTGTGGATCTTCGGCGACAACGTCGAGGACCGGCTCGGCCCGCTGCGCTATCTGATCTTTTATGTCGCCTGCGGCCTCGCCGCGGGTCTGCTTCACGTCGCCTGGCAACCGCATTCGATGCTGCCGACCGTCGGCGCCTCGGGCGCCATCGCGGGGGTGATGGGCGCCTACGTCGTGATGTACCCGCGCGCCCGTGTCGTGACGCTGGTCCCGGTGCTGTTCTATCCCGTGTTCCTGAACTTGCCCGCCGTCGTCTACCTGGGGGTGTGGTTCGCGATCCAGCTCTTGAGCGGCCTGCTCGAACCGGCGGACGCGGCGCGCGGCGGCGGGGTGGCGTGGTGGGCGCACATCGGCGGCTTCGCGGCCGGGATCGCGCTCGTGCCGCTGCTCCGATCGCGGCGCCGCCGCGGCGCCTGAGTCCGCCCTCGGAACGCTCGCGCGCGGATCGAGCCCGGCGCGTCGCCCGAGCCCGCTCGGCGCGCAATCTTGAATCTGGTCCCGTGCGTGGGGGTTCCTCCGGGCGCGGACGTTCAACATGATGGCGCCCATGTCGCCGGCGCAGCCTTCCGCGTGTCGCGCACGGCGACGACCGCAACTTCTCCGAGCGAGACGAACGTGCCGCACCCCGTAGCGTTCTTTTCGTCGCTCCAGGAGCACCTGCCGTTCGCGGCGATGATCGCGATCATCGCGCTGGGCATCCTGCTGTTCGTGAAGGAGACCTTCGCGGTCGACGTCACGGCGCTCCTGATCATGACGCTGTTCATCGTCACCGGCGTGCTCGCGCCGGAGGAGGGCTTCGCGGGCTTCACGAACCCCGCGACCGTGACCGTCGGGTGCTTGTTCGTGCTGAGCTTCGCGCTGTTTCGCAGCGGTGCGCTCGATCCGCTGGTGCGCATGCTCGTGCGGCTCGCGCGCTGGAACTTCTCCGCCGCGCTCGTCGCGCTGCTGGCCTTCGCGGCGCTGCTCTCGGCGTTCATCAACGACACCGCCGTCGTCGCGCTGCTGATGCCGGCGGCGCTGCGGCTCGCCAACCGCAGCGGCGTGTCGCCCGCCAAGGTGTTGATGCCGCTGTCCTTCGCGGCGCTGCTCGGCGGCGTTTGCACCCTGGTCGGCACCAGCACGAACGTGCTCGTGTCGAGCATCGCCGAGAAGCTGGGCTACGCGCCCTTCGGCATGTTCGAGTTCACCGAGGCCGCGAGCTGGCTGACCCTGACCGGCATGCTGTACATGCTCACCGTGGGCGTCGCGCTGCTGCCCTCGCGCCGCACCGCGCCCGGGATCGGCACGAGCACCTCGAAGTACATCGCCTGGGTGTGCATCGAGGAGGGTTCGCGCGACGTGGGACGCACCCTGGAGGAGTCGTCGCTCCGCAAGGAGTTCGAGGCGCAGGTCGCAGCGCTTCGACGCCGCGACGGAAGCAAGCTCCAAGACCCCGAGGCCAGCGTGGTGTTGGCCGAGGGCGACGAACTGACGCTGGTGCTGGGCCTGGAACGCCTGCGCGAGCTGCGCCGGGGCGGCGGCTACCGCATCGTGACCGAGGAGAGCGAGCCGGGCGACACCGCCGAACTCCAGCTCTTCGAAGTGGTCGTGCCGCGCGGCTCGTGGCTCGCAGGCTTGCGCACGAGTTCGCGCGTCTTCCGCCACGAAGTCGGCCAGGGCCTGGTCGGCGTGCGGCGCGACACGCGCTTCCTCGAAGCCGAGCCCGGCACGGTGCGCATCGCCGAGGGCGATCTGCTGCTCGTGACGACCACCGAGAGCAACATGTACCGCTTGAGCGAAGAGGACGCGCTGACGGTCATCGACGAGTACGACAACCGGCCGGTCGACGTGACCAAGGCCGTCGCCGCCGTGCTCGTGCTCGGCGGCGTGATCGCGGCGGCGGCGACGGGCCTCGCCCCCATCGTGATCGCGGCGCTCGTCGGAGTCCTCGCGCTGCTCACGACGCGCGTCATCACGCCGGAAGAGGCCTACCGGTCCGTCGAATGGAAGGTGGTGTTCCTCCTCGCGGGGGTGCTCTCGATGGGCGCGGCCATGCAGAAGACCGGCGGCGACGCGATGCTGGCGCGCGGGCTGCTGCACTGGATCGGCGACCAGGACCCGCGGATCGCGCTCGGCGCGGTGTTCGTCGCGACCTTCCTCGCCACGAACATCATGAGCAACAACGCGGCCGCGGCTCTGATGGCGCCGATCGCGCTGCAGATCTCGAAGGGCCTGCAGGTCAGCGAGCGGCCGCTGCTCATCGCGGTCACCATCGGCGCGTCGATGGCCTTCATGACGCCCATGAGCTACCAGACGAACACGATGGTCTACGTGCCCGGCGGCTATCGCTTCAGCGACTACCTGAAGGTCGGCACGCCGCTGAACGTGCTGATCTGGATCGTCGCGATGACCGTGATCCCGATCTACTTCCCGTTCACCGCGGTCTGAGCGCGCCCCGAGAGGCGGCGGTAGCCCCAGGCAGCGAGAGGCAGCGCGAACGCCCACAACACGCCGATGCCGACGAGGGCCGTGGTGCGCGGCCCCACGACCGTGAGCGAGCCGAAGCGTTCTCCGGCCAGGTACGAGAGCGGCGCGCCGACAAGGGCGAAGGCGGCGGCGAGCGCGGGGCGACGCGTGACCCACCGCAGCGAGGCTTCGAAGGTGCTCGCGAACGCGATCCAGAGCGCCACGATCCAAGCGGGCGCGATCCGCGGCGAGAGGCTCGCGCCACGGAACTCGAGCCAGCCGAAGTGGAGTTCGACCGCGGCGACGAGCGCCCCCAGTCCGCCGACCGTGAGCAGCGCGAGCGCTTCCCGGACGCGGCCCCGCGCGGTGCGAACACAGAGCCCGCACCACGCGAGGACGACGAGCGGGCCGATCCACTCGAGCGAGTGCGCCGCGCCGAGCACGCACGCGAACCAGCACACTTGGAAGCCGATGAAGTTGGAGAGCGTGCTCATCGGCGCGATGGCGGCGGCCGCGCGCTACAGCGCGCCGGTGAGCGCCGCGCGGCGGCACAGGGGCTTGGTGAAGAGCATCTGCGCGACGCTGATCGAGCGCTCCGCGAAGCCGCCCTGGCAGTAGCAGAGATAGAAGTCCCACAGGCGCACGAACTCGTCCGAGAAGCCCTGGGCCTTGACGTCGTCGAGCCGCGCGAAGAAGCGCCGGCGCCACTCGGCGAGCGTGCGGACGTAGTGCGGTCCGAGGTCCTCGAGGTGGAACAGCGCCAGGTCCGTGACGCGCGCCGTGCGCTCGAGCATCGCGCTCGTCGACGGAATGCACGAGCCGGGAAACACGTAGCGCTGGATGAAGTCCACGCCCTTGAGCGCCTGCGCGTAGTGCTGATCCCGAAGGGTGATCGCCTGCAGCAGCATCGAGCCGTCGGGAGCGAGCAGCGAGCTGCACTTGGCGAAGTACGCGTCGAACCAGCGCTCGCCGACCGCCTCGATCATCTCGATCGAGACGAGCTTGTCGAAGCGTCCCTGCAAGTCGCGGTAGTCCTGCATCACGACCTCCACGCGGTCCGCGACTCCCGCGGCGCGCACGCGCTCCCGCGCGAGGGCGTATTGCTCCTTCGAGATCGTCGTGGTGGTCACGCGGCAGCCGAACTCGCGCGCGGCGAAGACCGCCATCGCGCCCCAGCCCGTCCCGATCTCCAGCAAATGGTCCGTCGGCTGCAAGTCCAGCTTGCGGCAGATGCGGGCGAGCCGGCCGCGTTGCGCGGCTTCGAGCGTCTGCTCCGGCGACTCGAAGATCGCGCACGAGTACATCATCGATTCGTCGAGAAACAGCGCGTAGAAGTCGTTGCCGAGGTCGTAGTGCGCCGCGATGTTCGCGCGCGAGCCGTCGCGCGTGTTGTCGCGCCGCGCATGCCACCAGCGCAGCGCCGCGCCGCCGAGGCGCGCGAGGCCCTTCTCCATCGATTCGAGCACCGCGCGGTTGCGCACCAGGATGCGCACGAGCCCGACGAGGTCGTCGCAGCTCCACGCACCCTCGATGTACGCGCCGCCGGCGCCGACGCTGCCCTTGGCGGCGAGCTCGACGTACAAGCGCGGATCGTGGACCACGAGCTCGACCGCGGGCGCGTCTCCGAGCGCTTCGGCGCTCTTCGGCCCGAACGTCTCGACGCCTTGCGCGTCGCGGAGCGTGATGGCGCCCCACGTCAGGCCGCGCAAGCGCTCGACCAACGCCGCGCGGGTTGCGCGCTCGAGCGCGGACGGAGCGCGCGCGGCCGACTTGCCGCCCCTCGCGAAGCCCGCGAAGTCGTGGATCCGCGCGGAGCGGCCCTGAACGCCGTGCAAATTCATGTCGAAGCTCCTGTCGCCAGCGAGCGGTGCTTGGGGTGTTCGAAGAACGGCGCTCCCGCGAGCCGAAGCCGCAGCGCCTGCCAGTAGATGGCCGCGACCGTGCGCAGCGAGAAGCCGGGAAAGCTCGCGAGCGCGCGCGCGAGGTTCGCGCCGTTCAGCGGCCGGCGCTGGAGTTGCATCCGGACGTCGAACACTCGCGCGCCCTGCTCGTAGGTCTCCATCCGCACGCGCAGTTCGTCCGCGTCGTCCTCGAAGGCCCACGCGTAGGACTGCTCCATGTCCATGAAGGGCGAGATGTGGAAGCGCTTGGGGAAGCGCGCCGCCACGGCGCCGCCCTCGCGCACGCGCGCGTCGAGCACGTAGCTGTGCCGCTCGTTCCACGGCGTGTTCGTGATCTCCGCGACGAGCGCGTCGAGCTCGCCCGCGCCGTCGTGCACGAAGTAGAAGCTCACCGGATTGAACACGTAGCCGAGCAGGCGCGGTTGGCACATCAGCTCGACGCGCCCCGCCGGACGCCGGCCGAGTTCCTCGTGAACTCGCGAACGCACCGCGTCGGCGAGCGAGAGCTCGCTCGCTCCGAGGTAATCGCGCCGCCGAAAGCTCGCGAGGTTCGCGCGCTCGTGCGACCACAGCCAGCGGCCGCGAAACGCGTGTTCGAGCTCCTCCAGGTCGAGCCGGAGCAAGAAGTGGCGGTAGTCGAAGCCGTGCGCGATCGGTTGCTCGCGCCGGTGCGCGACGCGGCCGAAGTAGACGGCGCTGCGGAGCTCGCGCTGGGTCCTCATCGCGCCAAGGCCTCCTGCGGAGCGCGGAGCAAGCGCTCGGCGACCTCCGCGCCACTCTTCGCGCCGTCCTCGTGGAAGCCGTAGCCCCAGTACGCGCCGCAGTACCACGTGCGCCGCACGCCGCTGATCTCGTCGCGCCGGCCCTGCGCCGCGATCGCCGCGCGCGTGAACTGCGGGTGGTGGTAGGTCATGCGCGCGAGGAGCTTCCGCGGATCCACGGCGTGCGTGCGGTTGAGCGTCACGCACAGCGCCTCGGGCGTGTCGAGGTTCTGGAGTTTGTTCATCCAGTACGTCACGGCCACCGGCCCGGGCTGGATCGGGTCCTCGGGGCGCACGAGGTGGTAGTTCCAGCTCGCCCAGCACTTGCGGCGCCTCGGAAGCAAGCTCGCGTCGGTGTGCAGCGCGGCTTCGTTCTCCTGGTAGCGGATCGCGCCGAGGATCTCGCGCTCCTGCGGCGAGGGATCCGCCAGCAGGCGCAGCGCCTGATCGGAGTGGGTCGCGATCACGACGGAATCGAAGGCTCGCACTTCGCCGCCGGGGAGCGTCAGCTCGACGCGATCGGCGAAGCGCCGCACGCGCTGCACCGGCGTGCGCGTGTGGATGCGGCCGGAGAGCTGCGCGGTGAGCGCCTCGACGTAGCGCTTCGAGCCGCCCTTCACGGTCAACCACTGCGGCCGTCCGTCGACCTGCAGCATCCCGTGGTTGTGGAAGAAGTCGACGAAGAAGCGCGCCGGGAAGGCGTGCATGTCGCTCTCCCCCGCCGACCAGATCGCAGCGCCCATCGGCACCGCGTAGTTCTGGACGAAGCTCTTGGAGTAGCGCTTGTGCGCGAGCCATTCGCCCAGCGTCCAGCGCCCTTCGCGGTCCTCCAGCAGCTCCAGCGCTTCCTTGTTGAAGCGCAGGATGTCGCGCACCATCGCGAGGAAGCTCGGCCGCAGCAGGTTCGAGCGCTGCGCGAACAGCGTGTCGAGGTTGCGCCCGTTCCACTCCAGGCCCGTGCGTTCGCAGCGCACGCTGAAGCCCATGTCGCTCGGCTGCGCTTCGACGCCGAGTTCCTCGAGCAGCGCGCAAAACGTCGGGTACGTCTTGCGGTTGAAGACGATGAAGCCCGTGTCGACCGCGTGCTGTCGGCCGCCGAGCTCGATCGAGTGCGTGTGCACGTGCCCGCCGGCATGCGCGCCCGCTTCGAACAGCGTGAGGTCGTGCTCGCGGCGCAATCGATGCGCGGCGACCAGCCCCGAGACTCCCGTTCCGACGATGGCGATGCGCACGGCTCAGCTCGACTTTCGCGTCGCCGCGTCCGCGCCCTCTTCGAGCACTTTCGCGGGCGCCGGCCGCAGATCCCACACCACCCCCAGGCGCTCGAGCGCGAGCAGCGCGTAGTAGCTCGGATCGATCTCCCAGCGGCGGAAGCCCTGCCGCGCCGCGCCGGGGTAGTAGTGGTGGTTGTTGTGCCAGCCCTCGCCGAGCGTGATCAGCGCGAGCCACAGGTTGTTGCGGCTCGTGTCGCGCGTCGCGTAGCGCCGCTCGCCCCACACGTGGGCGAGCGAGTTGATCGTGAACGTCGCGTGGAACAGCACCACGGTCGAGATGACGCCGCCCCACACGACGAGCTGCCAGCCGCTCGTGCCGAGCCCGGGCGCGAAGCTCGCCAGCACTTCGCCGACGCCGTAGAGCGAGGCGAACAGCGCCAGCGGCGCGACGCTGTCGAAGCGGTCGAGGAAACGCAGCTCGGGATAGACCGCGAGGTCCTTCACGCGCTCGAGGCGCGTCGCGAAGTTCGAGCGCGACAGAATCCAGCCCACGTGGCTCCACCAGAAGCCGTGCTGCGTCGGCGAATGCGTGTCGGCTTCGGTGTCGGAGTTCTGATGGTGCTCGCGGTGGTGCGCCGCCCACCACAGCGGACCGCGCTGCACCGCGCTGTTGCCGAGCAGCGCGAACACGAACTGCGCCGCGCGGCTCGTCTCGAACGCGCGGTGCGAGAAGTAGCGGTGGTAGAAGGCCGTGATCGCGAACATCCGCACGAGGTACAGCGCGAGCGCAACGGCGACGGCCGTCCAGCTCCAGCCGACCCAGATCACCGCCGCGCAGGCCAGATGGAGCAGCAGGAACGGCAGCGTGCGCAGCCATTCGACGCGCTGGTCCCGGACCTCCACGCGCTCGGCGCGAAGCGCGTCCATGTCGGCCCACGAATCGAACCAGCGGAGCACCGAGCTTCCCCACGCGGCCCGGGCGTGCGTCGTCGGAGCGCCCGAACTCATGCCTTCACCGCGACGCGCTGCGGCGCGTGCTCGAAACGGTAGTGCGACACGATCCACTCCGTGCCGCCGCGGTACTTCCACAGCTCCGCGCACGCCATGAAGAACACGCGCCAGTTCTCCAGCCACGCGCGTTCGCGGCCGCGGCCGTAGGTCTCGCGGAGCACGTCGAGCGCGCGTTCGCGGTTGCGGTCGAGGTTCTGGAGCCAGTGCTCCGCCGTTCGCGCGTAGTGTTCGCCGCCGACCCGCCACTCCTGGGCGAGCTCGAGTTCGCGAAAGCAGCGCGGCATCAGAGCGTGCGACGGCATCATCCCGCCCGTGAAGAAGTTCCGGCCCAGCCAGTTGTCCTCGCCCTCGACTTCGAAGGGATAGGCGTACTTCACGTGGGTGAACACGTGCGCGAACAACTGGCCGCCCGGCGCCAGCCAGGCCGCGAGCCGGCGGCCGAGCTCTTCCCAGTTGCGCAAGTGCTCGAACATCTCGACCGAGACGATGCGCTCGAAACGCTCGCCGCCGAACGCGTCCGCCCCCAGGTCGTTCGCGTCGCGCGTTCGGATCTCGAGGTTCGCGAGCCCGCGCTCGCGGCATTGCGCTTCGATCCACTCGCGCTGCGTGCGCGAGTTCGAGACGCCGACGATGCGCGAGTTCGGATAGCGCTCCGCCATCCACAGACTGAGCGAACCCCAGCCGCAGCCCAGCTCCAGCACGCGCTGGCCGTCGCGAAGTTGCGCGCGCTCGGCGTACAGCGCGAGCATCGCCTCCTCGGCCGCGTCGAGCGTGTCGACGCCTTCGGGGTAGTACGCGGACGAGTACTTCAGGCGCTTGCCCAGGCACAGCGTGTAGAACTCGGTCGGCAGCTCGTAGTGCTGTTCGTTCGCGGCGCGCGTGTGCACCGCGAGCGGACTCGTGCGCAGACTCTCGACGAAGGCCTGCGTTCCATCCGCGCGCGCTTCGTCGCGCAAGCGGCGCGCGAGCAAGCGTCGAATGCCGGCGCGGATCGCGAAATCCGGCGCGAGGCCCGACTCGATCACAGTTTCCAATCCCATCAGCTGGCCCTCTTCACTTGCGACGGACGCCACGGCACGAAGGCGCTCGTGGTCCGTTGGTACTCGCGGTAGTCGTCCCCTCGGGAGCGCAGCGCCTGCGCTTCGGTCGGCGGAATCCCGGTGACGAACAGGATCAAGCCGAGCATCGCGAGCGGCGCCGCGAAGCCCGCCGCGCCCCAGGGCGCCGAGAGCCCGAACAGCGCGTAGGCGATCCACAGACACCACTGAAAGAAGTAGTTGGGGTGGCGCGAGTAGCGCCAGAGCCCGACGCGGCACGTCCTGCCGCGGTTGGCCGCGTCGCGCTTGAACCGCGCGAGCTGGCGGTCCGCGACGCCCTCGCCGGCGAGGCCCACGGCCCACAGTGCGAGCGCCGCGAAATCGAGCGCTCCGAGCGGCGCGGTGCTCGTGCACGCGAGCGCGAAGGGCAGCGAGAGTGCGGCGGCGAGCAAGGCCTGCGCCTGAAAGAGCAGGAAGAACTTCCCCTGCGCCGACGCGCCCCACTCGGCGCGCAGCTTCGCGTAGCGCCCGTCTTCGCGGCCGGCGCGGGCGCGATCGACGTACAAGTGCAGCGCTAGGCGCCAGGTCGCCCCCGCGACCGTCGAGGCGACGAGCGCGCGGCGTGCGACGTCGCCGTCGCTCAGCAGCGCGTACCCGACCGCGAACAGACCCAGCAACGCCGACCACGCGATGTCCACGCTCGTCGCGTCGCGCGTGCGCGTCTGGCGCAGCCACAGCGCGCCCATGACCGCCGCCGCGACCGGCCAGCCGATCGCCAGAAGCCTTCCGACCTCGCTCCAGTTCATCGACGGCGCTTGCAACAGTCGCGCGGTGCGCGAAACGAATCGGGGGTGGCGAACATGGCGGCTCACACGTGGTTACGCAGCATCAGCTCCTTTGGATGCGGTGCGAGGTACACCTGACCCGCGAGATACACGATCGATCGCGCGCGGACGTGGTGGCGGATCAAGGTCAGCGGAACGATGAGCGGCACGAGCTCGGCGCGGTAGTCGGCGAGCGCCTGGTGCAGCTCCTGGCGGCTCGCGTCGTCGAGCGCGTCCTTGAAGTAGCCCGCCATGTGCTGGAGCACGTTGAAGTGCCGCCCGCGCGTCGCGGGCCGCGCCATGGCCTGCGCGAGGCCCTGGCCGTATTGCTCGCGCAGCTCCGCGCGCCCGAGCCGCTTGCCGCGCGCGACCAGCCGCCCCAGCGAGGCGTAATGCTCGGGGCTGTGCGCGAGAAGCAGGTACTTGTGCGCGGCGTGGAACGCGACGAGCCGCGCGAGCGAGAACGGCTGCGCTTCGAAATCGCGCCAGCGGCGGTACGCGAAAATGCGTTCCACGAACGTCTCGCGCAGCTTGGCGTCGTTGAGCCGGCCGTCCTCCTCGACGGGCAGCAGCGGCAGGCGCTCCATGAGCACGCGCGCGAACAGACCGCGGCCCTTCTTCACGCTCATGCCGCCCTTGCCGTAGACCTTCACGCGCTCCATGCCGCAACTCGGGCTGTCGCTCTTGAGCACGTAGCCGCACAGCTCGAGCTTGGCGAGCGCGTCGACGCGCTTGTGCGCCCACGCGAGCATCGTCTCGGAGTAGTCCTCTCCGGAGTCCCCGAACACCAGCTTGGGGTCTTCGACCGCTCCCACGAGGCGAAGCGTCGGACGCGGGACCGGCAGACCGCTCTCGACCTCCGGGCACACGCGCACGAACTCGACGAAACGTCCGAGCAAGTCCGTGACGAAGCGGTCGCGTTTGTGGCCTGCGTCCCAGCGCACCGCGTCGCCCAGCAGACACGCGCTCACGCCGATGCGCAGCGGCTCGGCGTCGGGTGTTGCGTCGGACGCCGAACCAGGTGCGGGGTCACTCATAGAGGTTCACTCGTCGAAGCTCGCTCGTGGAGGTTCACTCATGGACGCGCGCGAGCATCTCATGGAACTCGCGGAAGTCGCGCACGCGTTGGAACGGCGGCAGATGCGGGGCCGGCTCGGGCCACAGGCCGCGGCCGCCGAGAACCAAGCTCACCTCGTGCGCCTGGCACGCGCTCGCGAGCGTGAGGGCCTGGTTGCGCAGTTTCTCCGCGTCGGTGGAATTCTCGGCCGCGGACAGCGCGAGCATGTCGCAGCCGCCGGACTCGATGCGCTGGATCAACTCCTGAGTGGGCGTCACGCGCCCGGCCCACTGGCTGTTCCAACCGTGCTCGCGCAGCGAGAGTTCGGCGAGCAAGAGCCCGAGCGTGTGCTCGTCGCCCTCCGCGGTCGCGAGCAGGCAGCGCGGGGCGTTCGGCGACACGGCGAGCGATTCGACACAGCGCGCGACGCCGCGCGAGAGCCGCTCGGACGCCGTGTGTTCCTGGAGCACGCTCCACTCGCCTCGGCGCCAGCGCTCGCCCATCTCGGTGAGCACGGCGGCGATCAGGTCGGAGACCTGCCACCACGATCCGAGCCGCGAGCGGTCGTGCAGCATGGCGCTGTGGACCTCGTAGGGGCCGCAGTCCTCGCCGATCAGTCGCAGCCAGGCGTCGATCTGCGCCGGGTCGGGGGCGTGGACCTCGCGCTGCCGCAGGCGGAAGCGCTCGACTTCGTCGCGGGCGAACCGGCGGTGCTTGCCGGGGGTCCGGAGACACGGGAGAAGGCCCGAATCGGCCCAACGCTTGACGCTGGTGGGACCGACGCCAAGCAACTTCGCGACATCCGCGCTGGTGAGAAATTCGTCCATACCCCCCATCATCGGCCCTATTTCGTCCACTTGCTAGCCTAAATCCGGCTATGTCGGTTGTTTTTCTGTCCTGGCCGTCGATATTCGTCCATGAACAACCCCGCGAGAAATCGTCCACTTTCAGAGGTCCTGGTCACGGGCGCGACCGGTTTCATCGGCCGCCAGCTCTGCCTGCGGCTGGCGCGCGACGGGGTGCGAGTCGTGGCCTGGGTGCGCTCGCCCGAAGAGGCGCGCGCGGGCCTCGGCGTCGGGCCGGAGTTGCTGGCGACGAGCGCTGCGGACGAGGAACTCGACGCCGTGCTCCGCCGCTGCGACGCGGTGATCCACCTCGCGGGCGCGGGCATCTTCGACAAGCGCTGGAGCGCTGCGCGCAAGGCGGAGCTCCGCGCCAGCCGCGTCGACACGACGAAACGCATCGCCGACGCGATCGTGCGCAGCGGCGCGAAGCCGGCCTTGGTGAGCGCGAGCGCGGTCGGCTGGTACGGCGCGCGCGGCGACGAGGTGCTCGACGAGGACTCGCCCGCCGGCGTGGACTTCCTCGGCGGCCTCTGCCGCGAGTGGGAGCGGGGCGCACTCGATTTGGGCGCCCACGGCGTGCGCGTCGCGATCGTGCGCATCGGCGTGGTGCTCGGCCTCGGCGGCGGAGCGCTCGAGAAACTGCTGCCGCCCTTCCGGCTCGGTCTCGGCGGGCGTCTCGGCGCCGGCAAGCAGTGGATGAGCTGGATCCACGCCGAGGATCTCGTGGAGCTCCTCGTCACCGCGGCGCGCGACGCGCGCTACGAGGGAGTGTTCAACGCAACGGCGCCGACTCCGGTCACCAACGGCGAGTTCACCCGCGCCCTCGGGCGCGCGCTTCGACGCCCAGCGCTCTTGCCCGTGCCCGCCTTCGCCTTGCGCATCGCCCTCGGCGAGGCCTCGGCGGTGTTGCTCACCGGCCAGCGCGTCGTGCCTCGCCGCGCGCAAGCTCTCGGCTTCACGTTTCGCTTCGCCAGCCTCGACGCGGCGCTCGAGCAACTCGTCGGGCCGACGCACAGCGTGCGCATCGGTCCCGCGCGCGAGGTTCCCCTCGAGCTTCTCGAGGGCGCGTACTTCAAGACCTCGAAACCGCGCTACTTGCTCGAGCAACGCACGAACGTGCCCGCGCCTCTCGAAGAGGTCTTCGAGTTCTTCTCGCGCGCGGAGAACCTCGGCGCCATCACGCCGGCCTCGATGCGCTTCCGCATGCTCGGAGAGCGCGGCCAGGCGATGCGCGAAGGGCGCGAGATCGATTACGCGATCCGCATCGGACCGCTGCCGATGCGCTGGCGCTCGCGCATCGAGGCCTGGCGGCCCGGCGAAGGCTTCGTCGACAGCCAGTTGCGCGGCCCCTATGCGAATTGGTGGCACGAGCACAGCTTCACGCGCGGCCCCGGGGACACGACGGCGATGGTGGACCGCGTGTGGTACGCGCCGCCGCTCGGCCCGCTCGGCGCGCTCGCGCAGCGCGTGTTGATCGCCTCCCAACTCGAGGGGATCTTCCGCTACCGAGAGCACGCCGTCGCCCTGCGCTTCGGCCGCGACGCGTCGGCAGCGGCGCCCGTTCAAACGCGCGGGCCCGTCGCAGCGTCCGCCTCCGCCCAAGAAAACGGCCCACGAGCGCTGATGCGATCGTGAGCCGGGTCGGCGGGTCCGTTGCGAGGAACAAGTCGCTCGAAGCCGGTGGAGAGCACGGTGAAGAACAGGAGTTCCTCGCTGGGCCCGCCGAGCCCGAGTGCGTTATGAACCTGCGTGAGGCCGGACGCCATTGAAGTTTCCGACATGTCTCCACCGCGCCACCCGGTGCGCAGTCCCTCCGACGAACGAGCGATGAGCCCCACGATTCCCGACGCGCCGCCGCACCGCCTTCGCGCGGCGAACGACCGCCCGTGGCGTTCGAAGGGCGAGCACGTCCTCTACTGGATGACCTCCGCGCGCCGCGGCGCGTTCAACTTCGGGCTCCAGCACGCGATCGCGCGCGCGAAGCGCTTCGGCGTGCCTCTGATCGTGTTCGAAGCGCTGCGCTGCGACTACCCCTGGGCGAGCGCGCGCCTGCACCGCTTCGTGCTCGACGGAATGCGCGACAACGCGCGGTGGTTCGCCGAGCGAGGCGTTACCTACTTGCCCTACGTCGAAGCGCACCCCGGCGCCGGCAAGGGCTTGCTCGCGGCGCTCGCGCGACGCGCTTGCGGCGTCGTCACCGACGAGTTCCCGTGCTTCTTCCTGCCGCGGATGCTCGCGGCCGCCGCCGCGGCGACCGACGCGCGCATCGAAGCCGTCGACAGCAACGGGCTATTGCCGCTGCAAGCGGCGCCCGAGGCCTTCCCGAGCGCCTACGCGTTCCGCCGCTTCCTGCAGAAGAACCTCGCGCCGCACCTTGCGGAATTTCCGCTCGCGGACGCGCTCGCCGAGTCCCTCGGCGCTTCCAAGCCCGTCGAAGCCGCGCTGCCCGAGGGTGTGCTCGCGCGCTGGCCCGCGGCGAGTCGCACGCTGCTCGAGGGCGACGAAGCGGAGCTTGCGCGGCTTCCGATCGATCCCCGCGTGCGCCCCACGGCGCTTCGCGGCGGCGCGCGCGCGGCCAGCGAGACGTGTCGAGAGTTCCTCGAGCGCAAGCTCCTCGACTACGACGAGAAGCGCAACCAACCCGAGCCCGAGATGACGAGCCGGCTCTCGCCGTACTTGCACTTCGGCCACATCGGCGTGCACGAGGTGTTCGCGGAACTCGCGCGCCGCGAGGAGTGGACGCCGGAGCGGCTCGGCGACAAGACGCACGGCCGGCGCGAGGGCTGGTGGAACATGAGCAAGCCCGCCGAGGCGTTCCTCGACGAGCTCGTCACCTGGCGCGAGCTCGGCTACGTGTTCTGCGCGCGACGGCCCGACTACGACCGGTTCGAGTCGCTCCCTCCGTTCGCGCTGGAAACGCTCGCGAAGCACGCGGCGGACCCGCGGCCGCACGTGTACACGCTCGAGCAACTCGACGCCGCGGCGACGCACGATCCGCTGTGGAACGCGGCGCAGCGCCAGCTCGTGCGCGAGGGCTTCATCCACAACTACCTGCGCATGCTCTGGGGCAAGAAGATCTACGAGTGGAGCGCGACGGGGCGCGAGGCGCTCGCCGCGCTCATCGAGCTCAACAACCGCTACGCGCTCGACGGCCGCAACCCCAACTCCTACAGCGGCATCTTCTGGACCCTCGGCCGCTTCGACCGTCCGTGGCCGGAGCGCAAGGTGTTCGGCACGCTGCGCTGCATGACGAGCGCTTCGACGGCGAAGAAGCTCGACCTCGGGCCCTACCTCGCGAAGTTCGGCGAGCGCGCGAACGCGGCGCTGTTCGAGGGCCGCTGACGCGCGACGTTCACGCGGGCTGCGGCGCCCAAGCGCGCACGTCGAGGCGCTCGGCGTAGTGAAGCAGCGGGCTGCCCACGGGCCGCTCGAAGCCCGCCGCGGCCGACATGCTCTCGTGCTCGATCGCCGCGGCGGCGGGCTGCAGCGGCCAAGGCTCGTGGTCGATCTCGCCGCGCAGCACGTGGGAACCGCTGTCGAGCGCGTAGAGGCAGTAACGCTCCGTGAGGAAGTGCTCCAGCGTGCCGGCGCGCGCCGGTGAGATCGGGCCGCTCGGCCGGTACTCGGCTCGAAAGCGAGCGTCCGGCGCGCCGGCTTGCGCGCGCTCGCTCTCGTAGCGGATGCCGCCGTCGACGCGCTTCGAACCCATGCGCGCGGTGAAGTACGGAAGGTGGAACAGCGCGCGGGCGCCGGCGACGGCGAGGGCGCTCGCGGCGTCGAGGCTGAAGAACCACACGCCGGGTCGCGCGCCGAAGCGCACGTAGGTGCGCACGTTGAGCTCGAGGAAGTTCTCCGCGAACCCGAGCGACGGCGCCGAGATGGCGCGGACGCCGCTCATCCGGAACGGCACGACGCCGAGCCACGCTCGGCCGTCGAACAGATCGAGCTCGAACGCCGGCGGCACGAGCGCGCGCATCGTCACTGCGGGAACGGGCCAGTGCGCGAAGAGCAGCTCGCTCCAGGTCATGCGCAGCGGCGGCGGCGAGAGCGGCGCGGGCCAGGGACGGTGCGCGGTCATGGCAGGAGGCTGGCACGCGCGGAAGTGGAACGCCATAGACAGAAGTCGTGGGCCGCACCCGACGGGGCGCGTCGAACCCGCGCGGCGATCCACCGCAGCGATCCACCGCGGCGATCCAACACTGCGAAGCGGCGTCGCGAACCGGCGCTGCGAATCGGTGCTCCGGGCTCGCACTTCGGACTCTCGGAAGCGAGCGATTCGCCGCTTCGCTCGCTACCCTATCGCGCTCGAAACGCGGCCACGCGCCGCCTCAAGGCCGTGACCGAAGTCGACCTCCATTCCCTGAAGATCGATCGCTCCCCCACCGAACCACGCCGCAGCGGCCGCCGCCGCGGACGAGGTCTCGGCGCGTGGATCGCCCTCGCCCTGCTCCTCGGCGCCGCGTGGATCTTCCGCGCGCAGTTGCGCGAACTCGTGGAGCGCTTCAGCCTCCCCGAGGTGCGCGTCACGACCGCGGTTCGCCAGAGCGGCCGAGCCGCGGCGGCGGTCAGCGGCGCGGCCGCGAACGGCTACGTGGTCGCGAGCCGGCGCGCGGCGCTGAGCGCCGACACGCCGGGGCGCATCGTGGAGATGAACGTCACCGAGGGTTCGGTGGTGAAGAAGGGCGACATCGTCGCGCGCCTGTTCTCGGACGAGTACCGCGCCGCGCTGCGCGCCGTGCAGGCGGAAATCGCCGCGCAGGAGAGCAGCGTCGAGCGCGCGAGCGCGCAGGTTGCGGCCGCCGAAGCCCGGCTCCCGCTCCTCGAGGCCGAAGTGGCGCGCGCACAGGCGAGCGTGTTCGAGCAGGAGCAGCAGATCGGCGTCGCCACCGTTCGAGTGCGGCGCGCGGAGGGCCTGCTGGGCGAAGGCGTGGGCACGCAGCAAACGGTCGACGATGCGCGCTCGGAGCAGATTCGAGTCGAAGGCGCGCTCAACGTCGCGCGCGCGGGGTTGCAGGTGGCGAAGAGCGCGATCACGCAGCAAGCCGCGGAGCTCGAGGCCTTGCGCGCGGCGCTCCGCGAAGCGCAGGCGCGACTCCCGGTGCTCAACGCGAACCGCGAGGCCGCGCAGGCGACGCTCGACAAGACCGAGGTGCGCGCGCCCTTCGACGGCATCGTCGTGCTCAAGGACGCGGAAGTCGGCGAAGTGGTCAGCCCCAACTCGCTCGGCGGCAACTCGCGCGGTTCGGTTGCGACGATGGTCGACTTCGCGACGCTCGAGGTGCAGGTCGAGCTCCCGGAGACGAACTTGAACGCCGCCGTGGTCGGCGCGCCCGCGACGATCTTCCTCGACGCCGAACCCGAGCGCTCCTACGCCGGCCGCGTCGAGCGCATCTGGCCGACGGCGAACCGCCAGAAGGCGACCGTCGAGGTGCGCGTACGCTTCGAGAAGCCGAGCGACGTGCTGCGCCCCGAGATGGGCGCGCGCGTCGTGTTCAGCGCGCTCGAGGCCGCGGCGGGCGGTCCCGAGACCGGCGAACGGCGCAGCGAGAGCGCCGTGCTCGTGCCGCGCAGCGCCGTCGTTCCGATCGCGGGCCAGGCGCATGTGTTCGTGCTCGAGCGCGACGTCGCGCGCGCGCGCGCCGTGCAACTCGGCGACGAGAAGAGCGGCCGCGTGATCGTGCGCGAAGGCCTCGTCGGCGGCGAGAAACTGATCGACGAGCCGCCCGCGTCCCTGTCCGACGGCGACCGCGTGCGCGTTCGGCCCTGACAGGCGTTCGACCCGCTCCGCGATTCGCTCCCGAATTCCTTCGCACCGCACACTTCCGGCCGCGGCGACGAGCGCTGCGCCGGCGAGGAGACCCACCATGGCACATCCGATGATCCGTGTTCGCGGCCTCACCAAGCGCTACCAGCGCGGAGGCGAGACTTTGACCGTGCTCGACCAGCTCAACCTCGAGATGGAGGAGGGCCGCTTCTACGCGCTCATGGGTCCGTCGGGTTCGGGCAAGACCACCCTGCTCAACTTGATCGGCGGCCTCGACTCGCCCGACGAAGGCGAGCTGATCGTCGCGGGCGAGGACCTCGCCGATCTCAGCGGCGCGGACCTCGCGCACTGGCGTTCGACGAACGTCGGCTTCGTGTTCCAGGGCTTCAACCTGATCCCGGTGCTCACGGCGCGCGAGAACGTCGAGCTGCCGCTGAAGCTCACGCCGCTCTCGCGCGCGCAGCGGCGTGCGCAGGCGGAGACCGCGCTCAAGCTGGTGGGACTCGGCGACCGAATGGACCACCGACCGCGCCAGCTCTCGGGCGGTCAGGAACAGCGCGTCGCGATCGCGCGCGCCATCGCGACCGACCCCAAGGTGATCCTCGCCGACGAACCCACCGGCGACCTCGACCGCAAGAGCGCCGAGCAAGTGCTCGAGCTGCTCCAGCGTCTCAACCGCGAGTTCAAGAAGACCATCTTGATGGTCACGCACGACCCGCACGCCGCCGAGCGCGCGCAGTCGATCGTGCACCTCGACAAGGGTCAGCTCGGCCGCATCGAACACAACCAAGCCCCCGTGGCGGCGAAGTAGTCATGGCCCCCTTCGTCCTCGTGTGGCGCAACCTGCTGCGCCATCCGCTGCGCTCGGTGCTGACCGTGCTGTGCGTGGCGATCGCGGTCTTCCTGATCTGCTTCCTGCGCACCATGGTGACCACGCTGAACGCCGGCGTGGACGCCGCGGACAACCGGCGCCTCGCGGTCATGTCGCGCAACGGCCTCTTCGCCGCGCTCCCGCTCAAGTACCAGGCGGCCATCGAGAGCATCGACGGCGTCGAGCTGACGACGAAGTTCCAGTGGTTCGGCGGCTACTACCGCAGCCAGAAGAACTTCTTCGCGCAGTTCGCGGTCGATCCCGAGACGATGTTCGCGATGTACCCCGAGTGCAAGGCCCCGGCCGAGCAGATCGAGGCCTTCCGGCGAAACCGCACGAGCTGCGTGATCGGCAGCGAGCTCGTGAAGGAGTTCGGTTGGAAGATCGGCGACACGGTGCCGATCATCGGCAGCCTCAATCCGCACCCGGAGGACAAGGCCTGGGAGTTCCAGGTCGCGGGCATCTACCACTCCGACGTCCCCAACTTCGACAACCGCACGCTGTTCCTGCACTGGGAGTACTTCGAGGAGACGCTGAAGGCCGGCGGCAATCCGCCCGGCGTGGGCGTGTTCTCGATCAAGATCGAGCGCGACGCCGACGCGGCGCGCGTGATCGCCGACGTCGAAGCGGCCTTCGAGGACAGCGAGCAGCGCGTGGACTGCTCCACCGAGGCCGAGTTCCAGCGCCAGTTCGTCACCATGTTCGGCAACGTGCCGAAGTTCCTGGGCTGGATCGGCAGCGGCGTGGTCGTCGTGATCCTGCTCGCGTGCATCAACACGATGCTCATGGCGCTGCGCGACCAGGCGGCGGAGATCGGCGTGCTCAAGAGCCTGGGCTTCACCGACATGTCGATGTTCATGCTGCTCGTGGCGCAGTCGGTGCTCCTCTGCCTGCTCGGCGGCGCGCTCGGCCTCGGCATCGCCGCCGGCGCCGAAGCGCCGATCTCCGAGTTCATGGTCAAGATGTTCCCCGGCTTCGCGATCCACAACGACACCTTCCTCCTCGCCGGCGCGGCCGCGCTGGCGATCGGGCTCATCGCGGGCGCCGCGCCGGCCTGGCGCGCGCGCAACATGCCCTGCGTCGAAGCCTTCCGCGGCACGGACTGAGGATTCAACGATGCTCGTTCCCCTCTCCTACAACCTGCGCAGCCTGTTCGTGCGCAAGACCGCGACGCTGCTGACGGTGCTCGGCATCGGCGCGACCGTGGCGATCGTCTCGGGCGTGATCGCGCTGCAGCAGGGCTTCCAGTCGATGTACACCGGCGGCGGGCGCAGCGACGTCGCGGTGTTCCTGCGCCCGGGCGCGAACAACGAAGGCGACAGCCAGTTCAGCCGCGACCGCGGGCTCAAGCTGATCAAGTCGGTGCCCGAGATCGAGGTCGGGCCGGCGGGTCCGATCGCGTCGATGGAGGCCTACCTCGCGCTGCTCCTGCCGCCGGCGCGCGGCGGCGTCACGAACGTCCCGCTGCGCGGCGTGCAGCCGATGACCTTCGAGATCCGCCGCGGCGAAGTCGAGATCCTCGAAGGGCGCAACTTCACGCCCGGCTCGGACGAGTTGATCGTCGGCCGGCGCCTCGTCGGCGAGATCCCCAGTTGCGTCATCGACGGAGTGCTCGAGCTCAACCGCACGCCGTTCCGCATCGTCGGCGTGTTCGACCACTCCGGACAGTTCGCCGGCGAGATCTGGGGCGACATGGACCGCGTCACGACGGCGATGGGGCGCTTCGGACCCAACCGCGTCGTCGCGAAGCTGCGGGAGGGCGTCGAGGTCGGCGCGCCCGATCCGAGGGAGGTCATGTTCGCGGACGAGCCGCCCGAACCCGTGCCCGGTTCGCTCGCCGAGCGCCTCAAGAACCATCCCGAGGTGCCGGCGCGCGTCTACACCGAGGCGCAGTTCCTGGCGTCGCAGACCGTCATGCTCACGGGCATCCTCGGCGGCCTGAGCGCAATTCTCGGCGTGATCATGGGCCTCGCGGCGGTGTTCACGGCGACGAACACGATGCTCTCCGCGATCGCCGCGCGAACGAACGAGATCGGGATCCTGCTGAGCCTCGGCTACCGGCCCGTTCCGATCTTCCTGTCGTTCATGTTCGAATCGCTCGTGCTCGGGCTGCTCGGCGGGTTCGCGGGCTGCCTGATGGCGCTGCCCTTCAACGGCATCAAGGCCGGCACGATGAACTTCCAAACCTTCACCGAGATGGCCTTCGCGTTCCGCGTGACTCCCGCCGTGCTCGTCATTGCGGTGACGTTCTCGATGCTGCTTGGACTGATCGGCGGAGCCTGGCCGGCTTTCCGCGCCTGCCGCATGAAGCCCACCGACGCACTGCGGCGCGTCTGAGACCCGCCCCTCCCATGCCGTCGCCCGCCACACCGTCCCCCGCCTTCGAACAGCGCCCCTGGGGCCGCTTCTGGGTCCTCTCCGACGCCGCCGACTGCAAGGTGAAGCGCCTCGAAGTCGACCCCGGCCAGCGTTTGTCGTACCAGCGTCACGCGAAGCGCCGCGAGCACTGGCTGGTCGTCGCGGGCGTCGCGACCATCACGCTCGACGACGTCGAGCACACGCGCCGGGTCGGCGAGGCGATCGACGTTCCGCTGCGCGCGTGGCACCGGCTCGCCAACCGCGGAAGCGAGGTGCTCGCCGTCGTCGAAGTGCAGCTCGGCGAGTATTTCGGCGAGGACGACATCGAGCGGCGCAGCGACGACTACGGCCGCGCGAACGGCTGACGCGCGCGCTGCAGGGGCCCTACTGGGGCTTGGTGTTGCGCAGAACTGCGATCGTCCCGCCGATCGCGAACATCCACAGCCACACGCTGTCGAAGTTGCTCATCGCGCAGGCGAACCAGAGGAAGCCCACGAGGCCGAGCGGAATCCAGTTCGACGTCAGCGGCATGCCGTAGAGCTTGCGCTTGAGCGGCAGGAACGGGTCGAAGACGACGCGCAGTCGGTGCAGCGGCGCGCCGATGCAGCCGCGCGAAACCTTCGCCTGGCGCACGGGCCGCGCGGCGAGCCTCTGCACGTCGCTGCGGATCTCGCTCGCGGTCTGGTAGCGCAGCGCCGGCTCCTTGGCCAAGGTCTTGAGCACGACCTCGTCGATCTTGATGTCGACGTCGGCCTTCTGCGACGGAAGCGCGAAGCGGCCGAGCGGAAGTTCGCCCGTGAGCAACTCGTAGAACACGACGCCGAGCGCGTAGAGATCGGCGCGGTGGTCGACGCCCAGCGGCGTCTCCCATTGCTCGGGCGCCATGTAGTGCGGCGTGCCCATCGCCTGGTGCGAGTTCGTGAGCGTCACGTCGCCCACCTGCACGCCGAGCAGCTTCGCGAGCCCGAAGTCCGCGATCTTCACGCGCCCGCGCTTGTCGACCAGGATGTTCTCGGGCTTGATGTCGCGGTGCACGACGCCCTCTTCGTGCGCGTACTGCAGGGCTTCGCAGACCTGCGCGACGAGGCCGAGGGCTTCCTTGGGACTCGCCGAGCGCGAGCGGATCATCTGGCGCAGATTCGCGCCGTCGACGTACTCCATCACGAAGTAGTACAGCCCGCCCGCCTGGCCCGAGTCGTAGATGTTGACGATGTTCGCGTGGTTCAGCTTCGCCAGCGCGCGCGCTTCGCGGGAGAAGCGTTCGGCGAAGGTGGGGTCGCTCGAGAATTCGGTGGGCAGCACTTTGATCGCCGCCATGCGGTCGAGTCCGCGCTGGCGCGCCTTGTAGACCGCGCCCATTCCTCCGCGGCCGATCAGCTCGACCATCTCGTACTGCGGAAACAGCGGCGCGAGTTCCGCGGGGGTCGGCGGAGGCTCCTGGGCGCCGCCGCCGGTGATCACGAGTTCGCCGCCTTGTCCGAGACCTAGGCCGAGCAGGCACTTCGCGCACAGGCCGCCCGGAGTGGCGCTCGCGGAGAGTTCGGACTGGCAACGCGGACAGCGCTTGGGCGCGGGCGTCGAACTCTGCGTTTGGGACGAGGTTGGATCCACGGGCGTCGGGGGGGACGGCTACTACTCGAACGAGGCGGCGGCTGTGAAGCAAGCGGCCGCCGCACGTTTCATCGATCGGAGCGTGTTGCGAGCCCTACTGCGCCTGACTGGGATGCGACAGCGCCTCGATCAGCGCGCGCAACTCGTCCTCGAGGTCGCGCTCCTCGCCGACGGTTTCGGAGATCTCGTCGCGCAGGCACTCGCGGAACGCGTTGCGCATGCGGTGCAGCGCGACCTTGACGGCGCCCTCGGTCATGCCGAGATCCACGCCCATCTCGCGCCGCGAGGTGTCGTCCTCGGGCGAGACGAGCGCCGGCTTCAAGCGCTCGAACAGACGTGTCTTGCCGCGGCCCGCATAGATCTTCTCGACGCGCGCGAGCGCTCGATCGAGCACCGCCAGAGCCCAGTTGCGTTCGAACTCCATCTCCGGCGTCAGGCGGCAGACCGGTTCGCGCTTGAACTTCTCGTCGGCGAACTCGTAGTCGAGCGAGAGCGGGGTCTTTCCGCCGCCGCGCTTCTGCGCGTTCACGCGGTCCCACTCATTGGCCAGGAAGTTCTTCAGCGACCCGAGCAGGAAGGCCCGAAACTTCCCGCGCTGGGGATCCGCGACGCCGACGACGTTCTTCTCGAGCAAGCGCGTGAAGAAACTCTGCGTCAGGTCCTGCGCGTCGTCCGCCGAATAGCCGCGCCGCCGCACGTAGGCGTAGAGCGGATACCAATACGTGGTGATCAGCTCCGACAGCGCGGCCCGGGTCTTTTCTCCCTCGGCGCGCCCAGCCTGCAACACGACGCTCCAGCGCGTCGTGAGGAACGGTGTTTCGCCGGCGGCCATCGCGGCCGAGGATCCTATGCGCTTTGCCGCCAGGAATCCAAACGTCGCCGCCGGCGCGGGGAAATCCGGATTCCCCGCGCCAGCGGCGCGAGTCGGCGCAGCTCGCTAGCCGCGCTCGACGGCGATCCTACTTGCCGCCGGCGCCGGCCTTGGATTTCGCCTCCGCGAGCAACTCCATCACGGCGCGCTCCATCGCTTCGTCGCGCAAGTCGCGGAAGCGGATGCGGCCCTCGGCGTCGAGGATGTAGATCGTCGGCCAGCCGCGCACGTTCCACTTGCTCGCCCACTCGCCCGACGTGTCGAGGTCGATGGCGTTCCGCCAAGTGATGCCGTTGTCCTTGAACAGCTTCTTGCAGTACTCGTTCGTGAGCTTGCGCACCTCTTCGGGCGGCGCGTCCTTGGGCAGGTCGCGCGGGCTGTCGCTGTTGATTCCGAGCAGGGCGAAGGGTTCGTTCTTCAGGCGCTCCACGAGCTCCTTTTCGTGCGGCAACATCGCACGGCACGGACCTCACCAATAACCCCAGAAGTCGACCACCGTGACCTTGCCGCGGAAGTCGGAGAGCTTGAAGCTCGCGCCGTCGACGTCGAGCGCCTCCATGTCGGGCGCGAGCATGCCGACCTGCAGATGGTCGAGCTCGAACAGGAAGCCCGACGCGACCTTCGAGTAGCTCGTGCCCCTTTGCGTGTTCACGTCCGCGAAGCGCTCGCCGAGCTCGACGAGCAGCGCGCGCGCCTTCGCCTTCGACTCGGCCGACGGCGCCTCGCCGCTCATCAGGTTCTGCGCGAGCGAGAACGTCGCGGCCGCCTGCACCGCGCGGTGCGGCGACTTCTCGCGCAGCGCGCCGAGCAGGGCGCGCACTTCGTCGGCCGGCAATCCCCACGCATGTTGGAGCTGAGCGGCGATCGACTCCATCGCGGGCGACTGCACGTGGTCGGCGAGCGCCTTCAGCGCGCGCTGCCCCGTCGCCGCGCCGGACGCGCCGAGCGTGGGCGACCACTCGAGCACCGCGCCGTAGCACTTGACGGCCACGTCCGTGCCCTTGGCCTTCTCCGCGAGCGCTTCGAAGCGCGGGACGAACTTGTGGGCCGGCTGGTTGTCGGCCCACCACTTCGAATACGCCGCCTTCTCCTCATCGCTCGCCGTGTCGTGGTCGAAGTCGCCCCAGCGCTCGTCGAACTGCGAGTAGAACTCCTGCTGCGCCTCGTCGAACTCGTCGGACAGCTTCATGAATGCCGCTTCGTGCTCGTCGAGCGCGAGGGCGGCGGGCGGGGCAGCGACGGAGGGGACAGGCGGGCCGCCGAGGCTCGCCAGCGCCGCGATGAGCGCGGGCGCGGCGCAGGAAAGGGCCAGGTGCATGGTCGGGTTCCTCGCGAGCGGGTTGCGGCTTGGCGAGACGGGGCGGAAGGCCCCGGGCGTCGGCCGGGTGCGTAGTGTGCCTCCCTACCGCGCCGGAGCGCCACCAGCGCGCGCCAACACTTCGCGGACGCTCGGCGTAACGGCGCCGCAAAGGGCGGGGCTGGCTTGTGGCTCGGCGCCGGACCGACGACGCGCTGCGCGTGGCCCCCGAGCTTGCTGGGGCCGAGCCGCGGCGCTTGTCCGGCCCGGAGCGCGCGAGTACAAGACTCCCCCCCATTTTCGTGCTGCGACCCGCGTCGTGGGGATGCTCGCGCATCGCCCGCTCACGCCGCCGGGTCCGCCGGACGCTCGGGGCCCCTCGCAGGCGCGCAGCGTTCACGGCGGCCGGGCGCGCGTGAGAGTGCAGGCGCCGCGCACGCCGGTGGCCCGCCCACGCGCCATCGGCTCGTCCCACTCGACTCCCACTTCCCCCGCACGCTCCATCCACCCCGACGGTGAGTACCCAAGACCCATGGGCGCGATGATCGAGATCCAGAACCTTGAGAA
The DNA here is from genome assembly GCA_937952135.1 of uncultured Planctomycetia bacterium. Classification (GTDB taxonomy): domain Bacteria; phylum Planctomycetota; class UBA1135; order UBA1135; genus WYBT01. Next base: position 36,051 of record CALFYL010000370.1, read on the forward strand.
GCGCTTCGGCGACATCACGGCCGTCGCCGGCGTGAGCTTCAACGTCGAGCGCGGCGAAGTGCTCGGCTTCCTCGGCCCGAACGGCGCCGGCAAGTCGACCACGATGAAGATGCTGACGGGCTTCCTCCACCCGAGCGGGGGCACGGCCATCGTCGGCGGCCACGACATCACGGCCGATCCCCTCGCCGCGAAGCGCTTGCTCGGCTACCTGCCCGAAGGCGCGCCGCTGTATCCGGACATGACGCCGGAGAGCTTCCTGCTCTTCATCGCGCAGATCCGCGGCTTCTCGGGCGCCGAGGCGCGCCGGCGCGTCGAGGACGTGGTCGGCAAGGTCTCGCTGCAAGGCGTGCTGCGCCAGCCGATCGACACGCTGTCGAAGGGCTACAAGCGCCGCGTCGGCCTGGCGCAGGCGATCCTGCACGATCCGCAGGTGCTGGTGCTCGACGAGCCGACCGACGGCCTCGACCCCAACCAGAAGCACGAGGTGCGCGCGCTGATCCGCTCGATGGCCAAGGACAAGGTCATCATCCTCTCGACGCACATCCTCGAAGAGGTCGAGGCGCTGTGCACGCGCGTGATCATCATCGCGCGCGGAAAGCTGGTCGTGGACTGCAAGCCGAGCGAGCTGGCGGCGCGCTCGCGCTGGCACAACGCGGTGCGCATCGACGTCGAGCGCGAGGATGCGCCGCGCGTGCACCGCGCGTTGGGCGAGCTGCCGGCGAGCTCGGTCGAGGAGCTCGAGGCCCCGAACGGCTGCGTGTCCTACCTGGTGTCGACGCGCGACCGGCGGCCGATCCTGAACGAGATCAGCCAGCGGGCGCAGAACGAGAAGTGGAAGCTCGACGGGCTGCACGTCGAGCACGGACGCCTCGACGAGGTGTTCCGCGACCTGACGACCGCGAAGAGCTGACGCGCGACGCCCCCAACGAACCCGAGCCAAGAGTCCCACGAGCCATGCGCAACACGTTCGTCCTCTTCAAGCGCGAGCTGTCGGCCTACTTCACGACGCCCGTCGCCTACGTCTTCATCTGCATCTTCCTGCTGATGTGCGGGATCCTGACCTTCTACCTCGGCGGCTTCTACGACCGCGGCGAGGCCTCGCTCGGCGCGAGCTTCTTCCAGTACCACCCGATCCTCTACATCCTGCTGATCCCGGCGATCTCGATGCGCCTGTGGGCCGAAGAGCGCAAGCAGGGCACGATCGAGCTGCTCATGACGCTGCCGGTGACGCTGCCGCAGCTCGTGCTCTCGAAGTTCCTCGCGGCGTGGGCCTTCGCCGGCATCGCGCTCGCCCTGACCTTCCCGCTGTGGGTGACGGTCAACTACCTCGGCGACCCCGACAACGGCGTGATCGCCGCGAGCTACCTCGCGAGCTGGCTCATGGCCGGCGGCTACCTCGCGATGGGCGCGTGCGTCTCGGCCACGACGAAGAACCAGGTCGTCGCCTTCGTGCTCAGCGTCATCCTGTGCCTGCTGTTCCTCATCACCGGCGTGCCCGCGGTCGGCGACCTCCTCGGCGCCGTGATCCCGAGCGACACCCTCGTCGATGCGATCCGCTCCTTCAGCTTCCTCTCGCACTTCGATTCGATCTCGCGCGGCGTGATCGATGTCCGCGACCTGGTGTTCTTCGCCTCGTTGATCGGCGTGTTCCTGTTCATGAACGCCATCGCGATCGAACTCAAGAAGGCCGAATAGGCGCACTCGCCGCACCCACTCCGCCATGAAGAACCGACTTTTCACCTCCCTCGCGGGCGTGCTGATCGCCCTCGCGCTGCTCGTCGCGGTCAACGTGCTCGCGGGCGTCTCGCTCACCGGCTTCCGGGTCGACCTGACGGCCAACAAGCTGTTCACGCTGTCCGACGGCTCCAAGCGCATCCTCTCCAACCTCGAGGAGCCGATCACGCTGCGCTTCTTCCGCTCGAAGGAGCTCGCGAACAAGTACGTCGCCGCCTACTCGCAGCGCGTCGAGGAGCTGCTCGTCGAGTACAAGAACCTCTCGGGCGGCAAGATCACCCTCGAGGTGCTCGACCCCGAGCCGTTCTCCGAGACCGAGGACCAATGCGTCCAGTACGGCATCCAGGCGGTGCCCGTGCCCGAGGGCTCGCTCTACTTCGGCCTCGCGGGCTCGAACTCGATCGACGAGGACAAGTCGATCCCGTTCCTGCAGCCCGACAAGGAGGAGTTCCTCGAGTACGAACTCACCAAGCTGATCTACACGCTCTCGAACCCCGCGAAGCCGGTGCTCGGCGTGTTGAGCTCGCTGCCGATCGAAGGCGCGCCGCAGAACCCGATGATGCGGTCGCAGGGTCCGCCGCCCTGGTACATCATGGAGGCCGTCCGCGGCCTCAACTACGAGACGCGCTCGATCCAGCCGAACGTCGCCGAGATCCCGAGCGACGTCACGCTGATGCTCGTGGTGCACCCGAAGAACCTGCCGGAGTCCGCGCAGTACGCGCTCGACCAGTTCGTGCTGCGCGGCGGCAAGGCGATCGTCTTCGTCGACCCGTGGTGCGAGGTCGACGAGCCGATGCAGGATCCGAACAACCCGCTGCAGGCGATGATGGCGCCGCGCAGTTCGGAGCTGACGCGCCTGTTCGACGCGTGGGGCATCCAATCCCCCACCGACAAGTTCGTCGGCGACCGCCGCAACGCGACGACGGTCACCTACAACAACAACGGCCGGCCCGACCAGGCGTCCTTCGTCGCCTGGATCCGCATCGCGCCCGAGGATCTCGCCGAGGGCGAGATCACGACCAGCGACATGACGCTGCCGCTGTTCTTCAAGGAGCCGGGCTTCCTCGAGCACAAGGAAGGCGCGACGACGACCTTCACGCCGCTGATCCAGACCTCCGAAGAGTCGATGGAGATCGAGAACAGCAAGATCCAGTTCCAGGCGAACCCCGGCGAGCTGCTCCAGAACTTCTTCCCGAGCGGCAAGCGCTACACCCTCGCCGCGCGCCTCGGCGGCAAGGTCAAGTCGGCGTTCCCCGATGGGAAGCCGGCCGCGGGCGAAGAATCGGGCGAGGCGAGCGCCGCGCACCTCGCGGAGTCGAGCGCCGACATCAGCGTGGTGGTCGTCGCGGACGTCGACATGCTCACCGACGCCACGTGGGTGCAAGTGCAGAACTTCGGCGGCATGCGCCTGCCGCAGAAGTTGTCGGAGAACGGCACGTTCGTGATGAACACGCTCGACTTCATGCAGGGCTCGACCGATCTGATCGGGCTGCGCGCGCGCGGCGGCTCGGCGCACCCCTTCCTGGTCGTGGAGGAGCTCAAGCGCGACGCCGAGCAGCGCTTCCGCGACGAGGAAGGCCGCCTGGTCGAGGAGAAGGAGCGCGTCGAGCGCGAGCTCAACGACTTGATCAGCAAGAAGGGCGACACCACCGAGGAGGTGCTGATGAGCCCCGACGTGCAGGCCAAGATCCAGGACCTGCGCGAGACGCTGGTCACGACGCAGAAGCGCTTGCGCGACGTGCGCTACAACCTCAACAAGGACGTCGAAGCGCTCGGCACGCGCCTGAAGCTGCTCAACATCGGCCTGATCCCGCTGCTCACCATGGGACTCGCCCTGTTCGTCACCGTCTACCGCACCAACCGCCGCAAGAGCGCCTGACGCGCCGCGCGCAGGCCGACCCCGAACAACAACCATGAACGCCAAGACTCTGCTCGTGCTGGGCCTGGCCACCGCGGCGCTGCTGGGCGCCGCCTACGTGGTCGCCAACCAAAAGGAAGGCGCGCACTCGCCGACGCGCGAAGCCGGGCGCAAGCTGTTCCCCGAGCTGCAGAAGAACATCAACTCGGTGGCTTCGATCGAAGTCCACTCGAAGGACGGCGTGGTCCGGCTCGCGAAGGACGGCGAGCGCTGGGGCATGGCCGACAAAGGCGGCTACCCGGTCGACTTCGACAAGGTGAAGCAACTCGCGGTCGCGGTCGCCGAGTTCGAGATCGTGAGCGAACTCTCGAAGAACCCCGAGAACTTCAAGAAGCTCGGCGTCGAGGCGCCGACGGAGGAAGGCGCGGAGTCGAAGCGGCTCACGCTGAAGGACGCGGCCGGCGCCGTGCTCGCGGACGTGATCGTGGGCCAGCCCAAGGTCACGCAGGGCTTCGGCGGCAAGCCGTCGCTGTTCGTGCGCCCCGCGTCGGGCGACCAGCCCTACCGCGTGACCGGACAGGTCAATCTGGCTGGCGACGCCTCGAGCTGGATGAAGCGCGAGATCTGCAAGCTCGAGTCGAACCGCGTGAGCCAGGTCGTGATCGCGCACCCCGACGGCGCGCGGCTCGCGATCAAGAAGGAGTCGGCCGAGGACAAGGATTTCCAAGTCGAGGACCTTCCCGCGGGCGAGGAGCTGATGTGGGCCGGCGCGGCGAACGGCATCGCCGGCGCTCTCCAGTACCTCTCCCTCGAGGACGTGAAGCCCGCAGGCGAGCTCGCGCTCGAGAATCCGACGGTCGCGGAGTTCACGACCTTCGACGGGATCCGCGTGACCGCGCGCTCGACCGAGCAAGACGGCAAGACGTGGCTGAGCCTCGCGGCGGAGTTCGACGAGACGCTGCGCAAGGAGCCGGTCGGTCCGCCGGCGCCCCCCACTCCCCCCGAAGGTGAGGAGGGCGAGTCGGAGGTCCCGCCGCCGCCCGCGCCGACGCTCAAGTCCGTCGAGGACGTGCGCAAGGAAGTCGACGAGTTGAACGCGCAGTTCAGCCGCTGGGTGTACGCGGTGCCGGGCTACACCGGCGCGAACTTCCGCAAGCGCATGAGCGACTTGCTCAAGAAGAAGGACGCCGAGGCCGAGGCGAACACGCCCGAAATGCCCGAGAGCTTCGAGGAGCTCATGGGCGGAGGCGAGGAACCGGCGACGCCGCCGCCGGCGCAGAAGCCGCCCACGGACGGCGACGAAGGCGACGGAAGCAGCGACGGCGACGGCGACGGCCGCTAACGCGCCGCGGGAGGACGCGCCGAGCGTTCCTTCTTGAAGATCAGCAGGTGGTTGAAGCCGCGGAGGAAGAAATTCTCCTCCGCGGCGGCCTTGTGGTAGGCCGGCTTCTCGAGCGTGCGGTTGCCGCGCACCACGCAGACGTGGTCGACGGGCTTGAAGCGGGCCTCGAGCGCAACGAACAGCCGCGCGCCGATGCCCACGAAGCCGGTCTTCTTCTCGAAGGTGTCGCTGACGTACACCGCGAGGTAGCGGCGGTCCTTGAGCACGCGGTCCACTTCCTCGAACACGCCTTCGAGCGCCTCGAAGTACTCCGGGCTGTGCGCGTCGAGCTTGCCGATGCAGTTCGGTGCGTCGGAGTACTCGATGTGCGTCGAATACGGCGGATCCATGAATACGAAGTCGGCGGCGCCGTCCCCGAGCGGCAGTGCGCGCGCGTCGGCGCGCACGATGTCCGGCCGCGTGGGCGCGACGTCGTAACCCTGCGCGCGGCGCCCGAGTTCCGCCGCGACGTCCAGCGTCGTCCCGCCGCCGCAAAACGGATCGACGACCAGGTCGCCTTCGCGCGTGTAGCGCTGGAGCAGGTTCCAGATCACGTAGCTCGGCGTCGCGCCGACGAAGCGCGGATTGCCCTTGGGTTCTCCGTCGTATTGCTGCGACGGGTAGTACCACAGCGTCGTGGTCTGGAGTTTGAGCGGCGGCTTGCGGTACATGGCGGGCGCGCGAGCATCGGTTCGCGCACGCGCCGCCGCAAGCCGCGAGGCGCTATCCTCGCGCGGACCGTCCGCCGAATCCGCGCCATGACTTCCCAGCCGATCTCGATCGCGCGCGCGAGCCCCGCCCTTCCGCCGCTGAGCGCGCTGCTCGACGAACCCGCGGACTCGCCCACGGCGCCGAAGCCCGTTTCGGCGCGCCACAGCGTCGTGCTGCTCGCACACGGATCGGGGATCGACATCGAGCACCCCTGGATGCGGCTCGCGGCGGAGGCGCTCGCGGCGCAAGGCTTCGCGACTTTGCGCTTCCGCTATCCGTACATGGAGCTCGCCGCGCGCGCCGGCAAGCCGCGGCCGCCCGATCGCGCCCCGCAACTCGAGGAGGCGCACTTCGACGCGCTCGCCGAGCTGCGCCGCCGCTTTCCCGCTCGACGCTGGCTGCTCGCGGGCAAGTCGCTCGGCGCGCGCATGGCGACGCACATCGCCGCCAAGGGTGCGGACGCTCACGGGCTCGTGCTCTTCGGCTACCCGCTCCACCCGCCGGGCAAGCCGGAGAAGGAGCGCAGCGAGCAGTTCGCGACGCTCGCGCAGCCCGCGCTGTTCCTCCACGGCACGCGCGACGAGTTCGGGACCGTCGACGAGCTCCGCGCGGCCCTGCGGCGCTACTCGGGACGCGCCGAACTCTCGGTGGTCGAGGGCGCGGACCACTCCTTCGCTTTGCCGGCGTCGCAGGGCCGCGACGTTGCCAGCGTGCTCGGAGAGCTCGCGGCGCGGACGGCCGACTGGGACTCGCGGACCTTTCCGGAGTAGCGGCGCGTCGGCCGCTCCTCGACCGGGGTCGAGTCCCCGGAGCGAGGCGCCTCAGCCCGACACGCGATCTGGCCCGGCGTGCGGGACTCGCGACCTGCGTTGGCGCGCGCGTCTAACCGCGGCGCGTTTCACGGCAGGGGCAATCCGCCGGTGCGCTGAGCTTGACGCCGAGCTGACCGGCGCCGCGGCGCGCCACCGCGCCGTCGATCCCGAATCCAACGCGTGCGCTGGTGGGCCGCTCGGACACGCTCGGCGCCGACATCGGCGGCCGCCGCTCTTCGCGCTGCGCCTTTTGCGCCGCCGCCTCGCCGAGGAGGTACCACGCCACGCTCGCGACGACGCACCCGATCAGGGCGACGGCGGCGAAGACGAGCTTGCGGTTCGACATGGGAGGAGGGGTCGCTGGCGGCCGGTTCGGCAGGCGGGCGCGTCGGTCGGCGCCCAGCTGCTTTGGCGCGCCAATTCGAGCTCGCGACTACTACGAACGCAGCAACGTACTGGTTACGCAACAAGACGCCCGGGAGTTGGATTCTGCTGCACAAAAGTTCAAAAAACGTGAATTGCGCGAGCGAAACCCCGCACGCCTCCCGGGGCCGGGCACGGGCCCGGCGGCTGGCGAGTTCTGGAGGGGGTGCTGGGGCCTCGGACGAAAATTCGTCCAAAGCCGGACTCAACCGGGCCTTTGTGGGCTCGCACCCGCGCCGAGCCGGGCGCGGGGCCTGTCCAACTCCGCCGTCACGCGTTGAGCCAGGCCTCGAAGGCCTCCGTCGCGTAGTCCCGCCCGAGGTAGTCGCGCACCAACTCCGCGGCGTCCTTGCTCCCGCCCGCCGACAGGATCGCGCTCCGGTAGCGCTGCGCCTCCTGGGTGTCCATCAAGCGCCCGTGGAAGCGGCCCAGGAAGTCCTTCGCGATCACGAGCGACCACATGTAGGTGTAGTAGGTCGCCGAGTAGCCGTTGAGGTGCCCGAACGAGGCGTGGAAGTGGGTCCCGTCCTCGTGCGGGAACGGCAGCACCTCGCGCTTGAGCGCGATCGCGTGCGCCGTCGCGTCGACGTTCGCGGGGTCGCGGTCGAAGAGCTCGAGCGAGAGCCGCGCGAAGTACATCTGCACGGCCACGTGCAGGCCCTTGCCGTACTCGTCCGCCGCGCGCATGCGCGCGACGAGTTCCGACGGGATCGGCTCGCCGGTCTGATGGTGGCGCGCGAAGCGCTGCAGCACGCCCGCGTCCCAGGCCCACTCCTCGTAGAGCTGGCTCGGCGTCTCGACGAAATCCCACTCGGTCGCGATGCCCGCGAAAGCGAGGTAGCGCTGGCGGCCCGCGAACAGGTGGTGCAGCAGGTGGCCGAACTCGTGGAAGAACGTCTCGACGTCGCGGTGCAGCAGCAGCGCCGGGTCGGACTCGGTCGGCTCGGGGAAGTTGCACACCAGGCACGCCTGCGGCGGATCCTCGCCGACTCCGGTCGTGAGATCGAACATCGCCGCGTGCTTGAACTTGTTCGCGCGCGGGTGCATGTCGAGGAAGAAGCGCGCCACCACGGCGCCGGCGTCGACGACGTCGTAGCACTCGACCGATGCGTGCCAGCGCGGCTGCGTGTCGTTGCGGCGGAACTCGACGCCGAACAGCGCGGCGCTGGTCGCGAGCACGCCGTCGCGCACCGCCCGGTAGGCGAAGTACGGCCGCACCGACTGGGAGTCGAAGCGCAGGCGCGTCGACTTCACCTTCTCGAGCAAGTAGGCGCGCTCCCACTCGTGGATCGCGGTGGCGTCGGGATCGCTCGCGCGCTTGAACTCGAGCAGCTCCGCGACTTCGGCCTGCATGCGCGGGCGCGAGGCGCGCTCGACGCGCGCGATGAACTCGCGCGCCTTCGCCGAGCTCTTGATCATCTTGTCTTCGGTCACGTAGTCGGCCCAGCTCGCGTAGCCGAGCAGCGTCGCCAGCGCGTGGCGCGTGCGCATGAGCTCGCGCAGCACCTCGAGGTTCCGTGGAGTGGCGCGGTTGAAGTACTCGAACTGCAGCCGCCGGCGCAGCTCGCCGTTCGTCGCGTAGGTCATGAACGGCACGTAGTCCGTCGGATCGGTCGTGATCGCGACCTCGCCGCGCTCGTTCGGCGCGTGCGCGTCGATGTAGTCCTGCGGCAGGCCCGCGAGACCCGCGCGGCCCTCGGAGATCGCGATCGAGCGCGTGTCGGCCGCGATGTTGAGATCGAACTCCTGGCCGATGCGCACCAGCTCGTCGGAGAGCTGCTTGATGCGTTCGCGCGTCGCGTCGTCGCGGTCGACGCCGCCGCGGCGGAAGTCGCGCACGGCGTTCGCCACGAGCCGGCGCTCCTCGGGACCGGGCGCCTGCTCGAGGTCGAGCGCCGCGACGCGCTCGTACACCCCGCGGTGCAGCGAAAGGTCCGTCGCGAAGGACGAGATCTCCTGCACGATGGTCTGCGCGACGTTGCGCACGGCCTCGTTCGG
>CALFYL010000371.1 GCA_937952135.1 uncultured Planctomycetia bacterium
TACCCGCCCCCCGCCCGCTACTCCACCACCATCTCCTCCCTCCCCCCGCTCGGCCGCCACATCCGCGCGTTGTAGGTCACGTTCGCGACGACCTTGCCCGCGGCGTCGCGCACCTTAGCGCCGTGGCGGCTACGCATCTGGGCGTACCACTCGTCGCTGGACCGGATCCCGCTGACCCGCTGGTGCGTCGCGCGCTGGACGTCGGCCAGCGTCTCGAAAGTCTCGATCCCGTCCCCGATGTCGGCCGTGTACGGCCCCGTCCCGATCGTCGTCATGTCGTTGACTCCGTGCGCCGCGGGTTGGTGCGGCGACGATGGCATCAGGGCTTGATGGGCGCTGAAAAGGAAGGCGCGGCGTGCATGCCTCGACGACCGTCAACGGCCGTTGAGTTCGATTCGACGTGATTCGAAGGTCGGCTCGAGAGGCGCGCCGGGAGCGAAGCGTGTCCACTCCTCGATCGATAGGTCGCGCCACACGTCACGCGATGTCAGCTCCACCAACCCTTCAAGCGTCAGCTGGATCAGCATGCGGCCAGGATTCTCATCGCCCCGCCACTCGGTGGCCGACGCGAGTTCCAAACCGGCGCGGCCGAATGCGAGCGCCACGACCGGCGTCTTGCCAGCGGTGCGCCGCGCGGGATCGCCGCCGAGCACGAGATCGTGCACGAGAACGATGCCATCAGAGCGTCCCACTGCGACGAAACGCGACGTCGTGTCGAGTGCCAGCGCCGTCGGCGCGGGCCTGGAGCTCCGGGAGACCTCGGTGGGGATGTCGTCGTCAGCGCCGAGCGTCCATACCGACTCGCCATCCGTGCATGCGATTCGCCCGTCACGCCCGACGCGCAACGTGCTCAGCGCACGCTGACCGAATGCCGTTGAAGCGAGCGCCACAACCGACTCGTCGACCAGATCGAAGCGATGCAGAGATCCATCCTCCGCGCCGATCGCGAAGCGCGTGGAGTGGGGTTGCCACGCAACAGAACTCGCCCGCGCATCCGTCTGGATCTCGAAACTTTGCACAGCGTCGGCGACGCGGAGGTCCAGCAACATGGCCGAGCGATCCTGGGTCAACACGACCACGCGCTCCGCCTGCTGGTCGGCGGCGATAGCGATAGCCGTGGACTCGAGTGGCGGAGAGCGACGCTGCCGGCGCGTCGCCAGCTCAATGCGCAGCACCTCGCGCGACTCGAGAGCCAACGCTACCGAGCGCGCGTCACCCGAAAGTGAATGGGCGAGGTCGATGCCCTTGAATTCGATGCGCTCGCGCTGGCCGCGCTCGATGTACTCGACCCCGACGTCGCCAACGAAGATCCAGCTCTCGTCGCTCGAACCAGCGTGGACTCCGCTGCAAAAGTCGAGGGCCGCCGCGCTCCCCCGCCGCTCGTGGCGCAGTTTCTGGGCCAATGTGTCGAGGTCCCAGGCCAAAACGTGGCCATCCTTGTCGAGCGTCGCAAGGCGCACCACGCTCGCGAGCGATGCCGGGGCCCATGCCGCGGCCCGGATCTCCGCCGAGTGATGCTCAGCAGCAAACGCGTTGCTCCAACCGTCGCGCCACGACTCGGCGAACATCCACAGTCCGCCGCCCGAGCACGCGGCCAAGCGCTTGCCGTCGGGCGAAAAGGCGAGTGTCGTAACGGAGTTCGTGCCCAGTCGGAACGGAAACACGCAGGCGCGGTAGTTCGGGTCTAGCGTGAACACGTTCTCGATATCACAGATCGTCACGCCGGTTTGACCCACTTGCTCATCGATGCCCCAGCGGTGGGTTCCGAAAGCGACCGTGCGCCCGTCGTCGGCCAGCGCGGCGGAGGCGGCGCCCTCGCCCTCGAGGCCGAATGTGAACGGCGTCCAGCGTTCCCCGATGTCAAGCACCAGTACAGTCCCGTGAGCCTCGGCCGACGCACCCCAGACCACGACCCGTCGCGTCGCATGCGCGATCAAGAGGCCTGACAGGAACTCGAACGGCGAGCCGCGATAGAGGTGCTTGGGCGTCTGAGCCCCCTCGCGCAGATCGTGAAGTTCGACCACGCATTCTTCGCCCTCGGAGGTCATCCATGCCACCGCCGCGAGTTCGCCGGACGTGTCGAGCGCCGCTCGCACGAGTTGGTGTTCCCCGCTCGAATCACGCAGAACACGCGGTGCAGCTTCGGAGTTCGTGATCCCGGCCACAACGCGCCCAACGCTTGAGACAGCAATCCACGTCGATCCGTCGCTCGTCCATCGCACGTCGGTCCACGTCTCGTCGCCGACCGCGACCGACAGGCCGCGCGGAGAGATTTCGGGCCACGAATCGAGCGCAGCGGAGCTCGGCAGCGGACTCAGCGGGCCAAAGCAGAACTCGGCCCAAGTTGTCGCGGAGTCAGTCGCCGCGTCCTCGACAAACTCTCGGCCCCGCAAGCGCAGCACCCGCGGTGCGTCGGAGCCGTCGAGCGCCAAAAGGCTCTCGTTGGTGCGCCCGAACGCACGCGCGGTCAGCTCCGCTCCAGAGATGCCCAGCGACTTGATTCGGTACGGCGCCTCGTAGATCGACAAGAGTGCGGTGTCGATCGACGCGCGCGCGCGGCCGCGGTGGCGCTCGTTGAAGAGGTGCGCCTGGACCGCCAGCAGCTTCGCCAGGTCACCACTCGCCGAGCGCGACGCGTCGGCCAACGCCAAGACGGTCGACTGACCGAGACGTTGATTCCCGAGGTTCTTCTCGTTGACGGCGGCGAGCATGCGATCGACCGCAACGGCGAGAAGCAGCGCGCATGCCATCGCGGCCGCGCCGATCGTCCAGCGGCCGAGCCGGGCGCGTAGCCGCGATTTGCGGGCGGCGTCGAGCGCGGCGAGCAACTTGTCGCCCGGATCGCTCGACTCAAGCGCGCTCGACGGAGCCCGCCAGGGCTCGACGTCGAGCTTCGCCCGCCAGAACTCGTTCGCCGCCGTACCACCGAAATCGATCGCGAAGATCGGGTGCTCGGGTCGAGCCTGCGCGAAGGCATCGAGCTCCTTGGGCATCCAGTCCGAAAGCACAGACTCAGGCGTGACCAGCACGATCAGCATGCGGCTCTTGCGCAGCGCGCGGAAGATGGTCGGCGTCAGGCGCGTGCCGTGGGTCAGCTCGGAGTCGTCGTGCCAGACGCGCCACCCCGCTCGCTCGAGCGTCATGCGTAAAGCGTGTGCGTACCCGCGCCCATCTGAGCGACGGTAGGAGATGAATGCGTCCAGCCCGAAGATGAGGTCACGCCACGCAGGCGGGGTCGGCGAAGAACTCGATCCTGTCTTCTTCATCTGCGCTGCCGGAGGATAGCGTCGGTCGGAGTTCCATCTTGGGGTCGCGATCAGTGGCCGCAGCGAACGCTTGGGCTGTCGAGCGCTGTGCTGACGCCGGATCGGGAGTCAGGCGACGTGTGAACTGATCGTCTCCAGTGACTCGCGTGATACCGGTTATCGAATCTGCCCAATGGCTGGCAGCCCATCGAAAAGGGATCGACCTACACCAGCAAGGCGAGCAATCGCCGGCGCACGCTCCCACGGGGACCTTCGATCCGGCCGCCAGGCGCACCAGCCCGGCGGCAGGTCGGCGAGTTCCAGCACGCTGCGATCCAGCGCGACTACCTCGTCGAGCGCGATCAGGCATGCGTCCGATTCAGGCGCGTCTTCGAGGCCGAGGAACTGCCAGCCGTGGTCGTCTTGGTCGTGCGCCACATACAGGATCGGCGCGCCGCCGCTCACGATCGATCGCAACGAGATGGCCGCGCTGTCGCGAGGCTGTTCGAACGGCCAAGTGTCGGAGGGCGTGGGCATCCGGTCGCGCGATGCGGCGATGATAGACGCCGCTCCGGCCAGTCACGGTCACCTACCCCGTCGCCTCACGCGCGCGCCGCGGCTCGCTCACGCCCTCCACCGCCCCCCGCAGATCCTCCAGCCCGAGGTGCGTGTAGACCTTCGCCGTCATCTCCGGCGACGCATGTCCGAGCACCCGCTGCGCTACGACCAGCGGCACGCCACGCCGGGCCATGCCGGTCGCGGCGGTGTGGCGCAGCGCGTGAATGTCGACGACCCGTCCGAGCGAGTCACGTCGCGCGATCCCGGCCCGGTCGAGCACGCGATGCAGCAGCCTCCTCCCGTTCGTCGTGTACTCGGCCCAGTCCGCGCCGTCCGGTGAGAGGAACACCCGGTCCGAAGGCTGCGCGAGCCGCATCCGCACGCGCTGGTGCACGGCGCGCAGGGCCAGTAGCTCGTCGACCAGCGACTGCG
>CALFYL010000372.1 GCA_937952135.1 uncultured Planctomycetia bacterium
CGCCCCGACAGTCGCCTCGAACGGCGACGGCGCCCCAGGGCGACGACACGAAACGTCGCCGCGGAGCGCCGCGACCGATCGGACTCCAGCGCGGGACTCGCAGTGCGGGTCCCGCGCTGTTTCGTTCCGCGATGTTTAGTCTGTGGGCCGCCATGCAAGCACGCCTCCCTCGGATCGCGGTTCGAAGCGCGCTGCTCGCGGCGCTCTCGCTCGTCACGTCGTTCGCCGCGGGAGCGGCTCAAACCCCGCCGCCGAGCGCGGTCTTGCCCGGCGAATCGCCGCACGCGCGCGTCGAGATCACGGCCCCGCGACTGTGGGAAGGCCCGGTCGGCGGCGCGTTCGCGCCCGCGGACCACGTGCTCGAGCTGCGCAACACGGACGCGAGCCCGCGGCGCTGGCGCGCGCGCACGAACGTCGATTGGATGGTCGTCGCGCCGCTCGAAGGCGAGCTCGCGGCCAACGGCGTCGCCACGTTGTCGGTGCGCGTCCACGCCGAAGCCGCGGCCAAGCTCGCCGCCGGAAGCCACCGCGGCTGGGTCGAATTCGTCGACGCCGTCAGCTCGCACCGCTCGCTCTCGGAGTTCTTCCTCGTCGCCGTCGACGACGGCTGGACGAAGCTCGAGCCCAGCGCCGATTCGCGGCGCGTCTACGTGAGCTCCTCGAGCGGCGACGACTTCAAGGATGGCCTCTCGGAGCGCACGCCCAAGCGCACCCTCGCCGCCGCGATCGCGCTCCTGCGCCACGGCGAACCCGACTGGCTGCTGCTCAAGCGCGGCGACACGTGGACCGAGAACCTCGGCCACTGGAAGCGTTCGGGCCGCTCGGCCGAGGCGCCGATGGTGCTCACGAGCTACGGCGAGAGCGGCGCGCGCCCCAAGCTGCTCACCGGCGCCGAGAACGGCTTGATGACGCTCTACGCCGGAGATTCGCCGGCTTCGATCGACCACCTCGCGATCGTCGGGCTGCACATGCACGCGCACACCTACGTCGGCGGTGCGACGCCCTCCGCCGTTTCGTGGCTGATCGCGAGCCGCGGGCTGACGATCGAGGACTGCTTCTTCGAAGGCTACGAGGTGAACATCCGCATCGGCGCCTTCGACGGCCGCAAACGGAACGTGCGCATCCGCCGCAACGTGCTCGTCGACGCCTTCGCGACCTCGGGCACGGTGGGCCACGGCATGTACATCGACGACTGCGACCACCTCGTGATCGAGCAGAACGTCTTCGACCGCAACGGCTGGAATCCGGACGTGCCCGAAGCGAAGCCGTCGATGTACCGCCACGGCGTCTACTTGCAGGGCGGAAGCATCGGGAGCACGAACGTGCTCGTGCGCGGCAACATCCTGGCGAACAGCGCGTCGCACGGCGTGCAGATGCGCGCCGGCGGCGTGGCGCTCGACAACCTATTCCTGCGCAACTCGATCGCGCTGCAACTCGGCGGCGGCGACGAACCGCATCCCGGCGGCGTGCTCGCCATCGCCCACCGCAACGTGGTCCTCGGCGGCAAGGACATCGACGCCGAGAACCCGCGCGGCTGGGGCCTGCTCGCCGAGAACATCGGCGCGGCCACACTGAGCGAGAACCTCATCGTGCAGCGCTCGGAGGGCAGTTTCGCCGTGCCGCTGTCGCTGGCGGGCGACGCGCTCGGTGTCGGCGTGCGCAACCTGTGGGTGCGCGACAACGTGATCCACGGCTGGGGCGGCTCGATCCACTTCAGCGGCGACGCGGCGCAATTCGGACCGCTGTGGCTCGAGCGCAACCGCTTCCACAACGCTCTCACCGACGAAGCGCTGATCCAGCATCGCGACCGGGCTTCGCTCACGACGGTGCGCTCGCGCGACAACCGTTTCTTCAGCCGCGCGCCCGCCGGCCAGTGGTTCGCCGCCGGCGGCCAGACGCACTCCTTCGAGGAGTGGGCGCGCCTCGTCGGGGACTCGGGCTCGAGCGCCGCGGACTGGGCCGACGCGGGCGCCGCGCGCACGATCGCGAGCTACCAGAAGCACCTCGGCGAGACCGCGACGCTCGACGCGTTCCTGCAGGGCGCGCGCTCGCAGTCACGCCAGGATTGGAAGGCGCGCTACACGGCCGAAGCGGTCAACGCGTTCGTCCGCGCCGGCTTCGCCCCGCGCTGAAGCGCTGCCGCGCTGCGCGGCGTCGCGCCGTCAGACTTTGTACGCGCCGAAGAAGCTGAAGCGCACGAAGTCGCTCCACAGCCGCGGCGGGTCCGCGTCGGGCTTGCCTTGCAGCGCGCGGCGGATTCGCCACACGCCGAAGCTGAGCGCGAACACGGCGTCGGCCACGAACGCGTACACCGCGCCGTGGTTCTTGCGGAAGTAGCGCCGGCGAGATTCGAACCAGTAGCGCGGCCTGCGGCGCGGCGCTTCCTTCAGGTTCGTGAGGCCTGAACTCTGTCCGACGAGGTGCGCGACGCGGCTGTCGGGCACGTACCAGCAAGGCCACCCCGCGCGGCGCGCGCGCAAGCAGAAGTCGACCTCTTCGTAGTAGAGGAAGTACTGCTCGTCGAGGAAGCCGATCGCCTCGAACACTTCGCGTCGGACGATCATGCTCGCACCCGCGACCCAGTCGATCGGGTGCGGGTGCAGCACCAGCGGAGGCGCGACCGCGTGCCTCGCGAGCAGGCGCGAAACGAGCCCGAGTCGCGAGTTGGATTCGACCTCGCCGAGGATCGTCGGGAAGCGAAAGCGCGAGGCGTGTTGCTCGCCGTCGGGGTACTCGAGGCGGCTGCCGGCGATGCCGACGTCGGGGTGGGCGTCCATGAACTCGACGAGCTTCGCGACGGCGCCGGGCCGCGCGATGGTGTCGGGGTTGAGCAGCAGCACGTAGCGCGGCGGCTCGACGCCCGGCGTTTCGAACAGCGGCCGGATCGCCGCGTTGTTGCCGGCCGCGAACCCGCCGTTCGTCGGCAGCGGCACGAGCGTCGCCCAGCGCGACCAGCCGTGTTTCGAGATTGCGTCCCGCAAGCGCTCGACCGACCCGTCGCCCGAGAGGTTGTCGGTCACGATCACGCTCGCGTCCGGCGTCTCGTCGATCTGCGGCGCGAGCGACGCCAGGCAGTCGAGCGCCAGTTCCGCGGAGCGATAGTTGACGATGACGATCCTGAGGCTCATGCGCGGAAGCCGGCGGCCGGCTCGAAGGCTAGCGGAAGCGCCGCGCACGTGCCACGCACGCGCCCGCGGTTGCTAGCCTGAGCGAATTCGAGACCCGCTCATCGACCTCGCGCGGCCGCGGCTTGTGTCCCCGGCCGGTCCGTGCCGATGCGCCGTCCCGGAGGCGGCCTCGCTTGCGCATCGAATTCGTCAACCACTCCTCGTTCCTCCAAGACAGCGGCGGCGTAAGGCTGATCTGCGACCCGTGGCTGGGCGGTGCGGCCTTC
Organism: uncultured Planctomycetia bacterium; assembly: GCA_937952135.1. Taxonomy (GTDB): domain Bacteria; phylum Planctomycetota; class UBA1135; order UBA1135; genus WYBT01. The sequence continues at coordinate 3,395 of CALFYL010000372.1, forward strand.
GACGACTCGTGGGGACTGCTGGCGCCGACCGCGCTGCGCTACGAGGACTTCGCGAGCATCACGCACCTGTGGTTCTCCCACGAGCACCCCGACCACTTCCACCCGCCGACACTCAAGCGCATCCCGCCCGAGCTGCGCGCGCGCATCACGGTGCTCTATCAGGAGTCGCTCGACCGAAAGGTGATCGAGCACTGCCGCGGGCTGGGTTTCAAGGAGGCGCGCGAGCTGCCGACCGGCGAGTGGGTCGAGCTCGCGCCGGGGTTCGAGGTGAAGTGCGCGCCGCAAGCGGGGTTCCAGGATTCGTGGCTCGCGACGCGCACCCCCGGCGGCGTGGTGCTCAACGTCAACGACTGCCCGCTGTTCGAGCGCGAGCTCGTGCGCGCCGTGCGCGAACAGGTCGGTCCGATCGACGTGCTCGCCACGCAGTTCTCGATCTCGGCCTGGGACGGCAACCGCGAGGACCTCGCGCGCCGACGCCGCGGCGCGCGGACCATGCTCGACCGCGCGGTGATGCACGCCGAGGAGTTCGGCGCGCGCTACGTGCTGCCGATCGCGAGCTTCATCTGGTTCTGCCACGAAGAGAACGCCTGGATGAACGACGGCTTCCTGCCGCTGGCGCAAGTCGTCGAGGAGCTGCGCACGCGCACGAAGTCGAAGCCGATCCTCATGTACCCCGGCGACGCGTGGCGCCTCGGCGAGCCGTGGGACAACGCTCCGGCGCTCGCGCGCTACGAAGCCGACAGCGCCTCGATCCCCGCGCGGCCGAAGACGGCGCCGAAGCTCGTCGACGAGAACGAACTCACCCGCAACAGCCGCGAGTTCTGCGTGCAGATGCGCTCGGGATCCGACCCGCTGCGGCTCAAGCTGCGCTGGGCGGCGAAGAGCGCGCGGCGCGGCGGCCACGGCGCGCTGCGCAAGCTCGTCACCGTCGGCAAGCGCGTGCTCGCTCCGGAGACGGCGACCGTGTTCGTGACCGACCACGCGCGCGCCTATTCGTTCCATCCGATCAAAGGGCTTCGGCCGATCGAGATCGGCGAGGCGCTGTGCGACGTGAGCCTCTCGTCCGCGGCGCTCAACTACGCCTTCCGCTTCCTGTGGGGCGGCGAGACCTTGCTGTTCAACGGCCGTTTCCGCGAGAACCGCGAAGGCAGCCGCGCACGCCTCTTCGACTACTTCCACATGGCCGGGCACCGCAACTTCGGGGGCACGGCGACCTGGGGCAGCCTGCCGGCAGCCATCGCACGGCGCGCGCGCGGAGCGCTCACGCAGCGCAAGGACGCTAGCTCCGCATGAACTCGTTCGCGGCCGAGCACGAGCGGCGTGGCACGGAGCGGGCGGCGTGAACGCGGAGGCGGCGCGGGAACCGTCGTCGCTCGAACGGCGCGCTGCCACGGGCGCGGTGTGGTCGCTCGTCTCCTTCGGCGGCGGCCAGGCGGTGCGCTTCGGCGGCAACCTGGTGCTGTCGCGGCTGCTCCTCGAAGAGCACTTCGGCCTGATGGCGCTCGTGAACGTGCTGCTGGTCGGTCTGCAGCTCTTCAGCGACGTCGGCATCGGTCCGAGCATCGTGCAGAGCGAGCGCGGCGACGAACGGCGCTTCCTCGACACGGCCTGGACCCTGCAAGTGGGCCGCGGCGCGCTGCTGTGGATCGCGACGTGGGCCTGCGCCGCGCCGTTCGCCGCGATCTACGGCGACGCGCGCCTCGCGGAGATCCTCCCGATCGCCGGCGCGACCGCGCTGATCGCGGGCTTCAACGCGACGAAGCTCTTCACCGCCAGCCGTCACCTGCACCTGCGTGCGCTCGTGATCGTGGAGCTCGGCGCGCAGCTCAGCGCCTTCGGCGCGATGGTTCTGTGGGCGTGGTTCGATCCGAGCGTGTGGGCGCTGGTCGCCGGCGGTGTCGCGAGCGCGCTCGTGCGCATGGCGCTCAGCCACCTCGCTTTGCCCGGCGCGCGCAACCGGCTCACGTGGGACGCGAGCGCCGCGCGCTCGCTCATCAGCTTCGGACGCTGGATCTTCCTCAGCACCGTGCTGACCTTCTTCGTGCAGCAGTCCGACCGCTTGATCTTCGGCACGCTCATTCCCCTGGCGATGCTCGGCGTGTACAGCATGGCGGTCATGCTCGCGACGCAGCCCACGACCGCCATCGGAAGTCTCGCGGGCCAGGTGTTGTTCCCCTACTTGAGCCGCGTGCAACGCGAAGGCCGCGACCTCGGCGAGCTCTTCAACCGGCGCCGTGAACCGCTGCTCGCGCTGGCGGGATGGGTGCTCTCGGGACTCGCCGCGGGCGGCCCGGTGATCGTGCGCTTGCTCTACGACGACCGCTGGGTCTCGGCGGGCTGGATCGTGCAGTTGCTCGCGCTCGCGGGCTGGTTCAGCGCGCTGGAGATGACGAACGGCTCGTTCCTGCTCGCACGCGGCGATTCGAAGCTCGTCGCGGCCTCGGGCGCAGCCAAACTGGCGGCGATGCTGGTGTTCATCCCGCTGGGCCACCATTTCGCCGAGTTTCCCGGCGCCGTCGCGGGTTACGCCGCGTCCGACCTCGTGCGCTACGGGGTCTCCCTCGGCGCCGTGAGCCGCCGCGGCGCAAGGAGCGCGGCCCTCGACGCGCGACTGACGCTGCTCGGCGCCGCCGCGGGCGTGGCGGGAGCTCTCGCGGCGTACTTCTGCGCGGACCTTCCCGACGGACTCGCCGCCGCGGCCGTCTTCGTCGCCGTTTCGCTCGTCTGGTCGCCGCTCGCCGTGCGACTATGGCCCCAGTTGCGCAGCACGCTGCGCCGCGACGCATGAGCTCGCCGCGCCTCCCCCCCACGCCTCCCGCCGCCTCGCCCACCGGGCTCTCGATCGTGATCCTCTCGTGGAACACGCTCGAGCTCACTCGCGCGTGCCTGCTGTCGCTTCGCGCCGACACGACCCGCCATTCGCGCGAGGTGATCGTCGTCGACAACGGCAGCGCCGACGGTTCCGCCGAGATGGTCTCGCGCGAGTTCCCCGAGGTCCTTCTGATCGCCAACCCCGACAACCGCCTCTACGCGGAGGGCAACAACCAAGGCGCGCGGCGCGGCACGCTTTCGCACGTCTGCCTGCTCAATTCGGACACCGAGGTGAAGCCCGGCGCGCTCGACAAGCTGCTCGAGTTCTTGCTCGAGCACCGCGAATGGGGCGCCGTCTCGCCCAAGCTCCTGAACCCCGACGGCACGTTGCAGCCCGCGTGCCGGCGCTTCCCCGGCTTTCTCGATCCGTTCTTCGAGTACACCGAGCTCGAGCGCTTGCCGCTGCTGCGCTGGTTCCCCGACCGGCTCAACATGCGCGACTTCGACCACCGCGAGAGCCGCGATGTCGACCAGCCGCCGGGCGCGTGCTTCGTGATGTCGCGCGACGAGTACCTCGCGCTCGGCGGGCTCGATCCCGAGCTCAGCCTGTTCTTCAACGACGTCCGCATCTGCCGCCAGTTGTGGGACGCGGGCCGCAGGATCCGCTTCCTCGCGGAGTCGGAGATCGTGCACCACGGCGGCGCGTCGACGCGCAAGAACTACTCGGGCCACACGCTGCACTTCAGCAACCGGCGCGCGTACTACCGCAAGCAGCACGGCTGGCTCGGCGACGCGTGGATGGGGATGCTGCTCGCGATCGCGTGCGCGCGGATCTGGCTGGGCATCCACCTGGGGCCCAAGACCCGCGCCGAGCGTGAAGTCGCGCTAGCGAAGCTCGCCGAGCACTGGCGCATCTGCCGCGCGAGCTGACACCCCGAGGGTCGGCGCCCTGTGCGCGGCGGCCGGCGCCGCGAAGCGCACCGCGCCGAGCCCGCCCGCGATCAGCATGTAGAGCGGATTGGGCATGTCGTTGAACAAGTTGTCGATCATGTAGGACGACAACGCCATCGCGAGAGCGAGAGCGGGCGCGACGCGCGGATGCCTCCACAACTTGCGTGGACACGCGCGCGCAAAGGCCACGACCGGCAGCACGAGCATGCACATCGCCGCCACGAGTCCGAGCGCGCCTTGTTTGCCGAACACGAGGATCCACAGCGAGTCGGTCACGACCTCGACGTCGAACTCCTCGCCCACGCGCACCGCGCTTCGGCCCCAGCCGCCCCAGCCGAGAAGCCAACGCTCTCTCGCGCGCGCGGAAAGCAGGTTCTCCGCGTCGAAGCGCCAGCCGAGGGACTGCGCGCGGTCGGGCAGCACCTGCGCCACCATGTCGACGAGGTCCTCGCCCGTCCACAGCCCCGTCGCCCGCAGCGGGATGAACACGAACGGCACCAGCCCCAGCGCGTAGAACGCGAGCGGACTCGAGCGACGGCGGGTCCACCACATCACCGCGAGTCCGCCGAAGAGCAGCGCCGTCGCACCGGTCGACTTGCACAGCACCGAAGTCGCGAGGATGCCGAGCGCGACCAGCGCCATCGGCAGATTCAACAGCCGCTTGCGGCCGGACCAGCGCCAGACCGCGAAGGCCACGACGCTCGCCGCCGCCATCCAGAGTCCGACCGCGAGTCCGTGCTGCAGGAACACCATCGGGCGGTAGCCGCCGCCGCGGATCGTCTGGCCGAAGGCGTGCTGCGAGTAGCCGTAGAGCTGGTAGTGCAGCTGCGGGCTCATGCGGATCTCCCACATGCAGAGCGGCACGTAGAGGAGCCCGCCGATCACGACGCCGAGCGCGAGCGCCTCGAGTCCCGGACCGTCGGCGAAGTACGCGCGACCGACGGCGTAGGGAACAGCCCACGTGATGAAGTGCTGCAGCGAGGTCGAGATGCCGTCGTACAGACCCAGGCCGTTCGACATCGACGAGAGGAACGGGCTGATGCAGAACACGAGCACGGCCGAGTCGAGCCAGCGCCAGCGCAGCCGGCGGATGCGCGCGGTGTCGAAGAGCAACGCGCCGAGCGCCACGCCCACGTTCGTCGCACTGCCCTTGCCGTAGTCCGGAAAGCCCGGCAGGTCGTACTTCGCGACCGGCAGGAGCAGCCAGCCGACCAGGTACGCCGCGATCACGGCCTTGCGCGGCGGGAACAGCGTGAAGCTGAGGATCACCAGCGGGATCCAGCCGAACAGCGCGATCGGAACCAGCGCGCTCACGGGCGCTTCTCCCCCGCCGCATGCTTGTACTCGATCAACTTCGAACGCTTGCCGCGCGCCACGTCGAGAGCGTAGCGCAGGACGCCCTGGGCTTCGGGCGCCTTCCCGAGCACGCAGAACAGCGCGTACTCGCTGGCGAGCTTCGGTGCGTCGCCGCGGCGGAGGCGGTAGCTCCGCGCGCGCAGGTACGGGGCCGAGTAGCCCGCGAGCAGCGCGAGGACGGCCGCGGGGAGCGCCAGGGCCCAGGAAACCCCGAGAAAAACGAGCAGCAGCGCGAGGAGGAGCAGCGCGGACGGCAGTGCAAGCGCCCAGAACACGGCGCTCACGGAGCGGCGGCGCCGGACGCGGCCGAGGTCCGTGTCGCGCAGGTGCGGCCACTGCGCGGAGGTGTAGCCCGCGCGCACCGAACGCCCCCACCACTGCCCGAAGCGGTGCAGCGCCGCGTCGTGCCAGGTCATGTCGGCGTCGATGCGTTGGATGTCGAAGCCCGCGTCGCGCAGACGCTGGCTGAGCTCGGGATCCTCGCCCGCGATCAAGCTCGCGTCGAAGCCGCCGACTTGGCGGAAGGCCGCCACGCGCATGAGCGAATCGCCTCCGACGTCCGCGCCGCCGCCGACCTCGGTGTTCCACTCGAGGTCGCACAGGCGGTTGTAGATCGAGCGCTCGGGGTGCAGTTCGCGCCGCCGGCCGCAGACCGCCGCGACCCTCGGCGAGGCGCGCAGCACGTCCACGGCGCGCGAGAGCCAGTCGCGGACCAGCACGCAATCGCCGTCGAGGAACTGCACGAACTCGAGGCCCGGGTGGAGCTCGAGCAAGCGCGCCACGCCGGCGTTGCGGCCGCGAGCGGCGGTGAACGGCGCCGAACGATCCAGCTCGACCACTTCGACGCCGCGCGAGCGCGCGAACGCGACGCTCTCGTCGACGGACCCCGAATCGACGTACACGGTCGGCGCGCCGAGGCCCTTCAGCGCGTCCAGGCAGCGGTGCAGCCGCTCGCCCTCGTTGCGCCCGACGACGACGACGCCGAGCCGCGCGGAATGCTTCGGCGAAGCGGTCATCGCAGCGGGCTCGGGGCGCGATTCATGCACGTTCTTTCGGCGCTTCGGGGCGCGGCCGCGCGCCTCGCGCGACTCAGGCGCCGGCCTCTTGGGCGGGCGCGCGGTGCGTCGCGCGCCGCTCGGCCTCGGCGAGTTGCTCGCGCAGTCGCTGCGCCAGCACGCGCACGTTCGGCTCGAGCACCATGCTGTCGTGGTTGCCGGGCGTCACGTGCACGTCCACGCCGGCCGTGCAATACGGGCCCCAGCCGTTGAGCGGCTCGACCCACGTGCCGCCAGCGTTCACCACGTGGTTCTCGCCGAGGCGGTAGACCTCCTGCAACGGCGGACGGAACAGCGCGACGGGCTGCGAGTAGGGCTGGATCCGGTACAGCGCGAGCGCGCGATAGAACGCCGCCTCGATGTTCGCCGTGCGGAACTCGAAGGGCCGCAGCTTGCCGAGGGGCCGGTTCAGCGCGACGCGCAACTCGCGCGACTTCGCCTCGAACTTGCGCTTGATCGCCTCGGTGAAGTACCCGACGCCGAGCCGCGCGATGCGCTGGCGCGCGAGCTCGAGCCGCTTGGGATAGGTGAGCTCCGGCTCGCGCGTCGTCGGCGTGTCGAGGAACACGAGCAACGCGACCTCCTCGCCCGCCGCGGTCAGTTGCTGCGCCATCTCGTAGGCCGTGATGCCGCCGCCCGAGTATCCGCCGATCAAGTACGGTCCGTGCGGCTGCACCTGGCGCACTTCGCGCAAGTAGTCGCTCGCCATCGCCTCGAAGGTCTCGTGCGGCGGGCTCTTGCCGTCGAGGCCGCGCGCTTGGATGCCGAACACCGGGCGATCGACGCCCAGGTGGCCCGCGAGGTGCCGCAGGTTCATGATGTTGCCGTACATGCCGGCGACCAGGAAGAACGGCGTCGCCTGCGGCGGACGACCGGCGTGCAGCGGCACGAGCAGCTCGAAGCGCGGCTTCGCGCTCGCGGTGTCCTTCGACTCTCCGCTCGAGGTCGCGCCCGGCGCGGCGTCTCCGAGGTCTTCGCGCAGGCGGCTCGCAAGTGCTTCGACCGTCGGCGCTTCGAACAGCACCGAGATCGGGTACTCGAGCTTGTAGGCCTTCTTCACACGCGCGAAGAGCCGCACGGCGACGAGCGAGTAGCCGCCGAGCTCGAAGAAGTTGTCCTGCGCGCCGACGCGTTCGACGCCGAGGAGCTCCTGCCAAATGCCCGCGAGCGTGCGCTCGAGCTCGTCGCGCGGAGCGATGAAGTTCGGCGCGGCGTGGCTCGTCGCGCTCGGCGTCGCCACCGGCCGCGCAGCGTTTTTCTCGATCTCGTCCGCCAGCACGTCGAGCGGGATCGATGAAACGACGACGTGCGAGCTGCGGGCGCCGGACAGCACGCGCGCCAGCGCCTGCGCGCCCTCCTCGGGCAGGATCCCGTGCGAAATCAGCCGCGCGAGCGGGCCTTCCTCGTCGGGCAGCGCCGCGGGCGCGCGCTCGTCGCCTCCCGCGAGCGCCGAGGTGTCCGCCATGCGCCGCAGCGCGAACTCCTCGACCTCGAGCAGCACCTTGCCGCGCTCGTCGGCGATGCGCACGTCGCACAACGCGAGCTCGGCGTTCGCCGGCTTGCGCGCGGACAGCTGAGCGCGAACCACGATGCGCGCCGGCAGGGGCCCGCAGATCCGCACGCGGCGGTACGCGAGCGGCGCGTAGAAATCGCCGCGAGCGGCGCGGCCTTCGATCAGCGCCAGCCCCATGCCGGTCGCCATGTCGAGCAGCGCCGGGTGCAGGGAGAACGTCGCGAGATCGCTCTCGAACTTCGCGGGGAGCTGCAGTGTCGCGAGCACGTGCTCGCGCGCCGTGGTGACGCGGTCGACGTTGGCCCAGCGCGGCCCGAAGCGCAGGTGCGAGCCCTGCGACTCGAGCGACTGGCTGCGGCCGCTGAAGGTCGCGCCCTCGAGGCTGAGCGACTCGGGCTCGCACTCGGCGCGCAGAAGATGCGCCTGCGCGTGCAAGCGCCACGCATCGTCCGCGTCGTCGGCCCCGCGGCTCGAGAACGTGACGTTCCAACCCGCGCCGCTGCGCTCGAGACGCACGCGCACCTCGCGGATCTCGTCGTTGCGAACGCGGAGCGGCGCGAGGAAGCTCAGGTCCCGCACCTCGAGCGCCCCGTCCCAACCCAGGCCCTCGCGCGCGGCGCTGTGCGCGAACTGCAGGTAAGCGACGCCCGGAAACAGGGCGGCGCCGTTCGCGAGGCGGTGCTCGTCGAGCATCCACTGCGACGCGCACGAGTGCTCGGACAGGAACACGATCTCGTCGGGACCGGCGTCGAAACGCCGGCCGAGCAGCGGATGCGCGGGCCCTTGCGCGGCGGCGAGTTCGTGCTGCGGCTCTGCCGAAGCGCCGCGCGCCGTCATGCCGACCTGGTTCCACACGCCCCACGCGATCGAGATCGTCCGACCCGCTCCGCGCGACGTGCGGTGCTCCGCGAACGCGTCGAGGAACGCATTCGCCGCCGCGTAGTCGACCTGTCCGGCCGGGCCGAGCACGGCGCTCGTCGACGAGCAGACGGCGAAGAAGTCGAGCTTGGCGTCGGGCAGGAGCTCGTCGAGCAGCAGCGCGCCGTGGACCTTCGGCGTGAACACGCGGTCCACACCCGCAGGCGTCTTGATCTGCAGCGGCCCGTCGTCGAGCGCGCCCGCCGCGTGGAACACGGCGTGGATTCCTCCGAAGCGCTGCTCGACCTCGGCGACGACACGCCGCATGTCCTCGATGTTCGCGACGTCGCCGCGCGCGACGAGCACCTCCGAACCCAGCGCTTCGAGCGCCAGGAGCTTGCGGATCTGGCGCGAGGTCGCGTCGCGCGCCGGATGCTCTTCGAGCCAGCGCTCCCATTCGTTGCGCGCTGGAAACTTGCGGCGCGAGAGCAGCACGAGGCGCGCCTTCGAGCGCCGCGCGAATTCCTCGGCCGCCACGAGCGCGACGCCCCCGAGGCCGCCGGTGATCAGGCACACGCCGCGCTCGCGCAGGCCGGTCAGCGCGCGCGCAGCGGGCGCCTCGGGCGCTTCCACTCGCGCGTACTCGAGTTCGTGCAAGACGCCCTCGCGCAGCGCGAACACGCCGTTCTGGCCGACCTTCGCGATCTGGTCGACGAGCTGCTGCGCCGCGGGATCCGCGCCGCCGCGCCCGCGCTTCCGCGGCGCCTGGGGCAGCACGATGTCGATGCTCGCGCACGTGACTCCCGGCAACTCGCGCGGAAGGACGCGGCACACGCCGAGCACGGTCGACTTCGCCGGGTAGCGCAACGGCTCGTCGTCCACGCGCTGCATGCCGTTCGACACGACGTCGATGTGCAGCGGCTGGTCGAGCGTGAGCGCGCCGAGCGCCTGCGCCAGGAACAGCACGCTGTAGAAGCCGTGCTCGAGCGACCAGTGGAAGAACGTCGTCGTGACCGCCGTCGACTCATCGCCCGTGACGAGCCAGGTGTGCGCGATGCGCGTCGGCAGCCGGTCCTCGCTCGCGAGCTGCTCGAGCAGTTGCGTGTAGTGCTCGCGCTCCTGCGGAACGATCGTGAAGTGGTCGGGCGCGAGGCGCGTGAACTGATCGCTCGGGTGCACGATCACGACGCTCGCGCCGCGCTCCGACAGGCGGTGCGCCAGCATGTCGCCGGCGCCTTCGACCTGCGCGAACACGAGCCAGCGCTCGCCCACGGCTTGCGCGCCCGAGTCGCCGGGTTCGTCCACGACCTTCCAGCGCGGCTCGTAGAACCAGCGCGCGACATCGGGCTCCTTGACGAGGCTCGGCGCCGCCGCGAGCGCCTGCACGGCCGTCGGTTCGATCCAGTGGCGCTGGCGCTCGAACGGATAGGTCGGCAGCGGAACGCGCCGCGCGCCCTGGCCGCCGGCGACGGCGCGCCAATCGATCGCGAGGCCGGCGCACCACAGCTTGCCGATCACGCCGAGCGCGAATTCGACGTCGGAAACCTGCTCGTCGCGGTGGCGCAGCGACGACGCGACGTTGCGCGCGGCCGCGGGGCTGCACTGCAGGCGCACGAGCGAGCTCAGCGTGTTGCCGGGACCGACCTCGAGCAGCATCCGCTCGCCGCCCGCGAGCACCGTTTCGACGCCCTTCGCGAACTGCACCGTGCTCCGCAGGTGCCGCGCCCAGTACTCGGGACTCGTCGCTTCCTCGTCGCTGAGCCAGTTGCCCGTGAGGTTCGAGACGATCGGAATCTGCGGCGGAGAGAGCTGAATGCGCCGCAGGTACGCCGTGAACTCCGGCAGAACGCCTTCGACGAGCGCCGAGTGCGCCGCGATCGAGATGTGGATGCGGCGGAACTCGACGCCGCGGCGTCGGAGCTCGTCTTGCAGCGCTTCGAGCGCGTGCGTCGGACCCGACGCAACGCACAACTTGGGCCCGTTGACGACGCCGAGCGACAGCTCGGGGCCGAGCAGCGGCGCCAGCTCCTCCGGCGCGAGCTCGACGCTCACCATGCCGCCCGCGGGCGCGCGTTCGAACAGCTCGCCGCGCAGCGCCACGAGCCCGAGTGCATCGCGCGGGCTCATCACGCCCGCGATGCAGGCCGCGGTGTTCTCGCCCATGCTGTGGCCGAGCAGCGCGGTCGGCTGCAGCCCCCAGGACATCCACAGCTTCGCCAGCGCGTACTCGGTAATGAACAACGCCGGAAGTTGCAGCGCGGGGCGCTCGAACAACTTCGCGGACTCCTCCGACGCGTTCGCGTCCGGGTTGAGCAGCTTCTCGAGCGGCTCGCGCACGTTCGGAGCGAGCCACGCGAGGCAGCGCTCGACTTCCTCGCGGTACACGGGCTCGCTGTGAAACAGATCGCGGCCCATCGCCGGGTACTGCGCGCCGCCGCCGGGGAGCAGGAACACTAGCGAGGGCGCCGTCGCCGCCGCCGTCGTCGAATTCGCCGCCGCGCCGAGCTTCTCCAACGCGTCCGCTCGATCGCGGCACACGATCGCGCGCCGCTTCGCGAAGCCCTTGCGGCCCACCTGCAGGGTCCACGCGACGTCGAACAAGTCGAGTTCGGGCTCCGCTTCCAAGTGCGCCTTCAAGTTCGCCGCCGCCGCCGCGAGCGCCGTGTCGGTGCGCGCGGACAGGACCAGCAACTGCGGCTCGCGCGGCGCCGCCACCGGCGCGCTCGACGGCGCCTCTTCGAGGATCGCGTGCGCGTTCGTCCCGCCGACGCCGAGCGAGTTCACGCCCGCGCGCCGCGGCTCGGCGCCGCGCTTCCACTCGCGCAGCGCGCCGTCGACGAAGAAAGGCGAGCTCTCGAAGTCGATGTTCGGGTTCGGGCGCTCGTAGTGCAGCGTCGGCGGCACCTTCGCGTGCTTCAGCGCGAGCGCGACCTTGATCAGGCTCACCACGCCCGCGGCCGTGTCGAGGTGCCCGATGTTGCTCTTCACCGATCCGAGCCCGCAAAACTGCCGCCCGTCCGCTTCGGTGCGGAACGCGCGCGTCAGCGCCGCGACTTCGATCGGGTCGCCGACCGCCGTCGCCGTGCCGTGCGCTTCGACGTAGCCGATCGAGCGCGGATCGACGCCGCTGATGCGCAGCGCTTCCGCGATGGCCGCCGCTTGCCCGTCGACGCTCGGCGCGAGGTAGCCGACCTTGCGCGCGCCGTCGTTGTTGATCGCCGTCCCGCGAATCACCGCGTAGACGTGGTCGCGGTCCTCGAGCGCCTCGCTCATGCGCCGCAGCACCACCACGCCCGCGCCGCTGCCGAAGATCGTGCCGCGCGAGCGCGCCTCGAACGGCCGGCAATGCCCGTCGGGCGCGAGGATCTCGTTCTCGTGGTAGAGGTACCCGATGCGGTGCGGGAGCTGCACCGTCACGCCGCCCGCGAGCGCGAGGTCGCACTCGCCGCTGAGCAGGCTCTGGCAAGCGAGGTGCACCGCGACGAGCGAGGTCGAACACGCGGTCTGCACGTTCACGCTCGGTCCGCGGAGATCGAAGTTGTACGAGACGCGCGTCGTGAGGAAGTCCTTGTCGTTGCCCGTGTGGCGCAGCAGGAACAAGCCGACGCTCTCGAGCAACTCGCGGTTCGTGAGCACGTTGAAGGCCATGTACGCGGCCATGCCCGAGCCGCCGAACACGCCGATCGGTCCCTTGAAGCCCTCGGGCGTGTGGCCCGCGTCCTCGAGCGCCTCCCAGCAGCACTCGAGGAAGTGGCGGTGCTGCGGATCGAGGATCGCCGCGTCCTTCGGAGAGAACCCGAAGAACGGCGCGTCGAACTCTTCCATGCCGTCGAGCACGACGCCGGAGCGCACGTAGTTCGAGCGCCGCAGCAGCGCGGGCTCGACACCGTTCGCCTGCAACTCCTCGTCGGTGAACGTGCGCACCGACTCGACGCCGTTGCACAGGTTGCGCCAGAACACGCGGGGCGCCGGTGCGTCCGGCAGATGGCAGGCCATGCCGACGACCGCGATGTCGGTCGGCGAGGGCTCGTACGGAAGGGGTTGCGACATCTCGGAGGGGCGAGCGCAGGCGGGGCGAGCGCGATCGGGGCGAGCGGGGAACGGGGCGCGGCGCGACGGCTTCATCGGCTCGCGGGCCGAGCCGGTTGGAGGGCGCGGAGGGTCGAAAGGGAGGCGCTTCGAGGCGTGCGTCGCGCGGCGGAAACACGGAGCGGGCGCCAGGTCGGTGGGAAGGCCGAGCAGGGCTCGCGGCGGCGGCGTCCGATCGCCCACGCGGGGGATCTCGCGCGGCACGCCGGCTCGCCGCAGACGATATCCGCCCGCGGCGCCGGCCTCCAAGCGCGGCGGCGGCAGCGAAGAAACTTCGCGGCCGGCCGCGCGCGAGGCTGCCGCACAGGCGCGGACCTGACGGCTCGGTCATGCCGCGCCCGCCTCCGCGGCCGGATGTCGGGCGCTGCCCCTCGAAGTCGGTCTCGCGGCGCGCTTCACTAGCGCACGCGGATCCGGCGCCGCGCCGGCCGAAAAAGGCAACCCGCACGCCGCCGCCACCGCGCAAGCTCGCCCCGCATGCCCGCCTCGCACCTCCCCCGCCGCACTCCGTCGCTCGAACGCCCCCTCGAGCCGCGCACCCGCGCCTGACCCCAGCATGTGCGGAATCGCTGGAGCGATCGGACGCGTCGACGAACGCGTCGTCCAAGCCGTCGAGCGCGCGTCGAGCGCGCTCGCGCACCGCGGCCCCGACGGCGCCGGCGTCTGGAGTTCGAGCGCGAGCCCGGTCGAGCCGCGCGCGCACTTCGCGCACCGCCGCCTCGCCATCATCGACCTGTCCGCGGACGCCGCGCAGCCGATGCGCGAGGAGCCCAGCGGGAACGTGCTGTGCTTCAACGGCGAGATCTACAACTACCGCGAGCTGCGCGCGGAGCTCGAGCGCGACGGCGCGCCGTTCCGCACCCGATCGGACACCGAGGTTCTGTTGCGCGCGTACTCGCGCTGGGGTGTCGAGTGCCTCAAGCGTCTGCGCGGCATGTTCGCGATCGCGCTGTACGACGCGCGGCAGCGCTGCGTGCTGCTCGCGCGCGATCGGCTCGGCGAGAAGCCGCTGTACTACGCGCCGACGAGCGGCGGCGACGCGCTGCTGTTCGCATCCGAGGTGCGCGCGCTGCTCGCGACGGAGCGGGTCGAGCGCCGCGTGTCGCCGGACGCCCTCGCGACGTACCTGTGGAGCGGCTATGTGTACGGCCCGCAGAGCATCGTCGAAGGCGTTCGCGAGCTTCCGGCGGGGACCTTCGCCGTGGTCGACCTCGCGCGGCCGCGCGTCGAGCCGCGGCGCTTCTGGTCGCTGCCGAGCTCCGGAGCGAAGAAGCTGGCGCGCGAGGAATTGTCGGCCAAACTCGAAGAATCGGTGCGTTCGCAGCTCGTGAGCGACGTTCCGCTGGGCGTGTTCCTCTCGGGCGGCATCGACTCGAGCGCCGTGGCGAACCTCGCCGTGCGCGCCGGGCAAGGCCGCGTGCGGACGTTCAACATCGCCTTCGATGTCGCGCAGTTCGACGAGTCGCCGCACGCGCGTGCGGTCGCCAAGGCGCTCGGGACGGAACACTCGGAGCTTCGCGTCAGCGGCGAGAAGTTCCTCGCGTCGATCGAGACGGCGCTGCGCGCGCTCGACCAGCCCACCTTCGACGGAGTGAACAGCTACGTGGTGAGCCGCGCGGTGCGCGACGCCGGCGTCGTGGTCGCGCTGTCCGGCGCCGGCGGCGACGAGCTCTTCGGCGGCTACGCGAGCTACCGGCAAGTGCCTCGCGGCCGCAAGCTCGGTCGCAAGCTCGCGCACGTGCCGCGCGCGGTGCGAAGCGGCGCCGCGAAGGCGTTCAACGCGGCGCGCGGAGGATCGGCGAGCGGTTTCAAGCCCCAGACGCGCTGGGGCAAGCTCGGCGACGCGCTCGACACGGACGGCGAGCTCGTGCCGCTCTACCAGGTCGCGTACGCCCTGTTTTCGCGGGATTTCCAGCGGGAATTGCGCCCCGCGATCGAGCGCGCCGACGTGCGCTGGGGCCTGCCGAACGCGCGCCGCGCCGAGCTCGACGCGCTCTGCGAGGGTGCGGAGGACTTGCACGCGGTGAGCCTGCTCGAGCTGAGCGGCTTCCTCGGCGAGCGCCTGCTCCGCGACACGGACGCGGCCGGCATGGCGGCCTCGATCGAAGTGCGTTTGCCGCTGCTCGACTTCGAGCTGGTCGAGCTCGTTGCAAGCTACGAGTCGGAAGCGCGCTTCCGACCGCTCGGCCGCAAGCAGGCCTTGCGCGACGCCGGGCTCGTCGGGCTCGATCCGGCGCTGTTCGAGCGCCCGAAGTCCGGCTTCGAGATGCCCTTCGACCGCTGGTGCCGCAACGAGCTCGCCGGATCGATCGACGCCGTGCTCTCCGACGCCGCCGCGTGCTCGGCCGCCGGCCTCGAGCCCGCCGCCGTCGCCAAGTTGTGGCGCGCCTTCAGGGACGGCGCTCCCGGTCTGTATTGGTCGCGCGTGTGGGCGCTTTTCGCGCTCGTTTCGTGGTGCCGCGAGCACAAGGTGAGCGTGTGAGCAACGCCGCGAACGCACCCACGCTCTTGATCGTCACGCCGTGCCGCGACGAAGCCGCGTACGCGCGCCGCACGCTCGACAGCATGGTCGCGCAGACGCTGCGGCCGACGCGCTGGGTGATCGTCGACGACGGATCGAGCGACGAGACGCCGGCGCTGCTCGCGGAGTACGCGGCGAAGCACCCGTGGATCCAGGTGCTGCGCCGCGAGGACCGCGGTCGGCGGAGCGTCGGCCCCGGAGTGATCGACGCGTTCTACGCCGGCTACGACGCTTCGCATCCCGAGCGCTACGAGTTCCTCTGCAAGCTCGACCTCGACCTCGAGTTGCCGCCGCGCTACTTCGAGCTGTTGATCTCCCGCATGCGCGCCGAGCCGCGCCTCGGCACGTGCAGCGGAAAGCCCTACTTCACGGCCCGCGGAAAGCTCGTCAGCGAAGGCTGCGGCGACGAGATGAGCGTCGGCATGACGAAGCTCTACCGGCGCACGTGCTTCGAGCAGATCGGCGGCTTCGAGCGCGAGGTCATGTGGGACGGCATCGACTGCCACCGCTGCCGCCACCTCGGCTGGATCGCCTGCAGTTGGGACGATCCCGAGCTGCGCTTCGAACACCTGCGGCCGATGGGCTCGAGCCACAAGGGTATCCTGACCGGCCGCATGCGCCACGGCGCCGGGCAGTACTTCATGGGCACGGGTCTCCCGTTCATGGCCGCGAGCGCGCTCTTCCGCATGTCGCACCGGCCGTTCGTGATCGGCGGCGCGACGATGCTGTGGGGTTGGATCGACGCCTGGCTGCGCGGCGCGAAGCAGCTCGACGACCGCGAGCTCGTGAACTTCATCCAACGCTTCCAGATGCGCAGCCTCGCCGTCGGCAAACGCCGCGCGACGCGCGAGCTCGACGCCGAGCGCGCGGCCCTGTGGGACCCGCTGCGGGCGCCGCGAGAGCGATGA
>CALFYL010000373.1 GCA_937952135.1 uncultured Planctomycetia bacterium
CGCGGAGGCGGCGGCGCCGAGCGCGAGCGCGGCGAAGAGGCACGAGAGCGGCGACAAGGTGTGCATGGAGTGGGTGCGAGCTCGACCTGCGAAACGGGGCGCTTCACGACAGAGCGTCGTGCGAGGCGCCACAGATTACCCAGGCGAGTCGAACTCCGCCGAACTCGCGCGTTGCGGACGCGAGGCGACGGCGCGTTCGAGCGGCCGGAGCCGGCGCTCCACGAGGTCGCACGCGAAGCCGACGGAGAACAGCGGCATGGCCAGGTGCACTCCACTGCGGTCCGGGTTGAGGTCGACGACAAAGCCGATCGTGACGGGAATCGCGGCGAGAGCCGCGAGCACGATGAGCAAGTCGAAGGCGAAGTTCGTGAAGTGCTTCCAGGACAGGACGCCGATCTTTCGGCGCGCGCGCAGAGCCGCGACGAGCAAGGCGCCCGCAATCGCGAAGGCGAGGATGCGCAGGAACATCGGATCGGCGCTCGGATCGAAGCCGTCGCCGGGCAGGAGACGGAAGAGAAGATTCTCCGTCGCCTCCGGCGCGGCGAGCGTCGCGAAGCTCGTCGCCAGGACGGCGCCGAGTCCGTAGCTGAGCGCGTGTCCGCGACGCTGCCCCCGACCGGTCCACCAACGCCAAGCGAGGTAGGGCGTCCCCGCGGCCACGAACAGCGTTGCCAGCAAGGCCTGAAGGGGCTCGCTCACGTCCATCCTCAACGCGAGGTAGCCCACCGCCCACAGACACGCGTACGGGATCAAGACTTCCCGCAACGAAGCACGACTCGGAACGGACATCCACGGCGCCGCCACGCTCGACGTGCGCGCGCGTTCGGGCTCGACAGTTGTCGAGTTCGCTCGCGAACTGGCCGGGCCCGCGTCGAGCCCCTGCAATTCGCTCTTCACGTCCTGGGCGTGCTGGTAGCGCCGCTCCGGCTCGTGCTCGAGCGCGCGCAGCACGATCTCGTCGATGCGCGCATCGAGATCCGCCTTGCGGCTCGGCAACTGAAAGCGCCCCACAGGCAGCGCTCCGGTGAGCATTTCGTACACGACGACGCCGAGCGAGTAGATGTCCGCGCGGTGGTCGACGTCGCGGCTGCCGCGCATCTGCTCGGGCGCCATGTAATGCGGCGTCCCCATCACTTGCTCGGGCGCCGTGAGGTTCGAGTCCTTCTCGAGCGCGAGCTTCGCCAGGCCGAAGTCCGCGATCTTCGGCGTTCCGTCGCGCGCGAGGAGCACGTTCTCCGGCTTGATGTCGCGGTGCACGATGCCGAGGTCGTGCGCGTGCTGCAGCGCGTCGCACAGCGGCGGCACCAGCCGCAACGCGTCGCGCGGAGTCAATTCGCCGCGCTCGAGCAACTGGCGCAGGTTCGGACCGTCGACGTGCTCCATCAGCAGCCAGCAAACGCCCGCGGTCTCGCCGAAGTCGTGGACGGCGACGACGTTCTCGTGCGAGAGCACCGCCATCGCGCGCGCTTCGCGCAGGAAGCGGCGCGCGAACGTCGGATCGCCGCGTGTCTCGGGCGGAAGCACCTTCAGCGCGACGAGGCGGTCGAGCTTGCGCTGGCGCACCTTGTAGACCGCACCCATGCCGCCCTGTCCGAGCAGCTCGAGGATCTCGAGCCCCGGGAAGAGCTCCGCGAGTTCCGCCGGATCGGGGAGCGTGAAGCGGCTCGCACGCGGCGCGCCCGTCGAGTGGCGGTGCGTCGGCGGCAGGGCGAGTCCGAGCTCGAGCAAGCAGTACGGGCAGGGCTCGTCGGCCGTGGCGAGCGCGCGACCGCAGGTGGAGCAGTTGGAGGTCGTCATGAACTCGTCACACCGCCCGTCGCGGCAGGTTACAGACCGGCGCGCGAAACTGTCGGGACGAGCTCACGGGCCGACGTCATCGGCCGACTTCACCGGTCCCGTCTCACGGGGCGAGCGCCGCGAACAACGCGCGCAACTCGTCGTCGACCTCGGCCGGATCGCTGAGCGTGCCGGCCACTTCCTCGCGCAGCAGCTCGCCGTAGCGTTGTCGCAGCCGGTGCAACGCGACCTTGAGCGCGCCCTCGGTCGTGCCGAGTTCCTCGGCGAGCACGCGTAGCGGCGGTTCGGCCGCTTGCTGGGTCAGCAGCGGACGGAGCCGGCGAAACGCCGCAGCTTTTCCCGCGCTCTCCTGCTCGCGCGCGAGCCGCTCGAGCGCACGCTCGAGCACCGCCAACGCCCAGGCGCGATCGAAGGCGCGTTCCGGCGTGTCGTCGTGGCTCGCGAGGTCGGCGAGACGCAACGTGCCCTCGCTCGCGAGCGCGCTCTCGAGCGACAGAACCCGCGCGCCGCCGCCGCGCTTGCTCGCGCGTCCGCTCCGAACCTCGTTCGTCATGAAGTTGCGCAGCGACGCCGTGAGGAACGCGCGGAACCGGCCGCGATCGGGCTGCGGCGCCGCAAACACGCCCTTTTCGAGCACGTGAACGAAAAAGCTCTGCAGCAGGTCGCGCGCGTTCTCCTCGGAATCCGCGCGGCGCCGCGCGTACGCATGCAGCGGCTTCCAGTACGCCGCGCAGAGCATCTCGAGCGCCTCCCGCGCCGCGGGATCGTTCTCCTCACCGGGTTTCCAGCGCGCAGCCGCACTGACGAGCGACCAGCGTGTCGAGTGAAACGTCATGGAAGGCGCTCGAAGCCTAGCGCGCCCGATCGGGTCACGGGTGCTCGAGTTCCATGTGCGCGTCGAGCTCGCCGCCACCGGTGTAGCGGCCGGTTCGCGCGTCGAGGTTGCGCACACGGTGCGCGCGAGTTTGAGCCACGCGGCGAGCGGGAATTGCCGACCGGGCGCCCACGCGATCCACGTGAAGCGCTCAGGCTCACTACTCGGTCGCTTCCTCGTCACCAGCGGCGGCGCCGAGGCGCTTTTTCACGTTCAGCGCCTTCCACTCGAGGCCGGGGTGGCGCCGGATGATCCCCTGCATCGCGGGCTCCGCAGTCAGGAGTTCGGGCGCGATCTCCCCCACGCCGTTCAGGCGTTCGAGGAACTCACGCTCGTGCGGGTCGAGAGGGAGCACTGCGGTCATGAGTTCGCGGGTCTCACGAACCAGAGCCTCCGACCAAGACGGGATCTCCGCGTCGAGCGGGCGGACACCCGCGCGCAGCATGGGGACCAGCTCGCGCTTGAACTCGGAGGCGTTGGCCGCGATGTCGTCGATGCGCACGGTCCTCCAGTCCCGACGATTCAGGCCTCCGTACACGACAAACGCGAGGCGCAGCTTGCCGCGGTCGAGGTCGCCGCGACGCAGCAGCTCGCGCGCATCGAAGATGTCGCGGCTCGCGTTCCGTGAGCAGAGCGCGGCGAGCTTGCCCGCGGCGAGCTCGTGGCGATCCACGACGACGATCTCCTTCGCCACGGCGGGCCCCAACCTCTTCGAATCCAGCGTGGTCACGGGCCAGAGCGGCACACGCAGCATGAAGTTCAGGTCGACCTCGAGCTTGTCGGTCGAGCCGGCGGTGTTCACGAAGGACAGGCGCCATTTGCCACCGGCGTGCTCGCTCGGCATGCGCTTGACGGTCAGCCACTCGCGCGCGCAGACCGCTTGAACCGCTTGCTCCATCTTCGGCTTGTCGGCGAGCATGGTGGCTCGGTCTCGGGCGCCGACGTAGTTGAGATCGATGTCCACGGACAGTCGCGGCACGTCGAAGAGAAAGAGGTTCAGCGCCGTTCCACCCTTGAGGGCGACACGCGGACGAAGAAACGCGTTCGAGCGCAGCGTCTCCAGCAGGCTGAGCAGTCGAAAAGCCTTCTCCAGCGAATCGGGACGAAAGCCGAGCGCGGCAGCGGTCTCCTGGATCTCTTCGGCGCCGAACTTCATCCGACGTCTTCCCACGAGCGCGTGAGCACCTGCTCCGGGACGATCAAGTTCCAGCGCGGGAGCAACTTGCCACCCTTGCGGTTTCGTCGCTCGAGGTACCGGGGTTGCGCTGGCGCGCGTGCGTGCAGGGCTTGCAGGTGCCGGGGCTCCACGAGCAGTTCGTCCTTGTGTTGCTCCAGGAAGAAGCCGACGCGGGCTACGGTAAGAGCGGACCCGAGCCGCAGCGTGTACTCGACGACGAAGTCGAGATCGACAAACTCGATCGCCTCGAGCGAGCGCCAGATTTCCTCCCAGCTTCCGCCGTGCTCGGGGGCATGAAGGACGTCGACCAAGGTGCGCTCGTATCCGGTAACCCGCACGGCTAGCCCGTGGCGTCGTTCTTCACGCAGTCCTCCGCCGAACTCGGGCAACTTGCGCAAGGCGGCGGGCACGAGGACGGCGACGAACTCGGTGCCTTGGAAGGCGAATGGCTTCGCGCGGTGTGCGCTGAGGTATGTAAGCCGCTGCGACTGTGAATGCGCTTTGCCGAGGAGCTGCAGCGCGCTGTGGAAGGCGATCACGGCATCCGGAGTGAGGCGGCTCGCCACGAGATAGGGGTCGACCCGGAACGTCGCGGCGTCGGCGCCTTCCGAGACACGCGCGTAGATCCCGCGGCGCACGTTGAGCAGGTTCCCCGCGGCCACGTGCTGCTTGAGCACCGACGCCGTGGTCTGCGGGCTACGCCGGCCCGAAGACAGGTGCGCCTCGCGGAACTCGTCGAACCGGAAGACCGGGTGCCGAGCGAAGAAGTCGGTGGGCTTCGCGGTTGCCAATCTGCGCTCCTAGAGGTACTTATCATGCCCCTCTGAGTGCACAACGGCAATTCTGGTTGCCATTGCCGACGCGATGAGGGCATTCAATATACCTCTAGCGCTCCATCTGGACAACTTACCGGCCCGTGCCGCTGAGGGCGTTTTCGATACGGCCAGCGACGCATCGGGGCATGGGCTCCGTCGAGCCGCGGACGCGGACCGCGCCTCGGTTCCGAGCGCCGCGCGACGGTCGAAGTCAGCGGTGCTCGAGCTCCATGTGCGCGTAGAGCTCGGCTTCGCTCGAGTAGCGGCCGGTTCGCGAGTCGAGGTCGCGAGTCGAGAGGTGGATCCAGCCCGGCTTGCGGAGGGCGATGCGCTCGGGCTCGGTCTCGCGGCGCAGGACGAACGTGCCGTCGGCGCCGCTGACGCCGGCGAGCTCGCCGTCGCACAGGATCTCGACGCCTTCGACCGGGGCGCCGTCGCCGCGCGTGCGAACGCGGATGCGGCGCGAAAAGCCCGGCGCGAGCGCGATGCGGCCGGCGAGCTCGACGCCGCCGTCGGCGCGCACGGTGCGCTCGAAGTCGAGCCCCGTGCCGAGCGCGAGCTGCCGGCCGGGCGCCCACGCGATCCACGTGAAGCGCTCGGGCGTGTCGGGCAGGTGCGAGAGCTTCACCGTCGCGCCTCTCTCCGTCTCGCTCTCGTTGCCGCACTCCCACGCGAACTCGGCCTCGGTGCACGGCTGCCCGCTGCCCTCCTCGACGATCTCGACGCGCACGTCCATCGATGGGTCGTCGAGCACGATCTCGACGAGCGCGAGCTCCGCGCGCACGACCGTCACCGACTCGGGGAACTCGAAGCCGTTGTGGCAGTGCACGTAGAGGAACCAGTCGCCCTCGGTGACGTCCTCGAACTCCCACTCGGCGACGCGCTCGCTCGACTCGTCGCCCTCGACGACGGGCTCGAAGTCGATCGAGTGATCGAAGGGCGCGTCGTGCGAGAGCGGCGTGTCCGAGAGGCTCACGTGGCACGCGCCGTCGAAGCGGCCGCTCTTGCTGCGGATCACGACGCGGAGCGGACCCACGACGCGCCGCGGGGTGAGCGCGTGGACGCCGAGGTCGTTGTCGCCCGCAGCCAAGTCGAACTCGAGCTCGAAGCGCTTCCAGTGCGCATCGTTCGTCCACAGTCGATAACGACCCGGGGTCAGGAACTCGAACTTGAACTCGCCGTCGCTGCCGGCGGAACCGTGCATCGGCGAACCGAGGGGCTCGCCCGAGCGAAGTGCGGCGAGCCGAAGGTTCTGAACGTGGTCCACTTCCACGTCGGCCGGCCACGTGAAGCGACCCGTCAAGCGCGTCGAAGCCTCGAGCTTGATGACGAGCGGCTTCTCGACGACGCCGACGAGTTGCGTGAGCCACGCACCGCCGCGCCAGCGCTTGTCCTTCGAGCGCACTTCGATCCACGCGCGATCGAGTTGGTGCGTCGGCTCGCCAAAGCGCACCCACGGCCGGCCGGGATGCGGTCCGAAGTCGAGCGCCGCGCGCAGCTCGGCTTCCAGCTCCGGACGCGCCCACGAATGGGGCGGCGGCGGGCCGCCGTACAGGCCCACGTGGAAGTCGGACGGCGTCATCTTGTCCGGGAAAACCAGTTCGAAGGCGACCGTCGGCCCGACGGCGAAGTCGATGCGAAGGGGAAGCTCGAACGGCGCTTCCGCTGCCGCGCGCTTGACGCGTCGCCTGTCGTCCACGTTGCGTCGGCGGATCGACGGATGGTCGGTCAAGTTCAGCACGATCTCCTGCGCCTCGCTGTCGAGGCTTCGAGGACCGAAGGAGAAGCGTCCACGCTCGTCGGTGCGCGTGCCCGGCACACGAGATCCGCCTCCGAGAGTCTTCACCCACGCACCGATCTGGAAGTCGAACAGTGGCTCGCCCGTCGCCTTGTCGTGCACCACGCCGCGCAGCTCCATCGCTTGCGGCGCGGGGGCTGGCGGAGACGGCGGAGACGTCGACGAGCGCTGAGTCTCGGCTGGCAGCGCGGCGTCGCGGGCGACGCCGAGCTCGAGATCGACCGGCGCCTTCGACGCGACCGGCCGTGCGGAAGAATTCCGCGCCGCCGCGTCGCCGGCTGGCTCAGCCGCGCGCCACGCCAGCCACGCGACGCTCGAAGCGAGCGCCAAGAACGCGAGCGCGCGAAGCTTGCCGTTCATGTCGAGAGGATGCGCCGTCCGCGCGCCGGCCGCAATTCCCGCGCGCACGAACGCGAGCTACGCTCGGCGCCGTGAAGTGGCTTCATGCTCTCGCGGCTGGCGCACTCGCTGCGTGTTCGTCGCCGGCGAGCTTCGAGGCGCCGCTGAGCGATGCGCCGTGGGAAGCATCTTTCGAGCGCACGAACGGCTGGAACGGCGGCGACATCGCCCACGCGCTCGAGATCGGCGGCGGGCGCACGCTGTGGCTCTTCGGCGACTCGATCGTGGGCCCGGTGCGCGAAGGCGCGCGGGTCGGCGGCGAGTCGAAGTTCGTGCGCGGCGCCATCGCGTGGCATGCGACCCCGAAGCGCGGCGCCGCGCCGGAGACCCTCGAGTTCGCCGCCGAGCAGGCGCACGACGGAGTGCCGCGCGTCGCGTGGGCCGCGCCGTCGAGCTCAGACTGGCCCGCGGACGCGTGGTGCTGGCTGATGGGCGACGGCGCGCTCGTGCGGAGCGACCGGGGCGACGCTCGCCTCGTGCTCTTCGCGTCCGTGTTCGGACCGGCCGGAAATCCCGAGGGAATGTGGAACTTTCGGCGCCTCGGCGGACAGATCGTGAGCGTCGAGAACCCCGCCGACGCGCCGCACGAGTGGCGCGCGACGCTACGAGTCCACCCGCTCGTCGAGTCGTTGCCGCGGCACGGCGAAGCGCCGCGGCGCAGCGACGACTGGGGCGCGGCCGTGGTCACGTGGCCCGCGGATCGGTCCGATCTCGAAGCGCGCACGCTCTATGTGTTCGGCGTGCGCACGTTCGAGGACCGCGATCGCGGCTTGCTGCTCGCGCGCTGTCCCGAAGCCGCGCTCGACCGGCCCGAGAGCTGGGAGTTCTTCGACGGCGGCGCGTGGACTCGCGAAGCGCGCGCCGCGCGAGAGCTCCTGCGCGGCGTCCCCGACGAATTCACCGTGCAACGCGTCGAACTGGACGGCCGCGATGCGCTCGTGCTCGTGCACGGCGAGCCGATGCTCGGCCGGCGCACGCTCGCACGCACCGCGAACTCGCCCACCGGACCTTGGTCCGCCCCCAGCGCGCTCTTCGAAGCGCCCGAGCCCGCGAACGACGGCCGCCTGCTCGTCTACGCGTCGAAAGGCCACGCCCACCTCTCGCGCCCGGGCGAACTGCTGATCAGCTACGCCGTCAACTCGACCGACTTCGGCCAGATCTTCGCCGACGCTTCGCTCTACCGCCCACGTTTCGTGCGCGTGCCGCTCGCGAAGCTCCCGCGACCGCCGGATCAGTCGACGCGCTCAACGCGCTGACGGCGCGGGTCGACGGTGCGGCGCTGCAAGTCGCCCGTCGCTTCGATCGTGAGGCGCTGGCGCTTGCCCTCGCCTTCGACTTTGACGACTTGGCCGAGGTGACGGCCGTCGACGCGCACCCAGTCGCCGCGACGCCAGCCGTGCTCTTCGCGAGAGGCTCGAGAGGTTTGATTTCGCGGCGCAAACCGCGCTTCGCGCCACGCAGCGGCGTCCGTGCAGACGTCGCAGGCGCCGCACGGCGTCGGCGGGTCCTCGAGGCCGAAATGGCGCGCGATCAGCACTCGGCGGCACTCCTCGGCCATCCCGGCGAAGCGCACCATGGAGAGCAGGCCCTCGAGATCGGCGCGGCGCTTCTCGGGGCTTCCGACCGACTCGGGCAGCTCGTCGGGCTCGAGCTCGCGCACCACGCGCAGATCGTGCGCTTCGAACGAGCCCTCGGTGATCCCCAGCACCTCGAGCCACTTCAGGCAGATCGACACGCGGTTGTCCGCGCGGTTCTTGATGAGCAGCTCGTCGCGCAAATCGTCGAGCTCCTTCGTCTGCACGCGCTCGCCCCACCCGCGCAGGGTCTCGTAGACGTGCAGCAAGTATTCGCGCGACGGGTTCGCCCACTCGATGAAGTTCTGCTGGATCGCGAGGTCCTCCTCGAAGTACACGACCTCGCACCACGAAGGCTGGCCGTCGCGGCCCGCGCGTCCGACCTCCTGCGTCCACTGCTCGAGCGTGCGCGGCAGTTGCGCGTGCAGCACGAAACGGATGTCGGGCTTGTCGACGCCCATGCCGAACGCGTTCGTCGCCAGCACGACCTCGTCGCGGCTCTCGAGAAAGCGCGCCTGCATCGAGCGTCGCTCCTGCGGCGACAATTTGCCGTGGTACACGAGGCTGTGGATGCCGCGGCGCTTGAGCTCGACGTGCAGCTCCTCGAGGTCGCGGATCAACGTCGAGTACACGATTCCCGGCCCTTCGATCTGGCGCACCCGTTCGGCGAGCAAGGGCAACTTCTCCTCGGCGAGCTCGATGCGCGTCGCGGCGAGGAACAGCTCCGGTCGTTCGATGCCGAGCCGCACGATCAGCGGTTCGCGCAGCGCGAGCGACTCGACGATGTCTTCCGCCACGCGCGGCGTCGCGGTCGCCGTCAAGGCGATCGTCGGCGGGTTGCCCAGGCGCGCGCGGTATTCGGCAAGCCGCGAGTAATCGGGCCGGAAATCGTGCCCCCACTGGCTCACGCAGTGCGCTTCGTCGACCGCGAGGCGCACGATGCGCAGCTCCGGCAACGCCTCGCGAAAATCGGCGCTGCGGAAGCGTTCGGGCGTGACGTAGAGCAGCTTCAACTGCCCGCGCGCCGCCGCTGCGAGCCGCTCGCGCCGCTCGCCGGCGCTCTGCGACGAGTTCACGAAGGCCGCGGGGATCTGCTTCGCACGCAGCGCGTCGACCTGGTCCTGCATCAGGGCGATCAGCGGGCTCACGACGAGCGTCAACCCGTCGAGCAACAGCGCCGGCAACTGGTAGCACAGCGACTTTCCGCCGCCCGTGGGCATCGTGAGCAGGACGTCGCGGCCCGCGAGCACCGCATCGATGACCTCGTGCTGCGGCCCGCGCAGCTCGGCGTGGCCAAAGCGCTCTCGCAGGACGCCGTGAAGGGCTTGGTCGTTCACGCGCGCAAGCTAACGCGTGCCGTGCGGCGCGCGCCAGCTACCCACATCGGCCGAGCGCGAACCCGCTGCGCGAACGGCACACTCCTCAGCGTTTGGAGCATCGGCCCGTGCGCTATCGAGACCGTGAGCACGCCGGAAAAGAACTCGCGAAAACCCTGCGGCACATCCGCGAGCGCGACGTGCTCGTGCTCGGCATTCCGCGCGGTGGAGTTCCGGTCGCCGCACAGGTTGCGCGTGCGCTCGACGCGGAACTCGACGTGATCGTGGCGAAGAAGATCGGCGCGCCGTGGCAGGAGGAGCTCGCGGTCGCGGCGGTGACGGCCGATGGAACGGTGGTGCTCCATCGCGAGGCGCCGGACGCGCTGCAACTCGGCGCCGAATGGCTTCGCGAGGCCATCGAGCGCAAGCGACGCGAAGCCGGCGAGCGCGAAGCGCGCCTGCGGATCGGCCGTCCGCCGCTTCGAGTGAAGGGCCGCACGGTGGTCCTCGTCGACGATGGGCTCGCAACGGGATCGACCGCGCTCGCGTGCCTTCTCGCGCTGCGCGCGGGGAATCCCAAGCGCTTGATCTTGGCGGTTCCGGTCGGCGCGGCGTCGACGTGCGAGCTCCTCGAGCGCGAAGTCGACGAGCTCGTATGCCCTGAGCGACCCGAGCCGTTCCACGCCGTCGGGGCGCACTACGACGCGTTCGATGCGGTGTCCGACGCGCAGGTGGAAGAGCTGCTCGCGATGTCGGCACGTCGCGCGTGAATCAACGCCGCGCGGAGCGGCCGCCGGCCAGGGCGCGCACGACGTCGAAGCTGCTCAGCACGCCGACGAGCCGCTCGCCCTCGGTCACGAACACACGGTGGATCTGTCGCGCGACCATGACCTTGCACGCCGCTTCGAGCGTCGCGTCCGGCGTGACCGAGACCACCTCGCCCGTCATCCACTCGGACACGCGCTCGCCGCCGAGCAGATCCGCGCTGTAGTCCTCCTTCGAATAGAAGACCTCCTCGGGATCGAGCTCGTCGGTGCGTTCCTCGCCCACGTCCTCGCTCATCTCGAAGCTGCCGCGCTGCGTCGACACGCGGCTCTCGCGCATGCGGTCGGGCCGCGCCACGTCGGCGAGCGTGAGCACCCCCACGAGCTTGCCGCCCGAATCCACCACCGGAGCGCCGCTGATCCGCGCCTCCTCGAAGAGCGCGATTGCGCTCTCGATCCCGTCGTCGGGCGAGAGCGTGGTGACCTGGCGGCGCATCGCGTCGCGGACCGAGAGCTTTGCATGGACCATGAGAAGGGCTCCTTTTCACCCACAGCACTCCTTTCGGCCCGAACCCGCCATGCGACCGTCGACCCAGTTGCGTCCTCCGATAGAAGTAGTCCGGCTACGCACTCCGCGCCGCCAGGCGCGTCATGGCGTGATCCACGCCAGGCGCAGCGTGCGCTCGCGCTCGTCGTGCGTGGAGACGACGAGCAGCCGCCCGCGGTGCTCGAACATGCGCACGTGCGAGGGATCGAACGGCAAGCGCTCGAGCCACGTCGACCACGATCCCGTCGCGGGGTCGAAGCGTTCGATCGAGGCGAGCGGGCCCGGTTCGGCGTCGGCGCTCGCGCGTCCGGAACCCGCGGCGAGGTAGAGCCGGCCGTCGAGGGCGACGAGTTCGGGCGAGATGCGCGTGCAACTCGGCGCAGGGATCGTCGACCACTGCTCCGACGCGAAGTCGAACACGTCGCACTCGTCGACGGGCGCGAAGCCCTCGGCCAGGCCGCCGACGAAGTAGAGCTTGTCGCCGAGCCGCGCGTGGCCGAAGGCGCGCCGCTCGCGCGGCAACTTCACGTCGCTCACCTCGAACGCGGCGTCGCTCGGCGCGTCGAGCGGCCGGCGAAGCACTTCGAGCGGGTGGTGGAAGTCGGCGCCGCTTTCGCGGCCCTGCAGGTAGTCGAGTCCGCCGAAGATCCACAGCGTGCTCTGGTGCTCGACGAGCGCGAACTGCGTGCGGCCCGGTCGCAGCGCGTCGCGGAGCACGCGCCACGACTCCTGGCACGACTCCGGGCGCGGCTCGAAGACGAAGACGTCGCCGAAGGCGCGCGTTCCGCTCTCGCCGCGCGCGAAGCCGCCGACGAGCCACGCGCTCTCCCGCGCGAGCGTCACTTGAAGCGATTGCCGTCGA
Source organism: uncultured Planctomycetia bacterium (assembly GCA_937952135.1). GTDB lineage: Bacteria > Planctomycetota > UBA1135 > UBA1135 > WYBT01. The sequence goes on from CALFYL010000373.1 coordinate 11,924, forward strand.
ACGGGCAGCGCGGGCAGCGCCGTCCACTCGAGGGTGGCCAGGTCGAACTTCCAGCCTTCGTCGACGAACGCCTCGTCTTCGAAGGCGTGCTGGCCCGTGCGTCGGTTGCCGCCGAAGAAGTGCAGCGCTCCCCCGCTCAGAAACGCAGCCTGTCGATTCTTCGCGGAAGCGGGCGAGGGCAGCGTCAACGTCTCCACTCGCGGAAGCGCCGCCTCGCCGAGCTCGATGCGCTCGACGAGGCGCGGGCGCTTCGAACCTCCGATGCCGCCGATCGCGAGCAAGCTGCCCTCGTCCGTGGCGACGAGTTGGTGGAAGTAGCGCGGCGACGCCAAGTCTCCGTGCGCGACCCAGCGCTCCCCGTCGAGGCGCCACACGCGGCCCGAGCGAGCGCTCGCGTACAAGCGGCCGCCGCTCGCGACAGCGGCGCAGCCGAAGCCCGTGTCGGGCAGATCCGGTCCGCGCGACCACGTCTTCGTCGCGAGCTCGAACACGTCGACGCGCGCGGAGGGCTGGCCTGTCTCGTCCATGCCGCCGATCACGAACACGCGGCCCTCGACGCTCGCGGCCGCGACCGCGCGACGGCGAAAGGGCGCTTGGTGCGCGACCCACGGCGCATTCGCGACGTCGAGCGCGAGCGTGAGCAAGTCGTCGCACCACTCCGACGAACGCCCGAGCTTTCCTCCGACGTTCCAGCCGCCCGCCACCACGGCCGTCGAGCCCGCGACGCACGCCGCATGCGACGAGCGCGGCCCCGGCAGCGGCGGAAGCGCGCGCCATTCGCGCGTCCGCGGATCGAAGCGCGCGCAGTCGACCAGCGAGCGCAACCGCGGCTCGTCGTGGCGCTCGTTCTCCGCGCTCATGCCGCCGAAGCGGAGCAACGCGCCCTCGTACGCGACGAGCGCCGCGCTTTGAACCGGCGCCTCGTCCGACAGGTGCTCCCACGTGACTCCATCGCGCAGATTGAGCCGCTGGAAGGCGCGCGATTGATCGTCGCGGCAGTACTCGTGCGGCGTTCCGAAGTAGCCGCCGTACACGTACAGCCAACCGTCGAGCGCGGCCGCGGCGTGGCTCGTGAGTCCGCGCGGAAGCACGCTCGCCACGCGCGGCGCGGGCGCTTCGACTCCGTCGGAACTGGGCGGACCCGGTGAGGCGAACAGGAGGCAGAGGGCGGGCAGCGAGAGCATGGTGGATCGTGCGGGGGCGGCGGGGTGGGTCGTTCGGCGCGAGAAAGGCCGGGGGACGCGGACGTGCCGCGCCCCCCGACGAGCGTCCCTCTCAGGACTGGCGTCTCCCTGGAAACAGCGGGACGCTCACGGCGCGACAGTGAAGGAGATGGCGTTCGAGAAGCTCGAGCCGTACGCGTCGGCGCCGTCGCGACTCCAGGCTTGGAGGTGCACCGCGGCGCCCGGCGCGAGCCGCGTGTCGACGCCCGACGCGATCCACGCGTTGAAGTCGAAGCTGAGCTGCGAAGCGCATCCGGCGGCGCTCGATGCGATCGACACCGGTGTGCGACGAAGCGGGCCCGCGACGCAGATCGTCCCGCCTTGGAAGGGCAGCGCCGCGGCGCCGCTCAGCCCGTAGAAGAACGTGCCCGGCGCGCCGGAGATCACGCCCGTCGCCGAGACGGCGAACGGCTGCGCGGAACTCGCGCTCGGGTGGCCGCTCGTGGACAGCTCGGGCGCGCAACCTTGCGAAGTCGCCTTCGCGGAGCAGTAGCTCACCACCGGCGACTCGTGCAGCAGGTCGAACGCGAGCGCGTCGAGGCTGATGTTCGTGTCGGCGCCGAAGAAGCGGATCGCGACCTCGGTCACGTCGTCGGCGAGCGCGCCGAGGTCCCACTCGAACAGCGTCTCCACCGCCATCCCCATCGCGGGGTAGCGCGCGAGTTCGGTCGTGGATGTCACGGCCACCTGGCGCAACACGCCCAAGCCGTCGACGTATTCGAGCACCGTCGCGCCGTAGTCGAGCTCGTTGCCGACCGTCGAGGTCTGCATCGAGACGTGCCGCAGCGCCGCGGGCGACGTGCAGCGCAGGACGTACTCGGGGATCCCGCTGAAGATGTAGAGGTTGCCGCCGCCGGTGACGAGCGCGTTCGGGTTGAGCTGCTCGAGCGTGGCCGGCGCCGTGGAAGCCGGATCGGTCGGGTCGTTCAGGCCGGCCGACGAGTAGGTGAAGGACTCCCAGTACGCGTACTGGGTGAGCGGGGCGCCGCGGTAGTTGGGGGTGAACGGGTTGGTGAAGGCGGCGAACGAGGCCGCGGTGACGAAAGCGGCCAGGAGGCCGACGGATAGGGCCCGCGCGGGCCGCCCGAAGAGAGGCACAGACATCGAAGAGGGACCTGGGTGGTGACCTGTTCGAGAGACGCCCGCGGATCGTATTGAGACTGCGTCTCATCCGCAACAGGAAAGCCGGAAAAACCCGAAGGACAGCCGAAGTCCGGCCGCGGCGCGGAATTGAAGCGCGCGGTGGACGTTACGCATCCCAGAGACGAGCCTAGGTGCGTCATGCAAGCGCCCCACGCCCGGATCGCGTCGTCTCTGCTCCTCACCTTCGCCGTCCCGACCGCCTTCGCCGCGGTTCCAGCCACGGTGCTCTCCGCCGCGCAGGCGCCTGCCGCGCCCCAAGAACCCGCGCCCCAACAACCGACTGGGTCCGCGCGCGAAGCGACGCCCTCCCCCGCCGCCCGCCCGCAGGGCGGCGCCGCGCCGAGCAAGGATTCGTTCCGCTTCGGCTCGCCGCCCGCGCTTCCCGAGGGCATGAGCGAGCCGCAGATCTGGCCGGCCGCAACCGCCGAGGGTTGGGCCAAGCCGGTGGCGATCAAGTGGCAGCGCTCCTTCGACGACGCGCTCAAGGTGTCGAAGGCATCCGGCCGGCCGATCCTCGTCGCCGTGAACATGGACGGCGAGATCGCGAGCGAGCACTTCGCGGGCGTGAAGTACCGCGATCCGGCGATCGGCGCGTTGCTCGCGCCTTATGTGTGCGTGATCGCCTCGGTGTACCGCCACACGCCGCGCGACTACGACGAGGCGGGCCAGCGCGTCGAATGCCCGCGCTTCGGCACGGTGACGTGCGGCGAGCACATCGCGAACGAGGTCGAGCTCTACGACAAGTACTTCGAGGGCTTCCGCGTATCGCCGCGCCACATCGCGCTCGATCTGAACGGGAAGGAGATGTACGACGTCTACTACTCGTGGGACACGGCGACGGTGCTCACCGCGTACCGCGAAGGCGCCAAGGATTTCCCGCCGCCGACCGACCCGGTGCGCGACGGCGTGCCGCTGCCCGAGCGCGTCGCGAGCCCGGACATCGTCGACCGCGAGGCGCTCGAGAAGGCCTACAAGAGCGGCGATGTCGTCCTGCGGCGCACGCTGCTCGAAGCGACGCTGAAGCACCGCGAAGTCGACCACAACGAGCTGCTGCGGCTCGCGATCTTCGGGCTCGACGTCGAGCTCGCGAAGGTCGCGCGGCAATCGCTCGCGAAGAACCAGACGGAGGCAGCCGTCGATCTGATCGCGGAGGCGCTGAAGGCGCCGATGGAGAAGGGCGAGCGTGACCAGTTGATCGCGGCGGCGGAGAGGCTCGGCGAGAAGTTCCCGCGCGCCCGCACGCTCGCGGCTCTGCACCGCGGCATGTCGATCGGCTCGAAGCACATCGACGTGGCGCGCGCGCTTTCGCCGCAGGGGCAGTACGAAGCGACTTCGCAGCTGCGCGCGGTCGCGTCGGGCGTCGAGGAGCGCGCGGCGGCGGCGGAGACCCAGCCCGCGGACCCGGCCACGAAGCTCGAGCTCGCGGAATCGCTGCTCGCGCGCGCGTCGCAGGCGGGCGTCGAACGGCGTTTCGCTCAGGCGCTCGTCGAGGACGCGCGCCGCACGGCGCTGGAGGCGGAGAAGCTCGGCGCGAAGGGTTGGAAGCTCGATGCGCTCGTCGCGGTGACTTCGAACCGGCTCGGCGATCAGGCAGCGGCGCTCCCGCGCGCAGTCGCGGCCGTCGAGGGCGGCATGCTCAAGCTCGACGACGGCGGCATCGGCGCCACCGAAGACGTGAAGGTGCAGGTGCTCGCGCTGTTCGCGGTCTCTCGCCAGCTCGCGATTCGCAAGGCCTACCGCGAGCGCACCCAGTGGCCGCCGGAGTGGATGGCGGACGTGAACGCGGCCTACGCAACGCTCAGCGAGCACCCGCTCGTCACCGACGACAACCTCGTGTCGTACTACGATTTCCTGCGCTGGCTCGGCGCGACACCGCGCGCGAACGGCGTGCTCGACAGTGCGCTCCAGCGCTTCCCCGATTCGCCGGTGCTGCACGAGCGCCTGCGCGCGCGCACGCTTTGGGACAAGGGGCCGGCGGGGCTCTTGAGCACCTACGACGAGTTGCTGTCGCGTCCGGACGCGAGCGCGCAGACGACGTGGTTCGCGGGTTACGCCGCGTTGGTCGCCGCCGAGCACCACCGGCGCCGCAACGAACTCGACAAGGCGCTCGCCGCTTACGACGTCGGCATCCGACACTACGAGCGCAACATGCTGGTCGTCCCCGACGGCGGCGATCTGTGCAACCACTTCGTCGCTCTCGCGCTCGCCGGCCGCGCGCGGATCGCGCTCGAGCAAGGCGACCTCGAACGCGCGACGAACGAGTTGCTCGCGTCCTTCGAACGGCGCGGCGCATCGGCGGCGACGCCGGACGGCTTGAACCTCACGCCGGCCGACACGGCGCGCATGCTCGAGGCCAAGCTCGGCGAAGCGAAGCGCGACGATCTCACGGCGCGCCTCGAGGCCGCGCTGGCGAAGCTCGACCCGAAGCTGCTCGAGCTGCCGACCTTCGAGCGCGACGTGCCGACCGATCGCAGTCGCTGATCGCGGAACATCTCGCTACGTCGCACTACGGACAATGCTGCTCGCGTCTGCACCCATTGCACGGAGCGAGTCCGAGTCGGCGGTGAAGTAAACTGGCCGTCTGAGGTCGGCGGTGGTTCGCGTGAGGCGATGCCGGTTGACCGAGATGGGTCGCCGATCGCTCTTCCCGGCCACTGCCCCTCCACCCAGGAGGTGTAGTCGTGAAGATTCTCGAAGCTCGGGCCCTTTGCTCGAGCGCCGCCGCCGCGCTGATCGCGGTGAGCGCGGCCTCGGCGCAAATTTCCTTCGATCCGGCGATCACGTACGAGTGCGGCGCAAGTCCCAGGGACGTCGCCGTGGCGGACTTCGACTCCGACGGCTGGCCGGACTTCGCCGTCACGCTCGCGAGCCCCGCTCGGCTCAGCGTGCTGCGCAATCTGCAAGACGGCACGTTCGGAGCGCCGGAGTTCCTCGACTTGAGCGGCGCTTCCGCGCTCGAAGCGCTCGTCGCCGTCGACTTCGATCTCGACGGGTTGATCGACCTCGGCGTGCTCTCGAGCGGAACCGACGAGGTGTGGGTGCTTCACAACCTCGGCAACGCGCACTTCGCACCGATCGCGCGCGCGCTCGTGGGCCACGGTCCGTGCGACCTGTCCGCCGGCGACATCGACGGCGACGGCGATTGGGACCTCGCCACGTCGAACCGCCTCGCGGGCACGGTGACCGTGATCCGCAACGACGGTGCGGGTCAGTTTGCGGTGAGCCAGACGCTCCCCGTCGGCGCCGGCCCGCGCGAGGTGCAGTTCGGGCACTTCGCCACCAAGCTCGGCGGCGCGGCGCCGCACGACCTCGCGGTGTCGTGCCACGACAGCCACGAGTTGTGCGTGCTGCGCAACGACGGAAGCGGGGTGTTCCTCCCGCTCGTGTCGCTTTCCGTCCCCGGCGCCGCCAACCCCGAAGGTCTCGTCTCCGGCGACTTCGACGGCAACGGCAGCGAGGACCTCGCCGCGTGCTTCTCGGAGGGAACGAACCACAAAGTCGGCGTCTTCTATCAGACGCACCACGGCGTGTTCGGCGCGGCGGTGTGCTTCAACGTCGGTTCGGTGCACCCCGCCGACATCGTCGCCCGCGATTTCGATCTGGACACGCGGCTCGACGTCGCCTTCGTCAGCACCGCGATCAGCCGCGTGACCGCGTTGCGGCGCCTCGAGGGCGGTCTCTTCGGCATGCAAGGCATGTTCGACCTGCCGGGACCCGGCTCGAGCCACATGACCGGCGGCGACTTCGACCGCGACGGCCTGCCCGACCTCGTTGCGACCAACGACGGCGCCGCGAGCATCTCGCTGCTGTTCAACTCGCGCACGAACCCCACGAACTACTGTTACGGCGCGCCGAACTCCACCGGCGTCGGGGCCCGCATCGGTTCGTCGGGCGGCGTCAGCCTCTCGACGGGCAAGCTCGTGATCTGGGTCGACCAGGCGCCGCCGATGATGCCGGGCCTGTTCTTCTACGGCCGCACTCCGACCGTCACTCCGTTCGAGCACGGCTATCTCTGCGTGGCGCCGCCGATCCTTCGCCTGCGGCCGGTGGTGTTCACTTCCCGAGACGGAACCGCGCAGTTCGTGCCGAATCTCCGCAGCCCGCCGCTCGGTAGCGGACCGACCGCGCTCACCGCGGGTTCGGTGTGGAACTTCCAGTTCTGGTACCGCGACATCGTCGCGGGCGGCCGCAACCACACCAACCTCTCCGACGGCCTGCGGATCCTGTTCGAGCCGTAGCGCGACGTACGGAGCCAGAGCAAATTCGCCCCGCTAACTCCAGGAACGCCGGCGCCAACGGCCGCGGCTGAGTTAGCGGGGCGAATTTGCTCTGGCTCCGTACACCCCGTTAATTTGGCGCGCGTGAAGCTTCCCAGCTCTTTCAAGCGCGTTTGGATCCTCGCTCTGCTCTCGCTCGCCGCGCCGGCCCTCGCGGGCGCGGACGAGTGTGTCGAGTGCACGTCGAAGAAACTCTGCGACCCGCACGGCGTGCTCGAACGCAACACGCTGCGCGAGGCCAACGCCGCGTGGAAAAAGGCGGCGCCCGCTGAACGCGTGGAGTGGCTCGGGAAGGTCGCCGCGCTCACGGCTGCGCACGACAACGCTCCGTCGAGGGCGGTCGTGACGTTTCTCGCGCGCGCGGTCGAGGACGACGACGAAGGCGTGCGCGAGCGCGCGCTCGACTTGCTCGCGACAGGTCAACATCCCGAAGCCTCGTTGAACGTCTTGACCGCCGCGCTCGACAAGCAGCTCGCGTGGCAAGACAAGCCGCCGCCGAAGATCGACGAGAAGCTGCGGCTCAGCACCAAGCCGCTTGAGGAGATGACTGCGAAGGAGCACGAAGAACAGCGCAAGCGGCTCAACGGTCTGATCGCGGAGGGGAATCGGATCGCTGCGTACTACGAAGATCTCCTGCGGCGCCACGCGGAGTGCGCCCGGGTGCTCCGACGGATCGCGAGACGCGGTGACGAGTCGGCCCGGGCGACGACGCTTTTCTACTTCAAGCGCTCGAGCCGCTACTGCGTGGGCGCGGGCTGCGGCGACTGCTCGGCGGCGCTGCTCGAACTCGGAGATCACAAAGCGTTCGAGCTCGTCATCGCTGCGCTCGACAGCTACGACGGAGACGGACGCCCCACAGCCGAGAAGGGGCACGACGGCAAACCGAAGCGGATCTTCGGTGCTTCCGTCGTCGCCGCCCTCGACGCGGCGCGCATCCGCTACCACCTGCCCGAAGCCAAACCACAGCCGAGCGGTCTTGCGCGCGACGTCTGGCGCGCGTGGTTGCGCGAGAACGGCGAAGCGCTCGGCGCGCGATGAACCGGCCGCTCGCGCCGAGCCTCGCGCTGCTGAGCTTCTGCACCAGCCTCGTGCTTGGCGCTTGCCTCGCACCGCCCGTGGTGCGCGTGGCCGGGACTCGCGAAGTCGATCCCACGAAGCTGCTCGACTCCAAGTCACAGGCCGAGCTCGTCGAACTCGACGTCGAGCCGGGCGTCACACTCCGCGGCCTCTACGTGCATGCGAGCGACACAGGGCCGCTGCTCGTGCATTTCATGGGCTCGGGCGGCTCGGTGACGACCGGCGCCGAGTTCGAGTGGATGACCTACGGCATGAGCTCCTTCGCCGTCAGCGCTCACTCGGACTGCAATTCGCTCGCCATCGACTACCGCGGCGTGGGCGCCTCGTCGGGCGCGCGAGACGCGGGCAAACTGCCCGTGGACGCATGGGCGATCTGGTGCGAAGCGATGCGGCGCGCAAAAGGCGACTCGCGGCGCATCGTGCTCCGCGGGTGCTCGCTCGGAACGCTGGCTGTGGCCTCGATCCTCGAACGCGGCGCCAACCCGCGCGGAGCGCTGCTTTTCGCGCCCGTTCGCGCCGAAAGCCTGGTCCGCAACTGGCTGCAGCAGTATCACGGCGGGGTCGCCGCGAATTTGCTGAGCCCTTGGTTCCGCAAGCCGCTCGAACTCTCGCTCGAGAACGCGGTCGCGGGTGCGCGCTGCCCGGTCGCCGCCGTCGTCGGCAGCGAAGACCGACTCCTGTCGCTGCGCGAGAAAGAGCTCCTCGCGCCGCTGGTTCGAGCGTCGGGCGGCTGCTGGCTCGAGACGTCCTACAACCACATCGAACTGGTCGAACAGTTCTGCGGGATCGGCAACGAGGAGTTCGACACGCTCGAAGCGCTCTTTCCGGAGCACGCCTTCGGATTGTTCGGCGAGATGCGGCGCAACATGCGCGCGACCCGGAATGCAATGCGGGCAGCGAGCAAAGTGCGGCCGTAGGCCGCGTTGTGAGCACGAGAAGTCGGAGCGCTCGCGGCACGTCGCTATCCTGCGCCGGATGAGCGATACCGCGGCGCAGGCCAAACACATCGTGCGCGAGCACGCGCGCGCCGTCGACGCACTCCACTTCGCAGCGCCGACGACGCACGTCTACAACCCGCTGGTCTACGCGCGGCGGCCGCTCGAGCTGTACCTCGAGCGCTACGCGCGGCCCGGCGTGCGCGGCTTGATGCTCGGAATGAATCCGGGGCCGTATGGAATGGCGCAGACCGGCGTGCCGTTCGGAGAGGTGTCGATCGTCCGCGATTGGCTGGGACTCGAGGCGCCGGTCGAGCGGCCGCCGAACGAGCATCCGAAGCGGCCGGTCGAAGGCTTCGCGTGCGAACGCAGCGAAGTCAGCGGGCAGCGCTTGTGGGGGCTCGCGCGCGAGCGCTCCAAGACTCCCGGCGCGTTCTTCGAGCAGCTGTTCGTGTGGAACTACTGCCCGCTCGTGTTCATGGAGGCGTCCGGGAAGAACCGCACGCCCGACAAGCTCGCCGCGGCGGAATGCGCGGCGCTGTACGAGGTCTGCGACGAGGCGCTGCGCAAGTTCGTGGCGTGGCTGAATCCGGGCATCGTGATCGGAGTCGGCAAGTTCGCGGAGGAACGCGCGAGGCTCGCGCTCGGAGCGAACGCGCCGCGCATCGGAACGGTGCTGCACCCTTCGCCCGCGAGTCCGATCGCGAACCGCGGCTGGGCGCCGCAGGCCGAGAAGCAACTGCGCGCGCTGGGAATCGAACTATGAAGCGCTACCTCGTCGCCGTGGTGTTGGTGGTCGCGCTCGGTGGGGTGTGGTTCGCGACCCGCCCAAGCGAGGGCGAAGCCGCAAGCGCTGACAGAGCGGTCGACACCGACCGCGCGACCGCCGAGAACCTCGAGCTCGCGTCGCCGATCGAGGCTGCGAAGCTGGACACGGACGCGGAACGCGCGAGCGTCGAAGTCGCGCTCGTCGCGCTGGCGCCCGCAGAAGCCGCGGAGCAAGTCGCGGTGCAGGAAGGGGGCCCGCTTTGCAGCGTTTTCGGAGTCGTCGCCGACGAAGCCGGCGCGCCGCTCGCGAACGTTGCGGTTCGGCTCTCCGCTTACCTACGGTGGTCGACGGAAGTCGAGGGACCCGCGCTCCAACCGGACGGGCGCATGCGCGGCTGGGAGCTCGAGACCGACGAAAGCGGCCGCTTTCGCTTCGACGCGCCCGTGCCCGACGGAGGCGCGATCCAAGCGCTCACGATCACGCCCGACCCGTACCACGACTCGCTCGTGGTGCGCTTCGGTCGCGACGGACGGCCGGCGCTCCAGGAAGGCGAGTTCGATCTCGGCACGCTGCGCCTCGCGTCCACCGGCGCGATCGCGGGCTACGTGCGCGACACGGCGGGGGTCGCCATCGAAGACGCGCGTACGCGCATCGGCGCCTCGCGCTCGACGACCTTCGAACGCGAAGCCAAGTCGGACTCGAGCGGTCGCTACGTGATCGGCCACATCAAGCCGGGCAGCTTCGGAGTGAATTGCGAGCACGAGGGGCATCTGTCGGAATTCCGCACTCCGTTCGAGGTCGTGGCCGGCCGCACGACGGAAAGCGTCGACTTCGCGCTGCGCACCGCGCCGACGTTGAAGGGCCGCGTGATCGATGTGGACGGCGCGGCGCTCGAGGGGCTCCGCGTGTGGGGTTGGCCGCAGAGCAACGGAGCGGGCGCGGGCGCGACCACCGACGCCGAGGGCCGGTTCACGATCCAGCTTCCGCAGGATGAGCCCTACAACCTCGAAGTGAAGCTCGACAGCAGCGATGCGTTCGGTATCGGCGATCCCGACAAGCACTACGCGCCGAATACGCACGACATCGAGCTCGTCGTGCCGCGTTCGGTGCTCGTAACCGTCGCCGTGGTCGACGGGGAGAGCGGCGCTCCGGTCGAGAGGTTCGGGCTGCAGGTGGAGCGCGGCGTCGACCCGGATGCGCCGAGCATGAAGAGCCCCGGCCTGGCATCCGCTCCGCAAGCGATCGCGCGTCCGGGCGGTGAAGCGAAGGTGCGCGTGCGGCCGAAGATCGACGAGTACTGGATCGTGGCGACGGGCTTCGACGAGGCGTTTGGGAAGTTCGAGCCGGAGCTCGTGGCGACGGGCCGGCTCGAAGTTCGTCTGCGTCGCGGCCAGTCGCTCGTAGGTCGCGCAACGTTGAACGGCGCGCCGTGCGCCAACGTGAGCGCGACGCTCGAGGTCGGCACGTTCGTGAAGCCCCGCGGCGGCGGCGAAGCGGCCTTCTCGCCGGAGAGCTACCGCACTCCGCAGTCGCTGCGCACGGGCGCGGACGGACGCTTCCGCTTCGAAGGTGTTTCGCTCGGCCGCGCTCATCGCTTGAGCTTGCGCGCGGCGAGCGGTGAGAGCTTCGTGCTCGCGCCGGTGACGTCGAAGAAGGGCGTGCGCGAGCTCGACCTCGGCGACCTGGAGCTGCAGACGCCGGCCGCGATCGCGGGGCGCGTGCTCGCTCCGCCGAACCGCTCGCTCGCGGGATTCGTCGTGCGCCTCGACGGCTCTCGCTCGGGCGTCCAGCAAACAACCGACACCGAGGGCGCGTTCCGCTTCGACGGCGTCGCGCCCGGAAGCCATCAACTGTTCGTCGACTCCGTGCCGGGCCGCACGACGAGCGCCGGTCCGTTCGCTGTGGAACTCGCGCCGGGCGCTGTCGAGGCCATGGAGCTCGACCTGCGCGACAGAGGCACGTGCCAGGTCGCGCTCACCGTGCGCTTTCCCGACGCTCCCGCCAGAGGCTTTCACGTTGAGCTCCAACCCGAGGCGCCGAACTCGCGCTCGCACCGGATCGGAGAACTCGACGAAACCGGGCGGGTCTCGTCGTGGGCGCCGGCCGTCGGACGAGCGCGCATCGCGATTCGCTCGCCGAACGGGACGAGCTTCCGGCACCCGACGGCCGTGCTCGACCTCACGCTCGACGCGCACATCGACGAGCGAATCGAGTTCGAGCTCGCGAGCCTCGCGCTCGTGCTTCCCGACTCGCTCACGCTGCCGAGCAACGCGTCGGTGTCGCTGAAGTTGAGCGCGCCCGGCGGCGAAAGCGCGTTCTCGGGGAGCGTCGATCCCCGCGCACTCGCCGACGGCGAAGGGACTTTCGACGGCCGCCGTCTGTTCCTCGAGCGCGTGCCGACGGGCGAATTCGAGGTCTCCGTGCAGATCTACGACCGCGACGCGCCGCCGGTGAAGCAGCAAACGTCGCCGAACTCCTGGACCTCGCGCACCGTGCCGGTCTTCGAGCAGTCGGCGAACGTGATGCTTTCCGTAGGCCGCACGTCGGAGCTGGCGCTGCGCTAGCGCGATGTGCGGAGCCAGAGCAAATTCGCCCCGCTATTCCAGCGGCGGCAGGACGTGGCCCATCTTGTCGCGCTTCGTGCGCAGGTATTTGGTGTTCACCGGATTGGGCGCGGTGAAGAGCGGGACCTGGTCGACGAGCTCGAGGCCGTAGCCGCCGAGGCCCGCGATCTTCTTGGGATTGTTGGTGAGCAGGCGCATCTTGCGCACGCCGAGGTAGCGCAGGATCTGCGCGCCGAGGCCGTACTCGCGCAGGTCGGCGGGGAAGCCGAGCGCGGCGTTGGCTTCGACCGTGTCGAGGCCCTGGTCTTGGAGACGGTAGGCCTTGAGCTTCGCCTCGAGCCCGATGCCGCGGCCCTCCTGGCGCATGTAGACGAGCACGCCGTGCTTCTCGCGCCCGAGGATCTCGAGCGCCTTGTCGAGTTGCGGCCCGCAGTCGCAGCGCAGCGAGTGGAACACGTCGCCCGTCAGGCACTCGGAGTGCACGCGCACGGTCACGACGCCGTCCACCGGAGTGCGCGGACCGTCGAGGCCCGGCCCCGGCATGCCGATGGTCAGCGCCATGTGCTCCTTGCCGTCGACCTTCGAGCGGAACAAATGCGCCGAGAACTCGCCGAACTTCGTCGGCAGCGGCGTGTCCATCTGCGTCGGCTCGACGAGGCGCTCGTGCTTGCGCCGGTACGCGATGAGGTCCGCGATGGTGCAGATCTTGAGTCCGTGCTTCGCCGCGAACAGCTCGAGCTCGGGCATGCGCGCCATCGTCCCGTCGTCGTTCATGATCTCGCAGATCACGCCCGCCGGCGGCGAACCGCACAGCTCCGCGAGGTCGACCATGCCCTCGGTCTGTCCGCCGCGCACGAGCACGCCGCCTTCCTTGGCGCGCAACGGAAACACGTGCCCGGGTCGCACGAGGTCGCGCGCCGTCGCACCCGGCGCCGCCGCCGTGCGGATCGTGTGCGCGCGATCCGCGGCGCTGATGCCCGTCGTCACGCCGCTCGCCGCTTCGATCGAAACGGTGAAACCCGTGCCCATGCGGCTCGTGTTCTTCGGGCTCTGCGGTTCGAGCTCGAGGCGCTCGCACAGCTCGGCGGCCATCGGCAGACAGATCAACCCGCGCGCTTCCTTCGCCATGAAGTTGATCGCTTCGGGCGTGACGTGCTCGGCGAGCATCGCGAGGTCGCCCTCGTTCTCCCGGCCGGGGTCGTCGACCAGGATCACCATGCGGCCGCGTTTGAGGTCGTCGAGGATCTCGGGGATGGGGCTGATCGGCATTTCGAGCGCTCCTTGGCAACGCTCCAACGTAGCTCACAGGGGCATCAAACGCGCGCCCGGTCCGCGGGGCTTGTCACGCGAGCAGCCTCGGGTGCGGCGCGCCGCCGAAGCGCGGGGCGCGGCCGCCGCCGGAGTTCGCGAGTGCGAGCGGGGTCGAGACCCGGGGCGCGGCCGCGGCGAAGGAGCTCGGCGCCACGGCGAAGGCGGCCCGAATGATCGATTCGCAAGTTCGTGCCATGGATCCGCGGCTCGCGCGGAACCCTGCGACCCCGCGCTCCATCATCGTAGTCGTGCGCGCGAGACGGCACGCCGCGAGGCGAGAGCGGCTCGATGCACCCGTGAAGGAGATCGAGCCCTCGACGGCGAGGCGGACCGTGCTTCCGGCTGCGAAACCAACTGCGAAGGTAGTTCCAACTCAGCCCTCCGCCGCGCTCGAGCGGCGCCGACGGCCCGCCCCGATTCCCCGAGCCCGAGATACACTTTCCTGGATCCCACGCCACGGCCGGGCCCTTTTCGAGGGCTCCGTCGTGCTCGCCCAGCGCGACCCACACCCTGTCCGAGCGCTTCCTGTCCATGATTCACGCCTCCAACTGGCGGTCGTCCCAAGCGATCCGCGCCGCCGCCCCCCTCCTCCTCATCGGCGCCGTCGCCCTCGCCTCCACGCGCATGGCCGTGGTCGTGCCGAACGAGATCCTCATGCCCGGCACGCAGCCGCTCGAGGTTCAACCGTTCGCGCCGTCGCAGAACTGCGAGCTGTGCCACGGCCAGTACGACCCGGCGGTCGAGCCCTTCGAGAACTGGTCGGGCAGCATGATGGCGCACGCGAGCCGCGACCCGCTGTTCTGGGCGGCGATGGCGGTCGCGGAGACGGACTTCGACGGCTCGGGCGACTTGTGCCTGCGCTGCCACGCGCCCTCGGGCTGGTACGACGGTCGTTCGACGCCCACCGACGGTTCGTCGCTCGTCGGCGACGACTTCGACGGCGTGACGTGCGAGCTGTGCCACAAGCTGACGAACCCCGACAACAGCGAACATCTCGGCGTGATGAATCCGCCCTTCGTCGCCAACAGCGGCGGACCGAATCCGACGGCGTGGACCGGCAGCTCGGAGGCCTCGCTCTATCCGGGCTTCGAACGCCTCGGCCCGTACAGCGATCCGTTCGCGTTCCACGGCTGGCTGCAGTCGAGCTTCCACCGTCAATCCGCGCTGTGCGGCACGTGCCACGACTTGTCGAACCCGCTCACGGGCGACCTCGCGCCGAACAACGGCGCGCAGACGCCGCTCGCGCCCGGACAGTTCGACGGAACGCTCGGCGGTCCGCTCGCGGACAAAGCGGCCTTCAACAACGCACCGCACAAGTTCGGCGTCGACCAACGCACGTACAGCGAGCACGCGGCGTCGCCCTTCGAGTTCATGAAGGTCTCCACCTTCAACGAGCTGCCCGCGTCGCTGCGCAAGGGCTCGCTGCTGCGCGCCTTCAACCTCGCGCGCGCCTCCACGCCGACGGGTGACTACGAGGACGGCACGATCCGAAACTTCACCTGCCAGACGTGCCACATGGCGCCCGTCACGGGCTACGGCTGCGGTCTCATCGGCACGCCGCTGCGCACGGACGTGCCCAAGCACGACCTCACGGGCGGCAACTACTGGACGCCCGACGCGATCTTGTACCTCGAGGCGCAGAACCGGCTCGTGGGCGGCAACGGCCTCTCGCTGACGCAGATCGCCGGCATGCAGTCGGGCAAGCTGCGAGCGGTCGAGAACCTCGAGCATTCCGCGGCGCTGAGCGTCGACGGCAACACGCTGCGCGTGGAGAACCTGACGGGCCACAAGCTGATCTCGGGCTACGCCGAAGGCCGTCGCATGTGGCTCAACGTGCGTTGGTACGACGCCGCGGACGCGCTCGTGCGCGAAGACGGCGAGTACGGCCCGCTCAACACGACCATCAACGGGCAACCGGCGGTCGTCGACACGATCCTCGACCTCTACGATCCCAACACGCGCGTCTACGAAGCGCAGATGGCGATCACGCAGGACTGGGCGGCGAAGCTCCTGACGCTCGGCACGAGCGCGAACCTGCCGATCGGCTACGACCGCGCGACCGGCGCGGTGACGAAGACGCTCGGCCAGCTCGCGGCGCAGGCGCCGGGCACGAGCGAGAAGAGCTTCCACCTCGTGCTCAACAACGAAGTGAAGAGCGACAACCGCATCCCGCCGTTCGGGATGAGCTACGACGAAGCGGTCGAGCGCAACATCGTGCCGGTCCCCGCGGCGCAGTACGGCAATCCCGGCCCGGGAGGCACGTACGACCACTTCGACAACGTCGCGCTCAACCCGCCGGCGGGCGCGGTGCGCGCCGACATCCGGCTCATGTACCAGCCGACGAGCTGGGAGTACATCCAGTTCCTCGACCTCGCGAACCCGGGCACGAATCCTTTCACGGCGGCGCGCGGCGACGACATCCTCGAAGCGTGGCTCGCCACCGGAATGGCGACGCCCGTCGTGATGACGCAGGCGCGCTGGGGCGCGTCGGCGCCGGTCACCTACTGCACCGCGAAGACCACGAGCAACGGCTGCACGCCTCAGATCGGCTACAGCGGCGTTCCGAGCGTGAGCGCGGGCCGCGACTTCTACATCACCGCCGACAACGTGGTGAACAACCGCACGGGCCTGCTGCGGTACTCGACCCTCGGCGCCGCCTCGACGCCCTTCAAGGGCGGCTTCATCTGCGTCGCGGGGCCCGTGGCGCGCGTCGCCCTTCAGACGTCCGGCGGCCATCCGAGCCGTTCGATCGTCGACTGCAGCGGCGGATTCGTGGTGGACTTCAATGCCTACATCGCGAGCGGCGCGAACCCGACGCTCGTCGCGAACCAACAGGTGTGGGCGCAGTGGTGGTTCCGCGATCCGGGCTTCGCCGCGCCGAACAGCCTCGGTTTCACGGGCGGCCTCAGCTTCGTGATCGAACCCTGATGCGAGCGTGAGCCGCGAGGCCGCCGCGGGCGGCGCGAACCGCCCAAAACGCGCGCGAGCGCGGTCCAGCCAGATGCTGGATCGCGCTCGCGCGCGTTTCGGCGAGCCCAAAGGCGCAGGACTCGGAAAAGAGTTCCCGCCCCGGCGCCGGAGTCGAACCGCCGCGGCGCGGCGGAGCTTTTCGCTTCCGAAAACCAAGGGAGGGCTCACGCTTCGGGCAGCGGACCGACCGATACGGCCTTTCGCGCTGAACTCGAACCCCATCGAGGCGCGCGCCCCAGCCCGCAAGATGTCGCCGCGTATCACGCTGTTCGCCCGTCAGCCCATCCACGGCCGCGACCTCAAGGTCTCGGGCTACGAGCTCCTCTTTCGCGCGCCGGGCGACGAGTGCGCGCAGATCGGCGATCCGACGAGCGCGACCGCGGACGTGATCGCCCGAGCGATGCTCGACGTGGGCTTCGACTCGCTCGTCGGTCCGCATCCGGCGTGGATCAACATCGCGCGGGAGTTTCTCGTCCGGCGCAGCTTCGAGAGCCTCCCGCCCGAGCGCGTGGTGCTCGAAGTGCTCGAATGCGTGCGCTGCGACGACGAGGTACTGGCGGCCCTTCGCGATGCGCGCAGGCAGGGCTTTCGCATCGCTCTCGACGACTTCGAGCTCCGCGACGACACGCTCGGCCTGATCGAGCAAGCCGACTTCATCAAGCTCGACTGCCTGCAGTGCTCGCCCGACGACCTGCGTTCGCGCTTCAGTCGGCTCGGCAGCGCCGGTCCCGCGCTGCTGGCGGAAAAAGTCGAGTCGCGCGAGGTGTTCGACGTGTGCGCCGACACGGGCGCCCAGTACTTCCAAGGCTACTTCTTCACGCGCCCCGAGCCGGTCTACGGCACGGAGGTGCGCACCGATCGACTGAAGCTGATCCGCGTCGTCGCGGAGCTCAACGATCCCGGCGTGACGGTGTCGCGCCTCGCCGATCTCGTGCAGACCGACGTCGCCCTCGCGTACCGGCTGCTCCGTTACGCGAACTCGGCCGCGCTGGGCCGCGCGCGCAAGTTCGAGAACGTTCGCGACGCGATCACGATGCTCGGGCTCGACCGCGTGCGCGCCTGCGCGACGCTGATGATCCTCAGCTCGCTGTCGAACAAGCCGCCGGAGCTCGCCCGCACGGCGCTGATCCGCGCCCGTTACTGCCAGTCGATCGGCGCGGCGCGCAACGCCGACGCGCAGAAGCACTTCGTCGCGGGGCTGTTCTCGGTGCTCGACGCGTACCTCGACGACTCGATGGAGCACGTCGTCGGCAAGCTGCCGCTCGACAAGGAGCTGAGCGCGGCGCTGATCTCGCACGGCGGTTCGCTCGGCGAGGCGCTCGAAGCGACGATCGCGTGCGAGAACGCGAACTGGCGTTGCGCCAAGGTGACCAACGTCGACGACGAGGAACTCGCGGCCTGTTACCTCGCCGCGCTGACGTGGGCGGACGCCACGCAAGCGGCGTTCGACACGGACTGAACCCGCTCGCGCTGGTTAGCATTCGGCCCAATGAAGTGGGCCCTGTTGCTGGCGGTGCTCGTCGCGGCTTGTGCGGCGGGCGGAACTCGTTCCGAAAGCCTGGTGGGCGAGCGCGGGCGCATCGCGCAGCTCGAGGACGCACGCTGGAGCGGTGACGGAGAGCTCGCGAGGTTCGCGGCGCACGCCGAAGCTGCGATCCGAGTACGCGCCGTGCGCGCCCTGGGGCGCATGCCGTGGCCCGAGGAAGGCGCGGAGGTCACTCGCGCGCTGCTCGAGCGCCTGTTCGACTCGGACGCGGGCGTGCGCGCGGAAGCGGCGTTCGCACTGGGAATGCGCGGCGACGCGAGCGCGGGCGACAAGCTCGTCTTCGTCGCCCTCGACCACCACGAAGCGGATCGAGAGCCGCTGGTGCGCGCGCGCGCCGTTGAAGCGCTCTCGAAACTCGAGCGGCCCGATTTGCACGAG
This sequence comes from uncultured Planctomycetia bacterium, assembly GCA_937952135.1. Lineage (GTDB taxonomy): Bacteria > Planctomycetota > UBA1135 > UBA1135 > WYBT01. The sequence continues at coordinate 30,117 of CALFYL010000373.1, forward strand.
CGATTGCTCGAGGCGTTGAACGATGGCGATGCGCGCGTGCGCTTGGAGGTCTTCCAAGGAGCGTCGCGCTGGCCGGCGACGGCGCCGAATGCGAAAGCGATCAACCAGCGGCTGGTTTCGCACCTCGGACGCGAAACAGACTCGAACGTGCGGACCTATGCGCTCTTCGCGTTGGATCGGCGCAAGTCGATCGAAGCGCGCGACGAGTTCCTCTTCGCGCTCCTCTCGAGCGAAGTCGAGCAACGCATCTACGCCGCGCGCGGACTGAAGGCCATCGTTGCGCGGGCGGCGGAAACGGCGCCGCACCTGAGCGTCGAGCTGCCGCAGTTCGACGGCCGCGACGCCGCGGTGATCGCCGCGCTCGCCGCGGCGACGGGCGATCCGGATTGGCGCGTGGCCGCCGAGGCGTGCGTGTCGCTGGGCGAAGCGCCGGTGAACCTGACACCGCCGGCGCTCGCGACCGTGCTCGCGGATTCGAACCATCACGTCGCGGCGAGCGCGGCGCAGGCGCTTGCGCGCGCGTTGCGCTTCCACGACTGGAGAGCGGACCCCTTCGTCGCGCTGGGCGTGATGCGCGCGGAACTCCCGGCGCACCGGAGCGCCTCGGTCCGGGCCGCGGGAGTCGATCTGAGCGCGCAACTGCAGCTCTCGATTCGGTCCGACGGTTGTTTCCTACAGCCGCCGGACACCTCGCTTCTCGCCAAACACTGGCTCGATTCGCCGACCGACGACGACGGCTTCGTGCGCGCGGCGGTGGCGCGCAACATGGCGGTCGTCGCCGCCGCCTCGCCGACGATCGAGCGAGACTTGCGCCGCTTCCTCGTCGACAGCGACCTGCGCGTGGTCGCGGCCGCGGTCGAGGGATTCGCAATGCTCGAGACCCCGGACGCGCGCAAGCTGCTGCGCTTCGCGTGCGAGCACCCCGACAACGGAGTGCGCTTGGCCGCGGTGACGGCGCTCTCGAACGAGCCGCAGGCCGAAGACTTGCCCGCGCTGGTCCAGTGCTTCCGCTCGACCGGCGGCGACGGCACGCCCGAAGTGCGCTTCAACGTGCTCAAGGCGCTCGCGAAGCTCGGCGGAGACGACGCAAAGGCGCTCGCGCAGCACGCGTTGTTCGACGACAACGCCTTCGTGCGCAAGGTCGCGCGCGAGACGTTCGCGCAACTCGCGAAGGACGCCGCCCAAACGCCGGCGCTGCTCCAGCAGTCGCTCGCCCATCGCAGCCCCGCCGAGCTTCGTCGCCGCGACTCGGACATCGCGCTGCTTCCGCACGCGTCCGAGCTTCGCGCGATCGTCACGACGACGCGCGGCGACCTGCTGTTCGAGCTGTTCCCCGAGGAAGCCCCGCTGCACGTCGACAACTTCCTCCGGCTCGTCGAGCGCGGCTACTTTGGCGGGCTCACCTTCCACCGCGTGGTGCCCGACTTCGTGGTCCAGGGCGGCTGCTACCGCGGCGACGGCAACGGAGGCGGCACGTGGCGCGGCCGCGAAGAAGCGCTCAGGCACGAGATCACGCCTCGCAAATACGTGCGCGGATCGCTCGGGATGCCGCGCTACGACGACATCGACTCCGGCGGCAGCCAGTTCTTCGTCACGCACCGCACGACGCCGCACCTCGACGGCCGTTACACGATCTTCGGCGAGCTGCGCGAAGGCTTCGACGTGCTCGACGCGCTCGATGTCGGCGACAAGATCCTCGCCGTGCGCGTGCAGAGCGACTGAGAACGAGAGCGCCGCGGCCCTGCCCCCATGCAAGGACCGCGGCGCCCGCTCGAAGCGAGCCCTGGCTTCACTGGATGGTGAAGTGCAGAGCGTCGGTGAGGCTCGTGGTGCTGGCGCTCGCCGGATCGCGGCTCCAGTACTGCGCCCAGACCTGCTGGCCCGCGACGAGCGCCGGATCGGCGCCCGAGGCGATGCGCGCGTTGAAGTCGAAGGCGAACTGACCGCTGCAGTCGGCGCTCGGCGGCAGCGCTCCGCCCGAACTCTGCGTCGCGGTGCGGCGCAGCGGGTTCTCGACGCACATCCATCCGCCCTGGAACGGCTGCGCGGCGGCGCCGTTCAAGCCGTAGAACAAGAGCCCGCTCTTCTGGTTGAGCACGTCGCTCGCGCGGATCACGAAGCCGCTCGCGAGCTGCGCGCTCGGCACGCCGCTCCAGCCGATCGACGGAGTGCAGCCGAGGGAGTTGACCTTGGCCGTGCAATACACGGCGGGCGGCGTCCAGTCCCAACTCGCGCTCTCCATCACGTGCGGAGCGGCCATCCCCGTCGCGATCCACGCTTCATAGAGGTCCTGTCCGACCGTCGCGAGGTTGGCGCTCACGCCCGTGTTCGCGAGGCGAAGGAACTGCACGTACTCCCAGCTCGTCGGCTGGTACAGGAGCTCGATCTGCGCGCGCACCGCGCCCGGCGGCGGGCTGAGCTCGAACTCGTCGAAGTGCTCGAACTCCCCGCCCGGACCCGGCGCGCCGTACTGCGACGCCGGCGCCGGAAGAATGTTGCGCTGCTTGGCGGAGTCGTAGCTCATGCGCCACGGCGGGATGCGGTTGTCTTTGACCAGCGTGTTCGCGAGCGCGAAGTGGAAGGACTTGTGCGTGCTCCCGGCGGGCTGCGCGCCGAGTTGACCGAGCGTGAAGCTCACCGCGCCGCTCACGCGGTCGAACTCGAGCGGCAGGCTCGGGCTGTAGCCGAGCGCGAGCAGTTGCTGCGCCCACTCGCGGGTCAGCCCCATCTCGGCTTCGTAGATGCGCGTGTTCGCGCCCGAGAGGTCGAGGATCGTCTGCACCTGCACGTTCTGGCCGCCGACGCTCACGTTCAGCGCTCCATAGGCGCCGTCCTCGCGCATCAGCGCATCGGCGAGGTCGTACCAGCGCACGCGCACCCACATGCGCCGGCCCTCCGGATAGCCGGAGATCAGCTTGTGGCCCGTGAGGTTGGTGATGCGCAGCGTGAGGCCGACGACCGAGAGCGACGCCGCGTGCTCGAGGTTCGACTTCGCGCGCAGATCCGCTTCGCTCATCGCGGCCTGCTGCGTCGCCGTCAATCCGCCGCCGCCCACGAGCCGGCCCTGCGCTTCGAGCCACTTGATCGCGCCGTTGATCCAGTAATTCCCGCCCGTCATGTCGTGCAGCGGGAGATCCGTGCGCACCGGCGCCGCACTCTGCGACGCACCTTTGCCGGTGACCGGCGGCATGTGGCACGACTGGCAAGTGAAGGTGCGAGGCGCGCCATCGACGTAATCGCCCGTCGCCGTCGACGCCATCGCGGCCTCCCAGGCGCGTTCGATGGAGCCGTCGCGCAAGTCCGCGGGCAGGCTCGCGTAGTTGAACATGCGCATCGACGAGAGCGGCGTCGAGCGGTGCTCACTGAAGGTCCGCTCGACGACGCCGTACTGGTGCGGGAAGTTGTTGAAGGCCGCCTTCTGGTCCACCGGCGCCCCGGGAACCCCGCTGAACGTGCCGGGTGCGAGCAGCTCCTGCGCGCCGTGGTTGTGGGCGAGATCGCCCGTCACGGGGTTCGACACGTCGTGGCACGTGCCGCACAGATCGGAGCTGCGGTGGAAGTTCGAGCCGAGGAAGCTGTGCGGCGGGTTGATGCCGGTGTGGTACGGCCCGATGCGTTCGTTGCCCGGCCAGATCACGTACATCCCGCTGCCGAGGTACGCCGTCGCCGGATTCTGTTCGTCGTTGGCGAGGAACGGCGCGTTCTGCACGCCGAGGAGCTCCGAGCGATCCGGGTCGGTCATGCGATGGCACACATGGCACGAAACGCCGTCGAAATCCGCCGCGACGAGCGCGGCGCCGTCGGTCGGCGTCGAACGGCCCGCGAGCCAGCCGAGCGGAGTGTGGCAGCGCAAGCACAGGTCGCCCGCGCCGGGGAAGTCCTGGTCGGCGATCGCCGTCGCGGCCCAGTACAGCGGGTCGCGCGTCGCTTGCCCCATCGCACTGCCGAACCAATTGCGCCAGGGCTCGACGCTCGGCGCGTAGTCGCCGTGGCAGTTGTTGCAGAAGCTCGAGTCCTTCGTGTTCGAGACCTCGAGCGGCTGCGTGCCCGGCAACTGCACGTCGCTCGGAACCTGCGCACGCGCGATCGGCGCACCGACCGACACCAAAAAGGCCGCAAGGAGCTCGAACTTCATCGCTGTTCTCCACTTCGCAAGGACGCCATCGGTCGCGAGGACCGAACGCGGAGGTGGAGTCGCGGAGGACGGCTCGCCCTCGACTGCGCGACGAGATTGTCATCGGCGGGCTGCGCGGGGGCACGGAGGACAAGGCCGAACGGGTTCGCCACAAAGTGGGTAGAGCGTCCCGATGGAACGGCCCGCGCGGAACGCTCAGCGCGGATCGGTGAGCCGGCGGGGTGATTCGCGCGACGCGCGTCTCACCGGGGGCGGCGCGCGCGGCCCCGCTCAGCGCCGAACGGAGCGGACTGTAGGCGTTGCGCACGAACGGCTCGGCTCGGGCGCAGGTCTCGTTACTCTGACCGCCAAGGAACTTCTATGACCCGAACCCACCGCCTCGCGTCGACGCTGCTCTTGCTGGCCCTGGCTTGCAGCGCTCCCAAAGACTCCCCTGCAACTGGCGCAGCCGCCGCCGCAAAAACGCCGCAGGCGCAGGAACGCGAGGCGCCGATCGTCGCGCCGACGCCGCAGCTCACGCGCCGCGCGCTCGAGCTCCAGCACCGCGGCCGGCCCGTCGAAGCGCTCGAGCTGCTGCTCACGGAATTGACGCAGCGCCTGCGTTCGCAGCCCTGGAGCGACGAGAGCTTGACGCTCGATTCGATCGTCGCCGCGCAGGCGCTCGAGCGCGGACTCGAAGCCGTCGCCGCCTGGGGCCTCGCCGTCGAGAAGCTCGCGAGCGCGAAGCCCTTCGCCCCCGCGACGCCGCCCGAGCTCGCCGCACAGCTCGACCTCGTGCTCTCGCGCGGCCTCGCGCGCGTCGGCCGCGTCGAGGAAGCCCACAACCTCACGCGCGCGAGCGGAGCGTTGCTCGACTGGCGCATCATCGGCCCCTTCGCGAACGAACGCGGCGGCGGTTTCGACACGGCGTACGAACCCGAGAGCAAGCTCGACTACGCCGCGACGATGCGCGGCAAGGAACGCGACGTGACCTGGCGCGCGAACCCGACGCCCGACCAGGTGCTCGGCAACCTCGTGCTGGCCGACATGCTGCGCCCGAACGAACAGGCGGTCGCGTACCTCGCGACGGCGGTGCGGGTCGACGAGCCGCGCGAGGTCGTGCTCGCGCTCGGCTCGAGCGGTGCGGTCAAGGTCTGGCACGGCGACAAGCTCGTCCACGCGAACAAAGTCCATCGCCCGAGCCGCCGCGACCAGGATCGCGTGGTGCTCGCGCTCCACGAAGGCTGGAACCGCGTGCTGGTCAAGGTCGGCGTCGAGGAACGCCTGGGCTGGATGTTCTCGGCGCGCATGACCGAGCTCGACGGCCGCCCGCTCGCGAATTGGCGCCATGCTTCGCTCGAGGCGCCGGCCGCGCGCGCCGACGTCGTTGCGGCGACCGCCAAGGCGAATCCGAGCGCGCGGGAACGCCTCGAAGCGCTCGCCGCGGACGAGAGCGCGCCGCAGACGCGCGCGGAAGCACTGCGTTTGCTCGCGCTGCACCACCTGCACATCCACCCCGACGACACGGCCGCGCAGACCGCGAAGAAGCACGCCGAGGCGGCGCTCGCGCTCGAGCCGGACGACGTGTTCACGCTCTACCTCGTCGCGCGCGCGAACGAGCCCGAGCCCGGCGCGACGATCGCCGAGATCCGCCACAACGAACGGCTGGCGCCGCTGAAGCGCGCGGTCGAGCTCGAGCCGACGCACGCGGGCGCGCTGCTCGACCTCGCCGAGTTCTACTCGGGCCTCAACCCGATCCCGCGGCTCGCCGAGGAGTACTCGCGGCGCGCGCTCGAGGCCGCGCCCGAGAGTTACGCCGCGCAGATGCAGCGCGTCGACGTGCTGCGGGACGCCGGACGCGGCGCCGAGGCCACGCAGCTCGCCGAGCGCGCACGCGGCACGCGCGAGGCGCGCCTGCGACCCGACGCCGTGGTGAGCGCGGCGGCGTGGCTGGGCTGGCGCGGCGACCTGGAAGGCGAGCGTGCGCTGCTCGAGAACGCGCTGAAGTCCGGCGTCAGCGAGCGTTCGGTGTTCGACGCGCTCGTGCGCTTGCACGCGCGCCGAGGCGACAACGCGGCGCTCGCGAACACGGCGAACACGTGGCTCGGGCGCGCGTCGAACGACGTCGAGTTCATGCTCGCCACCGCGCGCTCGCTGGAGTTCGCCGGCGCGGTCTCCCAGGCCAAGGAACTCGTCGAACGAGCGCGCCTTGTGTGCCCCGAGCACCCGCTCGCCGCGCGCGCGATGGCGCGCATCGCGCAGCGCGAGGACGACCTCGAGGCGGCGGACCGCTGGCTCGCCGAGGTGCTGCGGCTCGACCCGGGTTACGACAAGGCGCGGCGGCAGCGCGAAGTGCTGCTCGAGCAAGGCCACGAGCGCTTCGAGACCCCCTACCGCTGGGACGCGGTCGAGCGCATCAGCTCCGCGGCGCACAACGTCGACGCTAACGAGAAGGTGCAAGTCGTCGACCGCACGACGGTCTGGCGCGTCAACGAGGACGGCAGCGAACACATGTACGAGCACGTGCTGCTGCAGGTCGAGAACTCCGGCGGAGTGAAGGACCTCGACAACTACTGGATCGTCTACCCGAGCGATTCGACGCTGCAGGTCTACAACGTGCGCGTCGTGCACGCCGACGGCTCCTTCGAGCGCGCTCCCCCGCCGCGCGGCCGCGACCGGGCCTTCGATTCGCGCTATGGACGCTTCTTCGACCTTCCGGCGCTCGAGGTCGGCGACTTCGTCGACATCGAGTACCGCATCGACCAGCGCCAGGCCGACGTGTTCGGCCAGTACTTCGGCACGCGGCACAGCTTCTACGTCGACTACCCCGACTCGCTCGCGCCCGTCGCACGCGCGGAGCTGATCGTGCTCGCCCCCGCGGACGTCGCGATCCACTCGAAGGCGCACAACGGCGACGCGCTCGAACATGCGGTGAGCGATACGGCCGACGGACTGCGCGCGCACCGCTGGGTGGCTCGCGATCTGAAGCGCCCGACGCCTCAGACCGCGATGCCCGACCGCATCGAATTCGCGCCCACGGTCGACGTGAGCACGTTCGAGAGCTGGGAGGCCTTCGCGAGCTGGTGGTGGAGCTTCATCGAGAAGGAGTTCGTCACCACGCAGGCGATGAAGGACAAGGTGCGCGAGCTCACCGCGGGCCTCGACGACGAGCTCGACAAGATCCGCGCCATCGCGCGCTTCGTGGGCCAGGAGATCCGCTACAACGCCTGGAGCTTCGGCACCCACGGCTACGAGCCCTTCAGCGCCGCGACGATCTTCGAGCGCCGCTTCGGCGACTGCAAAGACAAGTCGATCCTGCTGCGGCAACTGCTCGCGGAGATCGGCGTCGAGTCGCATCCGGTGTTGATCAACGCGCAGTACCGGCGGCCCGAGGAGAAGCTCGACGTCGCGATGGTCGGCCACTTCAACCATTGCATCGCCTACGTGCCGGCGACGGAGGAGCGCGAGGGCTTCTATCTCGACGCGACGGCGGATCGCAATCCGATCGAGTATCTGCGCGCGGACGACCAGGGCGCCAAGGTGCTGCACGTCGACGAGGACCGGGGCGCGATCGAGAAGATCGACTACAGCGCGGCGCGTGACAACGCGCTTCGGCGCGAGTACGAGGTCGAGCTCGACACGGATGGACGCGGCGTCGTGCGCCTGGTCGACGAGAGCATCGGCGCCTTCGGCGTGCAGTTGCGGCACCAGTTCGGCGGCGAAAAGGGCGACCTCAACAAGCGCACGGCCGACGCGCTCGCGCAGGCCTTCGGCAAGGTCGACATCCGCGAGGTGACGACCTCGAAGCTCGAGGACATCGGCGCGCCCGCGCGGCTCGAGACGAGCTTCGGCGCCACGAACCTGTGGACGCGCGACGGAAGCGGCGCGAACCTGCGCCTGGGTTTCGACGACCTGCCGCTGCTCGACGTCGCACGCGAACCGTCCTCGGAGCGCGAGTGGGAGATCGTGCTCGACCGCCCGCTCGAGCTGAGCACGCGCGTCACCTACCGCCTCCCCGAAGGCGCGGAGATCACCGCGCTTCCGCCCGACGCGCAGATCGCCGCCGACGGCCTGCTCGAGTATTCGCTCACGACCCGGCGCACACCCGAGGGCGTCGTCGTGGAGCGCCGCTTCACGCTGCTCGAGCGCCGCATCCCCACCGCGCGTTACGCCGAGTTCCAGGATGCCTTGCGCGAGATCCAGAGCGCCGAGAACCGCACCGTCGTGCTGCGCACCGGGCCCGTCGAAGCGTCCGTGAAGGAGAACAAGTGATGAAGCCCGTCCGCACAGCGTTGCTCGCGATCGCGCCCCTGATCGCGCCCCTGATCGCGTCCCTGGTCGCCGCGCCCGCTCGCGCCCAAGCCGTCGAAGCCGCGGATTGGTCCGC
>CALFYL010000374.1 GCA_937952135.1 uncultured Planctomycetia bacterium
GGCGGATCGGCGAGCTGCCGATGAACGCGCACACTTCGATCGGCTGACCGGTCGCCTGCACGACGTCGACCACGGGCGCGATGTCGCCGATCACCGTGCGGCACGCGACGTTGGCCTTGATGCGCAAGTGCGCCATCTCCTTGACCAGCGTCGTGATGTGCTCGCGAGCGCGCGCGCCGGCGCCGGGCAAGCCGACGTCCGCGGTGTCGAGGCCGAGCTTGTCCATCAAGTGGATGAGCTCGAGCTTGTCCGCGATCTCCGGGTCGCGCGCCGACGGGCTCTGCAGGCCGTCGCGCAGCGTCTCGTCGTCGAACTGAATGCGTCCGGCGGGCTTCGTCGGCGGCGCGTCGGCGGTGTTCCAGTCGTAGATCAGGGCGTCGCGGTCGATGGCGGTCATGGCGGTCGGTTCGAGGGAGTTCGTGGACGTGTCGCGAGCCCTATAGGATACGCACTCCCTCCGCCGCGCGCCCGGCCGACGCCCCCATTTGTCCCCGATGCAATCGTCCGTTCTGACCGAGCGCTGCGTGCACAAGTTCGGAGGCGCGTCGCTGGCGGACGCCGAGCGAATCCGGCGCGTAGGAGAACTGCTCGTCGCGCGCGCGCCGGACCGGCCGATCGTGGTCGTCAGCGCCGTCGAAGGCGCGACGTCGCAGCTCGACCGGCTCGCGCGCGAGGCGGCGCTCGGCGCGGGCGACATGGCGCGGCTGCGCGTGCGCCACCGCAGCTTGCTCGCGCAGCTCGAGCTCGATTCCGAGCACTTGAACCGCCATTTCGCGGAGCTCGCGACGGTCTTGAACGCCATCCGCGCTTCGCGCGAGCTGTCGCGCGCGCACCTCGACCACGTCCTGTCCTTCGGCGAACGCGCCAGCGCGCGCATCGTGGCCGCGCACCTTTCGCAGCGCGGTCTGCGCGCCGTGCCGATCGACGCCTACGACCTCGGGCTCGTGACGGACTCCAATCACGGCTGCGCGCGCGTGCTCCCGCACAGTGCGGCGCAGATCCGCGAAGCACTCTCGCGCATCGACGCGATCTGCGTCATCACAGGCTTCGTCGCCGCGGATGCGAGCGGGCGGCTCACGACGCTCGGACGGAATGGCTCGGACGTGTCGGCGGCCTTGATCGGCGAAGCGATCGGCGCGCGCGAAGTCGTGTTCTGGAAAGAAGTCGAAGGCGTCCTGAGCGCCGACCCGAAACTCGTGCCGACGGCGCAGCGCCTCGAGCACCTCTCGTACGACGAAGCGCGCGAGCTCACGCACCACGGCGCGAACGTTCTGCACTCCGAGGCGGTCGAGGTGCTCCAGCGCGCCTCGCTGCCCGGCCGCGTGCGGTGCACGCGCACTCCGAACGACGAAGGCACGCGTGTCGAGCGCCGCGAGTCGGAGCGCGAGTTCCTGGGGCTCGCGAGCCGCTCGAACCTCGCGCTGCTGCGCGCGTGTCCGGTCGATGCAGCCGCGCACGCGAAGCTTGTCGACGTGCTCGCGCGCCACGGCGTCGTCGCGCTCGCACTTCAGCACGGCGAACGCGAAGCCAAGATCGTCGCGCCGCACAACGAAGCCCTGGAACGCGCCAGCGCGGAACTAGGCGCCGCGATCGAGCTCGTCCGCGACGTCGGAACGCTCGCGGTCGTCGATCGGCGCGACGTGAGCGAATCCGTCGAGCGCGCGCTCGCGAGCTGTGGCGTGACGGTTCTCGCGCGCTGGCGTTCGGGCGCGCGCGAAAGTCGCGTCTTCGCCGTGCCGCAGGCGCAACTCCAGCGCGCCGTGAATGCGCTCCACCAGCAGCTCTCGCCGCCGCTTTCGAAGCTGCGCGACGTAAGCTGACGCCCGCGACTCCGACTTTGGAGTTCGAGCCAGGACACTTCCATGACCATGACGCGTACCAAGGCCATCCTTCTCGCCCTCGCCATCGTGGGCCTCGTGCTCTTCCTCACGGTGTGCGTGGCCGTCTTCGCGGCCTTCGGTGGGGCGGCCAAGCGCGCCGTCGCGAAGGGTTCGATCCTGGTCATCGACCTCGAGCGTCCGCTGACGGAGAAGGGTTCGCGCGTGCCGGGGATCGCCGGAATCTTCGGCGACATGAGCCATCCGCTGCCGGCCTACGAAGCGGCGTCGGCGATTCGGAGCGCGGGCGACGACAAGCGCATCGCCGCGATCTTGCTGCGCGGCGGCTTCAACGGCTCGTTCGCGTCGCTCGATCTGCTGCGCGAGGCGCTCGTGGACGCGCGCGCGTCGGGCAAGCGCATCTACGCGCAACTCGGCTCCGCGAACGAGCGCATGCTGTGGCTCGGCTCGGCGGCGGACGAGATCTGGCTCGAGCCGATGGGCTTCGTCGAGTTCGACGGCTGGTTCGGAGACGTGCTGTACTTCGGCGACGCGCTCAAGGAGCTCGGCGTCGAGGTGCAAGTCACGCGCGTCGGCAAGTACAAGTCGGCGGTCGAGCCGTTCATGCTCGGCAAGATGACCGACGAGAACCGCGAGCAGCTCACCGAGATGATGCGCTCGATCGAGGGCAAGATCCTCGGCGACCTCGGCGAAGCGCGCGGCCTCGATGTCGAGCAGCTCAAGCGGTGGAGCCGCGAGCGCGGCTGGTTCACGGCGAAGGCGGCCGTCGAAGAGAAGCTCGCGACGCACGCGGAGCCCTACTCCGCGCTGCTCGCCAAGCTGCGTGAGCACGCGGATGTCGGCGTTGGCGACGACCTGCCCGAGATCACGCTCACGAGGTACGCGCGCAGCGTTCGCAAGTCGCCCAAGGGCGGTCCGGGCGTGCGCGTGATCGTCGCGGACGGCGAGATCGTCGACGGCTCGAACCCCGCCGTGATCGGGGGCGACGACCTCGCGCAAGAGCTGCGCGACGCGCGCGAGGAGGAGGACACGCGCGCCGTCGTGCTGCGCGTCGACTCGCCGGGCGGGAGCGCCACGGCTTCGGACGTGATCCGCTCCGAGGTGCTCGCGCTCAAGGCGGCGGGCAAGCCGGTGATCGTGTCGATGGGCTCGCTCGCGGCGTCGGGCGGCTACTGGATCAGCGCGAACGCGGACGTGATCGTCGCGCAGCCGCAGACGCTGACGGGTTCGATCGGCGTGTTCGGGATGCTGCCGAACGTCCAGGAGCTCGCGGAGAAGTACAGCTTGCGCGCCGAGCGCGTGTCGACGAGTCCGCTCGCGGGCCTCGGCTCGCCGTGGAAGCGCCTCGACGAAACGCAGCTCGCGCTGATGCAGGGCCTCGTCGACGAGATCTACGAGCGCTTCCTCGATCTCGTTGCCGACGGCCGCAAGCTCGACCGCGAGCGCGTGCACGAGATCGCCCAGGGCCGCGTGTGGACCGGGGCGCGCGCCCTGGAGCTCGGACTCGTCGACGAACTCGGCGACCTCGACCGCGCCATCGACATCGCTCGCGAACGCGCGAAGCTCGGCAGCGACGCGCCCGTGCGCTATCCCGAACGCGAGATGCAGTGGCTCGACGAGTTGATCGAGGAGCTGCTCGAGCAGGAAGGGCTCGCACAGTCGCGGGTCGAGCACCTGCGCGCGCTCTCGCGCTTCTCGCAGCTTGCGCAGGCGTTCGCGCAGCTCGAAGGCCGTCCCGCGATCCTCGCGCGCCTGCCCTTCGAAGTCGTCGTGCACTGAGTTGCCGCTCCGCCGGATCCTCGCGCGACGCGAAGGCGGCGGAAAGGGTGCGGCGTGAGCGCAGGGTTCCGACGATCGGCAAGAGTTCGTCGCTTCGGGCCCCGTGCTCGGGCCGATCGGGTTAGCCTGGGCGGCGCTCCTCCATCCCTCAGAATCCGAGGCGTTCCATGAAGCTCTTCTCTCGTTGTTCGTACTTGCCGGTCGTCGGTTGGTTGGCGCTCGCGGCGGCGCCCGCTGTCGCGCAGACTCCGTATCCGGACCTGCTCTACTACAAGTTCGACGAAGGCGGCGGCGCGCAGACGGGCAACCTCGCCGCGCCGGGCGTCGGTGCGAACCCTGCGACCGTGAACGGCTTCACGCTCGCGCCGACCGGCGGCCAGTTCGGCGGCGCGTTGCTCGGAACGGGCGGCACGGGCAGCACGCACTTCGTCGACACGGGCTGGTTTCTCGCGCTGAACGGGAGCTTCTCGATCTCGTTCTGGCTCGACCTCACCGCGATCGCGACCGTGAACCCGTTCATGTACGTGTTCGGCGACTCGCAGACCTTCCTGCGCTGCTTCACGAACGGCGCGGCTGGCGCAGGCGGCATCACGCTGCGCTCGTCGGCCTGGTCGACGGGCGTGATCGTGCCCGGCGGCGGCGAGACGGCGGCGTCGCACCACATCGCGTTCGTGTACGACGCGACGGTGTCGGAGCTGCGCGGCTACCTCGACGGCGCGCGCGTGTCGACCGTGTCCGTCGTGCCCGCGACCTACGCCGGCACGAGCAACTTCAAGGTCGGCGTCTGGGGCACCGCGACGCCGTTGCTCGCGGGCGCCGAGCTCGACGAGTTTCGCTTCTACGCGAGCGCGCTGACCGACGCCGAGATCGACGCGACGTGGGACATCACGTTGACGCAGGGGCCCACGGGGCCGACGGTCTATTGCACGTCCAGCACGACGACGAACAACTGCGTGCCGTCGATCGGCGGCACGGGAACGCCGAGCGCCAGCGCTTCTTCGGGCTTCGTCATCGACGTCGCCGCCGTCGAAGGCCAGAAGCAGGGCCTGATTTTCTACGGGCTCGACAACACCGGCTTCACGCCATCGCCCTGGGGCACGGGCTTCTTCTGTGTGAAGCCGCCGGTGCAACGCACCCTGCTGCAGGCGAGCGGTGGAACCCCGAACCTCTGCGATGGCGCGTTCACGCTCGACTGGAACGCCTTCCGCGCCGCGAACCCCGGCTCGCTCGGCCAACCCTTCAACGTGGGCCAGCACGTGTTCACGCAAGCTTGGTTCCGCGACCCGCCGAGCACGAAGACCACCGCCTTCAGCGACGCGCTCGAGTTCACCGTCGGGCCGTAGTCGCCCCAGTGGCTCGTGCGAACGCGCGCCGTGTCGAACCTCACGGCGCGCGCTCGAGCCGCACGGTCTGGACGAGCACTCCGTCGACGAGCGTTGCGCTGGCGCAGTCGCCCGAAGTCTCGCGATAGCCGTCCAGGGTGACGGTCCAATCGACAGGAAGTCCGTCGGTGATGTGGAGTGTCGTCGGATCTCCGTGTTTGCGGAAGCCTTCGAACAGCCCACGACGGCCGCTGCGAGCGTCGACCTCGGCGTGGTTCAGCGCTGCCCCGCTCGCGGCGTCGACCACGTCGAAGCGCAGCGTGCGAAGCGGCGTGAGGTCGTCGCAAACGAACACCAGGTGTTCCGCGGGCGCGTCGATCCAGCCGACCTCCGGCGTCCATCGGCGGTTCGTCCCACCCCACTCGTAGAGCTGGAGCTGGTGGCGGCCCGGCGCGAGTCCGCGGAACTCGAACTGCGCGACCCACTCGCCGTCGCGCTCGATCCACTTCGCCAGAGGCTGCTCCGTCGCGGGGCCGCCCGGCGTGGTGAGCAGCACCGTGACGGGGTCCCGGTGCTGGCCCGAGCGACTGCGGAGCTCGCCGCGGATCGCCGCCGGCTGTGGCAGCGGCTCGAGCACGAGCGTGCGGTGCGTCTCGACGCCGGGCGCAACGTGCACCACGGTGACGGCGTCCCTTCGGCCGCGAGCCCGCGCGGTGACCTCGTACTCGCCCTCGGCGAGGCCGTCGAAACTCGCAGCCAGCTCCGCGGCGAGCAACTCGTTCGTGTCGCGCGTGAGGATGCGGCCGCCGGGCAGCGCGCGGAACTGGAGCGACGGCAGGTCGAGTGTCGTGCCGTCCGACGCCGCCAGCTCGACGGCCAGATGGCCTGCGCGCTCGAGCTCGATGTCGAGCGTCTCGTATCCCAATGCTCCGCGGCTCGTCCACCCCGCGCCGCGCCACAATCCATCGCGACTCGTGATCCGCAGGAGCTTGCTGTCGAACGTCGCGGCAAGGAATCCGAGCGAACGGAAGCGTGCGAAGGGCGGATCGCCGCGGACGACGCTCTCCGAACTCATCAACACGCTCTCGAGGGGCGCGCTGCGCGGATCGAGGTCGAACAGCTCCGCGCGAAAGTCGTCGTGGTCGAGGCCGGCGGGCGGTGAGAAGCGGAGCGGGATCACAATCGAGCCTTCGACGAGGATCTCGACCGGATCGACGGCGTTCCACGCGACTTTCTTCGCACGCGCATCGTTCCAGTTCAGCACCGAACCGTTGAGTCGCTGCGCCGCGATCTCGCCGTCGATGTCGCGCAGTCGCAGCTCCAGCACCCCGGCGTCGAACTCGGACGAGCTCTCGAAGACGCCGTTGACGTCGGTCGTCAGCTCTTCGACCTCGCCGTCCTCGCGCGGGACATCGAGCCGAAACAGCGGCAAAGGCGCCGACGAGTCCTTGTCGATCACACGGCCCCGCAAGCGACCGCGCCTCACACTTGCGCTCGGAGGCTCGACTTCGGCGACGCTCGTGCGCCCCGAGGTCTCGAGCGCCGCCGGCGCGACGTCGTCCGTGCGATCCAGAGCGGGCTGCGCTGCGGGACTTGCCGTTGCCGCTTCGACATCGGGACGTGCGGCGTCGCCGTCGCGCAGCGCAAGGAACAGCCCCGCCGCGGTGAGGAGGGACAACGAGAGGGCGATCCAGTGTTTCATGATGAGAAGCGCCAGAACGGAAGCTGTTGCGAGACCTACGCCCTTCGACAGAGTCGTCCGCTCGATCGCGAGCGGCAGTAGCGCCGCGCACCAGCCGCGCGAGTCGCCGCCGTGGCGGCGGTCCAGCGTCGCGCGCAGCTCGTCGTGCGCGCGCGAGAGCTGGCTGCGCACGGTCGCGGCCGGAACTCCGCGCCGCGCGGCGATCTCGCTCGGCTTCAAGCCGTCGAAGTAGCGCAGGAGCACCACCGAGCGGTAAGGCTCGGACAACGAGAACACCGCTTCGCTCAGCGCGCGTTGCGACTCGGCGCGCGCCGCGAGCTCGGCTGCGTCGGACGTCGCTTCGGCGCGCGCAGCCCGCTCCTCGCGTTGGGCGCGGTGGCGCGCCGAACGCCACGCGAACTTCACCTGGCTTCGCAGGACGTTCTTCAGCCACGCCCGCGCGTCGCCGTCGTCTGCGATCGCCGGCCGCCGACGCAGCGCCGCTAGCACAGTCTCCTGCACCAGGTCGTCCGCCGTCGCCGCGTCCGACACGAGCCGCAGCGCCAGGGCGCGCAGCCACCCGAGCTCGGACTCGAGGCGCCGTTCGAAGGAAGCGGGGTTCTCCACAGTGTTCTCGCGGGCCTCCATGCACCCAGGCCCCAAGCGTTGCACGAAATGCCGCGCGG
>CALFYL010000375.1 GCA_937952135.1 uncultured Planctomycetia bacterium
GCGGCGACGCGCCGGCGACGGAAGTGCTCGAGCTCGTGTTCGAGCCGGGGGAGCTGAGCTTCGACGTGCTGCGGCTCGAGGCGTTGCGCGACCCGTCGCTGCCCGCGGGCGGACCGGGCGGCTCGCCCGGAGGCAATTTCGTGCTGAGCGCGATCGATGCCTACGCGCTTCGCGCCGAGGGTGCGCAGGAGCGCGTGGTCTTCGGCGCCGCGGAGGCGAGCTACGAGCAAGCGCGCGGCAAGTACCGCGCGGCGCACTCGATCGATCCGTCGAACGACACCGGTTGGGCCGTGGGCGGCGCGCCCAAGGAAACGGCGCTTTTCGCGCGCTTCGCGACGGCTCGAACGGCGCACCTGGCGGCCGGCGACAAGCTGCACCTGGTGCTCAAGCACGTCTCGCCGAACCCGGGCCATTCGCTCGGACGCATTCGCGTTTCGGCGCGCCGCGACGCCGGGGCGCGCGAGCTCGTCGACGGCGTTTCGCTGACGCCGTGGCGTTTCGTCGGCCCGTTCGGTTTCGAATCGAAGCAGGCGGCAGCGGAGTCGACGCCCGAGCCGCAGCGCGAGCACTTGGAGGGCCGCGAGCACGCGGCGAGCTACGGCGAGGGCCTTGCGTGGCGTGAGCGGCCCGAGTTCGTGGACCGCGTTCCCCAGCGGCTGGATGGCGCGAACCGGGCCTGGATGCTCGAACGTCGCATCGTCGCGGCGCGCGAACGGCCGCTCGAGCTGTTCGTCGGCGCGGACGATCGGCTGCGTTTGTGGCTGAACGGCGAGCTCGTCGCGAGCAGCGACAACTTCTCGACGCTCACGGACCAACCGCTGCGCGTCGAAGTCCCGCTGCGCGCGGGCGAGAACCGGTTGCTGCTCAAGGTCGTGAACTTCGACGGAGCTTCGGGCTTCGTGTTCGACACCGGGCTCGAGACCCGCGAGCGCCTCACGGAGGAGCTCGAGGCCGCGCTCTCGGCGCGCGAGCGCAACGAGGCGCAGTTGCGCGAACTGCGCGAGCACTTCCGGCGCCGTGTGTCCGAGCGCGGCCGCGCGCTCGCCGCGGAGCTCGACCGCGCGCGCGCGGAAGCGGCGCGGCTGCGGCGCGAGGCGCCGACGGTGCTCGTGATGGAGGAGCGCGCCGAAGCTCGCGAAACGCGTGTGTTCCAGCGCGGCAGCTTCCTGAGCCCGGGGGAACGCGTCGAGCCCGCCGTGCCCGCGGTGCTCGGGACGCTCGATACAAACGGCGCGCCGCCGCGGCTCGCCTTCGCGCGCTGGCTCGTTTCGCGCGAAAATCCGCTGGCGGCGCGCGTCCACGTCAACCGCCTCTGGGAAATGCTCTTCGGCCGCGGGCTCGTCGCGAGCTCCGACGATTTCGGCACGCGCGGCGACGCGCCGACGCATCCCGAACTGCTCGACTGGCTCGCGGTCGAGTTCATGGAGTCGGGTTGGGATCAGAAGGCGCTGCTCGCCCGCATCGTGAGCTCGGCGACGTACCGGCAGAGTTCCGACGTCGGCGCGGCGGCCTACGAGGCCGATCCGAAGAACGAGCTTCTCGCGCGCGGCGCCCGGTACCGCCTCGAAGCCGAGCTGCTGCGCGACCTCGCGCTCGAAGCGTCCGGGCTGCTCGTCAAGCGCCTCGGCGGTCCGAGCGCGATGCCTCCGCAGCCGCCCGGCGTGTGGCGTTCGGCGTACAGCGCGGACGATTGGAGCGACGCGAAGACAGGCCAGCGGTTCCGCCGCGGGCTCTACACGTTCTGGAAGCGCACGGCGCCGTACCTCACGTTCACGCTGTTCGATGCGCCGAGCCGCGAGATCGCGTGCACGCGGCGCGAGTCGACGAACACGCCGCTGCAAGCGCTCGCGCTGCTCGATGATCCGGCCTTCGTTGAGGCGTCGTACGCGCTCGCGCTGCGCTCGCTGCGCGAGGCGGAGGGCGACGAAGCGCGCGTGGAGCGCGCGTTCGCGCTGTGCACGTCGCGGCGACCGAGCGAGAAGGACTCCGCGGCGTTGCTCGAGCTGCTCCGCGACGCGCGCGCGGTCTTTGCGGCCGATGCCGAGTCCGCGAGGGCGCGCGCGAGCGCAGCGGCGGCCTTCGTTCCCCACGAGAGCGGCGGACACGACGCGGTCGAGCTCGCGGCGTGGATGAGCGTCGCGAGCGTGATCCTCAACCTCGACGAAACGGTGACGCGCCGATGAACCGCCGCGACGCGCTCACGGGGTTCGGCGCGCTGGCGCTTCGCGCGCTGCTCGCCGACCAAGGCGCGCTCGCCGCGCCGTCGGCGCCGCACTTTGCCGCACGCGCCAAACGCGTCGTGTTCCTGCACATGGCGGGCGCGCCGTCGCAGCTCGACCTGTTCGATCCCAAGCCGAAGCTCGCCGAGCTCGACGGCCAGGTCGCGCCCGAGAGTTTGTTCAAGGGCGAGCGCTTCGCGTTCATCAAGGGCGCGCCGAAGCTGCTCAAGTCGCCCTACGAGTTCGCGCGCCACGGCCAGAGCGGCGCCGACGTGTCGGAGCTTCTCCCGCAGTTCGCGAAGATCGTCGACAAGGTCGCGATCGTCCGTTCGATGCGCACGCGCGAGTTCAACCACGCGCCGGCGCAGATCTATCTGCACACGGGACACGCGCGCATCGGACGGCCGAGCTTCGGAGCGTGGGTGAGCTACGGGCTCGGCGCCGAGAACCGCGACCTGCCCGCGTTCGTCGTCATGACCTCGGGCCAGTACCAGCCCGACGGCGGCGCCTCGCTGTGGGGGCCGGGGTTCCTGCCGGGCGAGCACCAGGGCGTGCGCTTTCGAACCGCGGGCGACGGCGTCGCGTTCCTCGCCAATCCCGCGGGAGTCTCGCGCGAGCTTCGGCGCCGCGAGCTCGACGCGCTCGCGGAGTTGAACGCCGAGCGCAGCGCTGTGTGCGGAGATCCCCAGATTGCCGCGCGCATCGCGCAGTACGAGATGGCGTTCCGCATGCAAGCGAGCGTGCCCGACTTGATGGACCTGTCGAAGGAAACGGCCGAAACCCTCGCGCTCTACGGCGCGACTCCGGGCGAGGCGTCGTTCGCGAGCCACTGCCTGCTCGCGCGGCGCATGCTCGAACGCGGCGTGCGCTTCGTGCAGCTCTACCACTGGGGCTGGGACAGCCACGGCACCGGTCCGAACGACGACCTCGTGACGTCGCTGCCGCAGCGTTGCCGCGAGACCGACCGGGCGTCGGCCGCGCTGGTGCTCGACCTCGAGCGCCGCGGCTTGCTCGACGACACGCTCGTGATCTGGGGCGGCGAGTTCGGCCGCACGCCGATGAACGAGGAGCGCGACGGCTCGAAGTTCCTCGGCCGCGACCACCACGGCCACGCCTTCACGCTGTGGCTCGCGGGCGGCGGAGTGAAGCCCGGGATCACCTACGGCGCCACCGACGAGCTCGGCTACTTCGTGACCGAGAACCCGGTCGAAGTGAACGACCTGCACGCGACGCTGCTGCACCTGCTCGGCATCGACCACGAGCGCTTCACCTACCGCGCCCAGGGCCGCGACTTTCGCCTCACGGACGTCGCGGGCCGCGTCGTGAAGGACCTGATCGCGTAACTTGCGCGGCGCGAACTCGTCGAGAGCGCGGAGCGCTCCTACTCCGCCGCGAATTCCCTGCGCGCGTAGAATTCGAGGAAGCCGCAGTCCGCGCAGCGGAACACGGCGATTGGAATCTGGCGCGACGAGGA
This sequence comes from uncultured Planctomycetia bacterium, assembly GCA_937952135.1. GTDB lineage: Bacteria > Planctomycetota > UBA1135 > UBA1135 > WYBT01. The sequence goes on from CALFYL010000375.1 coordinate 3,694, forward strand.
CTTCGTGCCGAACCAAAATGACTTCTTCGGTGCGCCCGTCGCCCAACTCGAGACTCCGGCGGCTTGGTGGTTGAACTTGTCCGGCACGAAGCCGCGTTCCATTCGTCCCTTGCACTTCGAGCAGGTCTCCATCGCCCCAGGGTACCGGCTGACGGCAGCCGTGCCCGGCGTCGCGCTGTTCGCGAGCCGCTGTGCGCTCGCCCCGAGTTCCTTCGATTGGCTGCTCACTCTCGTTCCATGCGCCGCCTCAAGCGGGCGAGCGCTCGGTAGTAGCGCGCCTTGGCTGCGTTCGGCTTGACCTGGAGGAGCGCGGCGATGCGCTCGAAGGTCCACTGGCCGTGCACGCGCAGTTCGACGATCCGCAGCTCCTCCTTGGGGAGCTCGGCGGCCAGAGCTTCGACCGCGGCGCGCAGCGCCGAGCGCTCCTGTTGGCATGGCGCGATCCGCAGCCCGAGCATCTCGGGCTCCAGCTCCACGTTTCTCCGTTCGCGTTCCCGCAGCCGAAAGGCGTCGGCGATCACGAAGCGGCACACCCGCGCGATCCAAGTCTCGACACGGGCGTCTCCTCGAAAGGCGCCCAGACTGGAAAGCACGCGCACGAAGGACTCCTGCGCGAGGTCCTCGAGTTGAGACGGCGTGAACGGCCGGCCAAGCGCCCGGTTGCGCGCTGCGAGCAAGCGTGGAATGCAGCTCAAGCGTTGCTCGAGTCGCTCTCGCGAGCTCGTGTCTCCGCGCGCTGAATCGCGGATCAAGCGCACGTCGTCGTGCGGCGCGGCACCTGGTAGCACCATCGAAGACCTCCACCGCGAGTTGCCTCGCGGAGGTGGGAAACGCCGCAACAAAATCCGCAAAGCGCGAGATTCTCAGAACTGGCGAGGGCTTGGTTCGACTATCGGCCGAGTCCCAAGAGCGCCAACGCCAGCACTTCGCGCATCGGTGGCCGCTCCCCAAGAATCCAAAGCGAGCACACCATGTTTCAGCTCCGCCAACTTCGAATGCCGTGCGCCGTCGCAGCCCTCGTGGCGGCCGCGCTTGCGCCGACGGCTTCGGCCCAGACCTTCACACCCGCCGAGCTCAGTCGCGCGGGCCACGTGCTCCGTCGCATGCAGCACGGCGCGTCGATCTTCGACTACGGGCAAGTGCTGCCGAGCAGCACGGCGACGCAGACGACCAACATCGTCAACTACATCCTCGCCAAATCGGGCGCGACGCCGCTGCCCGCGGGATCCGAGGCGACGAGTCTGCTCGGGGCTTATCCGTTCCCCGTCGCGGTGGGGATGGCCGTGCCCTCCGCTCCCGGCTTCGTGCCGCAGTCGGCGTCGACGGGGTGGGCGATTCAGGAGCTGGCCGAGGCCAACATCGTGCGCGCCATCTGGTCGGAGGACACCTTGCGCGAGGTGATGACGCGCTTCTGGCAAGAGCACTTCAACACGAGCTGGCACGCGCTCAACGGCTATCTGCAGAAGAGGCTGCAGGCGGAGGGCTATGCGAACTACGCCACGCTCGGGCCGCAGTACGCCACGTACTTCGAGTGGCAGCAGAACGACCTGTTCCGGCTCAACGCCATGGGCAATTTCCGAGCGCTGCTCGAAGTGAGCGCCAAGGGCCCGGCGATGATGATCTACCTCGACACGGTGAGCAGTCAGGCGCCCGAGCCCAACCAGAATTACGCGCGCGAGCTGTTCGAGCTGCACACCATGGGGCGGATTTCGCCGCTTCCCACGCCGCTCGGCGCGGTCTGGTATCCCAACTACTCCTACGACGACATCATCGCTGGCGCCGCCGCATTCTCGGGTTGGACGCTGACGAACACGTCGGTTCAGCCGGCGGCGCCGAACTTCGTGTTCTCGTTCCTGAACACGACCTGCCCCAATACGACCGGGCACGTCGCGGCCTGTCCTCCCGGGACCAAGACGCTGTTCAACGCGTCCTACGTCAACCCGCTAGTGGGGGTCGCCACGATTCCCGAAAGCCACACAACCTCGAGCGAAGGCGACGCGCTTCTCGATCACCTCGCGAACAGCCCGGCGACTGCCTACTTCGTCTCCAAGAAGCTTTATCGCCTGTTCATCCAGGACGTCGAGCCCGACCCGTTCGATCCGCTCCTCCTGAATTGCCTCACCGCTTGGGGCACCCAGCCCGGCGGCAACATCCAGGCGGTTCTGCACACCCTGCTCTCCTCCAACGAGTTCCTCAACGACACCTCGAAACGCTGGGCGAATGAACGTCAGCCGATCGAAGCGGCCGCGCAGACCGCGGACCTCTTCCACGGCATCGCCTTCAACTCCAGCTCCTCGAACGCGCAGAACAAGGCGCGCATCGCCCACGTGCGGGTCCTGATCGAGGAGCACGGCGGTCAATACCTGTTCCGCTACGGACCTCCGGACGGATTCACACGCGGAGACAGCGCGCTCTTGACCACGTACCGGGTGCTCGGCGCGACCAAGCTGCGTCAGGAGCTGTACTCGCTGTTCGGCGCGTTCACAACGGCCTTCCCGAGCGTGTTCTTCGACTACCTCACGCACCTCACGTTCATCGACTGGTTCAGCGAGGCCAGCATCATGAACTGGTTCCACCTGATCGGTCAGAACAACGAGCAGTCCGGCGGCGACAGCTCGCTCACCTACATGTTCCTGCTCACGGACATGAGCGGCGCCATCGGGAACACGCTGCTCACCGATTTCCTCAACAACCTCCCGGTCTACATCCAGCGCGTCACGACGGGCTTGTCGTTCCTCGCGTCCCACCCCCTCAACAACCTCAAGTGAGCGAGACGCCATGAGCCAACCCATGAACTTCGACCGTCGTTCCGCTCTCAAGGCCGGCGTCGCGGGCGGCCTGCTCGCCGCCATGTCGCGCACATCGTTCGGAGTCGCGCCGCCGTGGATGGCGAGCTCCGATCAGAAGCTGCTGACGATCTTCCTGCGCGGCGGCTACGACGCGAACAGCGCTGTGATTCCCTACGGGGATCCCGGCTACACCCTGGCGACGCGCGGAGCGACGTTCATCCCGCAGGCGAACGCGCTGGCGCTGCCGGGTCCGAGCGCCCTGAACTTCCGGCTCAATCCGGCGCTCTGGCCGCTCAACTCGCTGCTGAATCCTCCCTCGGGCGGGCCGCGCATCGCGTTCCTGCACGCCGTCGGCAATCCGGCCCGCACAGGTTCGCACTTCGACGACCAGCGCACGTGGGAAACGGCGATCACGCAGTGCAGTCCGCCCGTCGCGTTCGACCTGGAGGAAGGCTGGGTCACGCGCGTCGTGAGCGAGGTGCTCGGCGGCGGCTTCCGCGCCGCGAGCGTCTCCGACGGCATGCAGCAGCTCTACCGAACTCGGCTGCAGCCGAACAACAGCTTCGTGACGAACCGCGTGTTGCCGCACATCCGCGCCCTGCGCGACTTCCCGGCCGACGCGACTGCGCAATACACCCTGGGCACCGGCTTCGCGGCGCAGGACACCAAGCTGCTCGGGTCGAACGGAACGCCGCCCAGCGGTCTGCGCGCGCTGTTCAACGGCGGCTCGCAAGCCGGCCACTTCAAGGACGCCTTCGGGCGCGCGGTCGCCAAGCAGTTGGTGGAGAGCGCGGACTCGGTCGCCGCGCTCGTGCCCGGCGCCTACGTCCCGCTGGGCGGTGCGCGCTATCCGTTCGGAGTGCAGCCGCTCAATCCGACGGGGCCGTACCCGCTCCCGACGGTCGCGGGCCTCATGAGCGACTCGTTCAACGTTCGGCGCTTCTTCATGTACCTGCGCGACGCGATGGCGCTGCTTCGCTACGTGCCGGACGTGAATGTCGTCGGGATCGAGCTCGGGAGCTTCGACACGCACTCCAACCAGGGCGGGTGGAACTCCACCACCGGCAGCATCCAGGGGCCGCTCGCGGAACTGCTCGAAGCGGTCGCCTTCGGACTCCAAGAGATCGACAAGGAGACGAGCGCCGGCGCGTTCGGAACCGGCAACCTCACGACCCTCGTGATCAGCGAGTTCGGCCGCACGTCGCAGGTCAACCAATCGCACGGCACGGACCACGGCAACGGCACCTGCGTGTGGGTGGCGGGAAGCGGCGTGCTCCCGAACCCGACCGGTGGAGTGGTCCACAACGACAGCGTGGCCCAGTGGCCCGGACTCTTCTCGGCGAACGACCAGTCGTCCGGATGCCCCGGCAATCCGGCCTCTCCGGCGCCGTACTACTACCTCAAGCCTGTGACGGACTTCCGCGCCATCTACGCACGCACGCTGCGGACCCTCTACGGCGCCACGCCGACCCAGCTCGACCAGATCATCCCGGGCTACTCGACGTTGCTCGCCCAGGGCCTCGTCGAGCCGAACTTCATCTGACTCGGCGCCCAGTCGACGCTGTGGCGCTTCCACGCGCCCCGCGGGCCTCGCGGCCCGCGGGGCGCTTTGCATTTCGCGGCGCTCCGCGGGGTCCGGATGGAATATTCATGCGGCTATTGACACCCATGGCTTTGGATTTATTCTTTCCGCCTTCTTCGAAGCCACCCGACCGTGCAGAACCGTGACCGCCGCCGCGCCGCCATCCGTGAGCTGCTCCTGGAAGCCCCCGTGCGCAACCAGGAGGAGTTGCTCGAGAAATTGGAGCGTCGGGGGCTCGGCGCGTCGCAGCCGGTGCTCTCGCGCGATCTGCGCGCGCTGAACGTCGCCAAGCTCGGCGGGGCCTACCAGATCGTCGAGGAGGAGCGCGTCACGCCGCTCGAGCAGCTCAAGAGCCTGCTGCGCTCCGTCGACCCGGTGTCGAAGTTCCTGCTCGTGAGTTGCGAGCCCGGCGCCGCCAGCGCCGTCGCGCGCGCGCTCGATTCCGAAGAGCTCGACGGCCTCGTCGGCACCCTCGCGGGCGACGACACCGTGCTCGTCGCCGTCAAGTCCACCGCCGCCGCACAGCGCGTGCGCCGGCGCATCCAAGAGCTCCTGTAGCTCGCGTCCCATCGCTTCCGGTTCCTTCGAGGACTGTCCCATGCGCATCTTGCTGGCCTATTCCGGTGGTCTCGACACCTCGTACCTCGTCGCGTGGCTGACGCGCGTGCAAGGCGCCGAGGTCACGACGCTCGCCGTCGACTGCGGCGGCTGGAGCCCCGAGGAGCGCCGCGGACTGGAGGAGCGCGCGCTGCGCCTCGGCGCCGTCGAGCACCGCTTCGCCGACGCGCGCGGCGAGATGTTCCAGCGCGTGATCCGCTGGCTCGTCGCGGCGAACGTGCGGCGCGGCGGCGTGTACCCGTTGTCGGTGGGCGCCGAACGCGGCTTGCAAGCCGAAGTGCTCGCGCGCGAAGCGTCGATCTGGGGCTTCGAAGCGGTGGCGCACGGCTGCACGGCGGCCGGCAACGACCAAGTGCGCTTCGAGGCGGCGCTGGCGACGATCGCGCCGAACCTCCAGGTGCTCGCACCCGTGCGCGACCTTGCGCCGAGCCGCGAGGAGCAGCGCGCGTGGCTGCGCGAGCAGGGGCTCCCGGTGCCGCCGGCGGGCGGGAAGTACTCGGTGAATCAGGGCCTTTGGGGCGTGACGATCGGCGGCGGCGAGCTGCACACGTCGAACGAGCCGCTGCCGGAGGAGGCCTGGTTCTGGACGCGGAACGCGAGCGGGATGGCGCGCGCGACGCTCGAGTTCGAGCGCGGCCTTCCGGTCGCGTTGAACGGCGTGCGGCTCGACCCGGTCACGCTCATCGAACGCCTGAACCTCGAGGCGGGCGCGCTCGGCGTCGGCCGCGGCTACCACCTCGGCGACACGGTGCTGGGCATCAAGGGCCGCATCGCGTTCGAGGCGCCGGCTGCGGAAGTGCTCATCGAGGCGCACCGCGAGCTCGAGAAGCTCGTGCTCATCGAGGAGCAGCGCTTCTGGAAGGACCACCTCGGCGACGTGTACGGCCGGCGCCTGCACTCGGGCCTGTTCCACGATCCGTTCCAGCGCAACCTCGAAGCGTTCTTCGACTCGACGCAGGAGCACGTCACCGGCTCGGTGAAGGTGCGCCTGCAGCCGGGGTCGCTGCTGGTCGAGGGCGTCGAATCGCCGTTCAGCATGCTGAACGTCAGCGACGCCAAGTACGGCGAGCGCGCGAGCTCGAGCGCGACGCCCGAGGGGGCGCTCGGACTGGCGCGCGCGCTCGCGGAGCCGGCGCGGCTGTTCCGGCGCGCGGGCGAAGCGGCGCTCGCGGCGGAGACCCTGCGACGCGAGGCGCTGCTCGCGGAGGCGCTGAAGTGAGGCGCTGCCAGGTCGACAAGATCGCGTCGGTCACGCTGCGGCTCGGACTGGACCGCAACCTCGTGCTCGGCGAGACGATCCCGGCGGAGTCCGGCACGGTGATCGCCGCGCGCATCAAGACCGCGAAGACGGCCTACAACACGCTCGAGGACGTGCACGGCCGCATGGTCGCGCTGCACCCCGGCGACGTGATCGTCGGAGCGCTCGGGCGGCGCGATGCGCTCTACGGCTACTCGGGCGACGTGCCCACGAAGGTGGCCGTGGGCGACGAGCTCCAACTGCTGAACCTCGGCGGCGTGATCGGCGCCGGCGCGGAGGCGATGGCCACGACCGGCGAGCCCTTCCGGCTGGAAGTGCTCGGCGCCGTGCTCGAGTTCCCGTACCTCGCGACGCGCGTCGGCGTGCCGGCGAACATCGCGCGCGCCGCGCTTCCGACGCAGCCGATGCCGAGCAAGGCCGAGGGGCTGCCGCCGCTCATCGTGCTCGTCGGCACGTGCATGGACGCGGGCAAGACGACGGCCGCGTCGATCCTGATCAGCGAGCTCACGCACAAGGGCCTGCGCGTCGCGGCGGGCAAGCTCACGGGCGTTTCGCTGCGCCGCGACGTGCTGCAGATGCAGGACTGCGGCGCGGAGCCCGTGGCCGTGTTCACCGACTTCGGCGTCGTGACCACCGACGAACGCTCGGCGCCGCCGGCCGCGCACAGCCTCATTGCGCACGTCGCGCAGGCCGAGCCCGACTTGATCGTGCTCGAGATGGGTGACGGTTTGCTCGGCACCTACGGCGTTCACGGCCTGCTCGCGGACGAAGCCATCCGCGGCGGCATCGAGAGCGTCGTGCTCTGCGCGCAGGACCCGGTCGGCGCCTGGGGCGCGCAGACCTTGCTGCGCGACAAGTACGGCCTCGAGGTCGACGTCGTGTCGGGGCGCGTGACCGATTCGCCCGTCGGGCGGCGCTTCTGCAACGAGAAGCTCGGCGTCGCGGCGTTCAACGCGCTGCGCGAAGGGCGCAGCTTTGCGAACTGCGTGCTCGAAGGGCTCGAGAAGAAGGGCCTCGTCAAGCAAGGGCTGTCGAAGCAGGGCGCGGGGTTGCTCGTTCCATGAAGACCGAGAGCCCTCAAAAGACGGCGACCGCGACCACGCCGACGTGGATCTTCGGCGCGAAGGGCGTGCTCGCGGGCGAGCTGCTGCGGCTGCTCGACCTTCATCCGACGCTCCAGCTCCGCGGCGCGGTTTCGCGCAGCGAACAGAGCGTCGAGTCGGCGCATCCGCACCTGCAGACGGGCGCGAGCACGTGCTCGGCCGAAGAGGCGCGCGCGGCGATCGTGGGGGCGGCGAAGGCCGGCGAGAAGCCCGCGGTGCTGCTCGCGCTGCCGCACGGCGAGTCGTGCGCGGCGTGGAAGGCGCTGCGCGCCGAGCTCGGCGCGCACGCGGACGAGGTGTACGTCGTCGACCTCGCGGCGGACTATCGCTTGCGCGATCCCGCGCGCTACCAGGCGGCCTACGGAAGCGCGCATCCGGACGCGGCGGAGCTCGGGAGCTTCGTGTACGGACTCGTCGAGTTCCACCGCGACGCCGTGCGCTCGGCGAAGCGCGTCGCGGCGCCGGGGTGCTTTGCGACGGCGCTCCAACTCGCTTGCGTGCCCGCGGCGCGCGGCAAGCTGCTCGATGCGTCGAGGCCTTGGGTCCTGCACGGAATCACGGGCTCGAGCGGCAGCGGCGCGGAGCCGAAGCCCGGCACGCACCATCCGTGGCGGCACGGAAACCTGTGGGCCTACTCGCTCGGCGGCCACCGTCACGAAGCGGAGCTCGCGCAAGCGCTCGAGGCGTGCGGCGTCGCGCCCTCGATCCACTTCGTCGCGCACTCCGGTCCGTTCGCGCGCGGCATCCACCTCACGTGCGCGCTGCCGCTGGCGCGCAAGCTCACGACGGCGGAAGTGCGCTCGCACTACGCGGAAGCCTTCGAAGGTTCGCCCTTCGTCGCGCTCTGCGATGCTGGCCGCGCGCCCGATCTGCGCTCGATCTCCGGCTCGAACCGCGCGCTCGTCGCGGTCGACGTGCGCGGCGACGTGCTCACGGTGCTCGCGACGCTCGACAACATGGTCAAGGGCGGCGCCGGCCAGGCGCTGCAGTGCCTCAACCTCATGCTCGGCCTGCCGGAGACGGCGGGGTTGCCCCGGGCCGGACTGGGAGTTTGCTGATGAGTCTGCGCGAGATCGACGCCTACGCGCGTCTTCCGTTGCCCGTCGTTTCGGCCCACGGCGTCGAGCTCGTGCTCGAGGACGGCCGGCGCGTGCTCGATCTGTACGGCGGCCACTGCGTGAACACGCTCGGCGCCGGCGACCCGGGGCTCGGGCGCGCGCTGAGCCGGCAGTGGGGCGAGCTCTCGTTCGCGACGAACCTGATCGACCACGCACCGCGGCGCGAGTTCCTCGCGGCCTTCGAGCCGACGCTTCCGCTCGCGCCCGACGGCTGGCAGGTGTTCTGCACGAACAGCGGCGCCGAGGCCAACGAGAACGCGCTCAAGCTCGCGCTCGCCTACACGCGCCGGCGCAAGGTCGTGTACTTCAAGGGCGCCTTCCACGGCCGCACGGCGGCCGCGGCGGCGGTGAGCGACACGAAGCTCGCGGCGTTTCCGAACGCGCCCTTCGACGCGCTCAAGATCCCGTGGTCGCAGCCCGAAGTCGCGCAGTGGGCGATCGACGACACGGTCGGAGCGGTGATCCTCGAGCCGTACCAATCGCTCGCGGGCGTGACCGAACCGTCGAGCGGCTTCCTCGAGAAGCTGCGCGAGCGCTGCGACCAGACCGGCGCGCTGCTCGTCTTCGACGAAGTGCAAACCGGAAACGGGCGCCTCGGAACTCCGTGGGCCGCGCAGCACTTCGGCGTCGTGCCCGACGTGTTCACGACCGCGAAGGGCGCTGGCGGCGGCCTGCCGATCGGCCTCACGGTCGCGCGTTCGAAGTTCGCGTCGGGCGTGCCCGGCAAGCTCTTCGGCTCGACCTTCGGCGGCGGGCCGCTCGTGCTCGCGGCGGCCGCGGAAGTGGCGCGGCGCATCGCGGCGCCGGGTTTCCTCGAGAACGTGCGCGCGACGTCGTCGGCGTTCGTGCAGGCGGCGCTGAAGAACGCGAGCAGCGGCGGCCCGATCGTCAAGGTGCGCGGCGCCGGGTTGCTGCTCGGCCTGGTCGTCCGGTCGGACACGACCGCGGCGGCCGTGCGCGACGCCTTGCTCGCGCAGGGCGTGCTGGTCGGCACGAGCGACGATCCGAAGGTGCTGCGGCTCTCGCCGGCGCTCACGCTGCAGCCGAGCGACGCGCAGCGCTTCGCCGACGCGCTCGAAGCTCTCGAGGTGCGCGCGTGAGCGGCTTCTACCACCTGTCGGAGCTCTCGACCCCGCAGATCGAGACGCTCGTCGTGCGCGCGCTGCACCTGCGCGCCGGCGCATCGCCGCGGCGCTTCGACGGCAAGGCGCTCGGTCTGCTGTTCTTCAACCCGAGTCTGCGCACGCAGGCCTCATTCCAGCGCGCCGCGGGCAAGCTCGGCCTCGACCTCGTGCAACTGCAGGGCGGCGCCGGCGGCGTGTGGGGGATCGAGTTCGAGGACGGCGCCGTGATGGACGGCTCGAACGCGGAGCACGTGCGCGAAGCCGCGCCGGTGCTCGGCCGCTTCGTCGACGTGCTGTGCATCCGCGCATTCGCCGGAATCAAATCGCTCGACACGGACCTTCGCGATGCGCTGATGAACGGCTTTCGGCGCCACGCGGGCATTCCGGTGGTCAACATGGAGAGCGCGCTGTGGCACCCGTGCCAGGCGCTGGCCGACTGGGCGACGCTCGACCAGTACGAGGTTCCGCGCAAGGCGAAGTTCGTGCTGACCTGGGCCTGGCATCCCAAACCGCTGCCGCACGCCGTGCCGAACTCGACGCTCACGATGGCGGCGCAGCGCGGCATGGAAGTCGTGCTGCTCCGGCCGCGCGGCTACGACCTGCATCCGAGCGTGGTCGACGAAGCGCGCAAGCTCGCGCACGCGAACGGCGGGTCGCTCACGATCACCGACGACCGCGAGGCGGCGCTGAGGGGCGCGAGCGCGGTCTACGCGAAGTCGTGGGCGAGCCTGGAGACCTGGGGCGACCTCGACGCCGAGACGAAGCTGCGCGCGCCGCTGCGCGATTGGTGCGTGAGCGCCGATTGGATGCGCAAGACCGACCGCGCGCGCTTCCTGCACTGCTTGCCGGTGCGCCGCAACGTCGTCGTGCGCGACGAGGTGCTCGACGGGCCGTGGTCGGTCGTCGTCGACCAGGCCGAGAACCGACTGCACGCGCAAACCGCGCTGCTCGAAAGCGTGTTCGCCTCGCTCGAACGCGCGCCCCGCAACCGTTCCACCGCTCGCCCCTCCCTGGAGATCACGCCGTGACCGACCTCTTCCGCGCTGCACCCCACGTCCGCCTCCACCGCGGCCGGACCTTCGTCATCAAGGCCGGCGGCGGAACGATCGCGAAGGCCTCGGCGATCCGTCAGTTCGCGCGCCAGGTCGCCGTCGTTCACGCGCTCGGTGCGCGCGTCGTCGTCGTGCACGGCGGCGGTCCGCAGACCGACGCGCTGCAGCGCATGCTCGGCGAAGAGCCGC
>CALFYL010000376.1 GCA_937952135.1 uncultured Planctomycetia bacterium
CGGGCGACTGTCGCGGAAAACGGATCGGACGGAAGCTGCGACGGGGGCTCGGGATTGGAATTCACGGCTCGGGGTGCGCCTCGTTGCGCTGCTCGCACGGCATCACACCACGCAGGCGCGAATCCAACCGTGAAAGCAATTCCAGGTAGCGCCGAGGGACCTGTCGGCGCGCGCGAACCGGGGTATCCTCCACGGTCCGCTCGTCGGCACGCGTCGCCGCTCGAGCGCCTCGCCCCGCACCCATGCCCCGCACCCTTGGATTGGCCGCCTGGCTGGCGGCTTGCGCGCCCGCGTTTGCGCAGTGGCCGGCCAATTTCGTGGCGACCGCCGTGGCGGACAACTGGCAGCAACCGGTGGGGCTCACGTTCGCGGCGGACGGCCGCATGATCGTGTGGGAGAAGGCGGGCCGCGTGTGGACGGTCGAGAACGGCGTCAAGGCCGCCGCGCCGCTGCTCGACATCTCGGAAGAGGTCGGCGACTGGCGCGACCACGGCTTGCTCGGGCTCGCGCTCGACCCCGACTTCCTCTCGAACGGCCGCATCTACCTCTCGTACGTCGTGGACTGGCACCACCTCGAGTACTTCGGCACGCCGCAGTACTCGCCGAGCGCGAACGAGTACTTCCGCGACACGATCGGCCGCATCGCGCGCTACACCGCGAATTCCTCCGACGGGTTCCGCAGCGTCGATCCGCAGTCGCGCTTCGTGCTCGTCGGTGAGAGCAAATCGACCGGCATCGCCATCGCGCACCAATCGCACGGTGTCGGCGCGCTGGTGTTCGGCGCGGAGGGCGCGTTGCTGGCGGGGACCGGGGACGGCGCGAGCTACCTCGAGGTGGACATCGGTCAAGCGGTGTCGGGCAGCAGCAACACGGCGCTCGCGGAAGGCATCTTGCAGCCGAAGGAAGCCGTGGGCGCCTGGCGCGCGCAGCTCGTCGACTCCCTGAGCGGCAAGTTGCTTCGCCTCGATCCGAACACGGGCAACGGCTGGAGCAACAACCCGTTCTTCGATGCGAACGCTCCGCGCGCGCCGCGCTCGCGCGTGTGGGCGCTCGGGCTGCGCAATCCGTTCCGCTTCGCGCACCTTCCGGGCACGGGCCACGCGCACGGCTCGAACGCCGCGCCGGGCACGCTCGTCATCGGCGACGTCGGTTGGAACTCGTTCGAGGAGTTCTCGTTGAGCGTCGAGGGCGGCGAGAACTTCGGCTGGCCGCTGTTCGAGGGCTTGACGGGGCAGTCGGGCTACGCCGCGACGAGCGTGCTCGATCTCGACGCTCCCAATCCGCTCGCGGGCGCGGGCTGCGCGACGCACTTCCGCTTCCAGGATCTGCTCGTGCAAGCGACGCCGTCGGCGCCGAGCTGGCCGAATCCCTGCGATCCGCAGCAGCAGGTTCCCGCTTCCATCGCGCGCTTCGAGCACGAACGCCCGTGGCTCGAATACGGCCACGGCAATCTGGCGAGCACGGGTGTGTTCTCCGGCGGACTCGCTGAGTCGCTCCGCATCGACGATCCGCTCTCGCCGGTGCAAGGCGAGCAATTCGACGGAGCGTGCCCGGGCGCGCTCGCGTGGTGCTCGAGCTCGAACTATCCAGCGCCGTGGCGCGACACGCTGTTCGTCGCCGATTACGTGGGTGGGTGGGTGAAGAGCGTCGAGTTCGACGTGAATGGAGCTCCGAGCGTCGTGCGCGATTTCGCCCCGCCCGGCATGGGCGGCGCCGTGGTCGCGATGGCCGCGCATCCGCAGAGCGGCGATCTGTACTTCATCGATTACGGGGTCGCGGGCCAGCCTTCCGTGCGGCACCTGCAGTGGATCGCGGACCAGATCCCGGTGGCCGTCGCGTCGCCCGCGCAGAGCTTCGGGCCGAGCCCGCTGAGCGTGCAGTTCTCGAGCGCCGGATCCTTCGACCCCGAGAACCTCGCGCTCACGTACGCGTGGGACTTCGGCGACGGCACGACGAGCAGCGAGGCGAATCCGAGCCACGTGTTCGAATCGCTCGAGGACGTTTCGGCGCTCGGACAGATCGTGGCGCGCGTGTACGAGCTCACGCCGCCCGGTCCGCTCGGCGGCGGCAATCCCGATCCCGAGGTCATCCGCGACGGCGATCTCCCGCCGCTCGGAAGCCTCGACAGCGGCCGGCAGTTCGACACCTTCCACTTCGGCGACCAAGGCGCGCTCGACTGGATCGGCTACACGCTGCCGGCGCCGCGCACGTTCCGCCGCGTGCTGTTCCAGGAAGGCCGCCAGTTCGCCGACGGGGGCTGGTTCAACTCGCTCGCCGTCGAGGTCGGAAGCGGCAACTCGTGGACGCCCGTCACCGGCCTCTCGATCGTCCCGCTGTACGGCGGCGCGAACGGCCTCGGCTTCGAGACATTCCAGCTCGACTTCGACGCGGCCACCGGCACGCAGATCCGCATCGCAGGTTCGCCGGGCGGTTCCGCGCGCTTCATCAGCGTCGCGGAGTTGCGCGTGTTCGCTTCGCCGGTCGGCGCGCGTCCGCCGCTGCGCTTCGACGTCACGCTCACCGTGACCGATCCGCTCGGCGGGACGAGCATCGCGCGCGCCGTCGTCTCGACGGACAACACGCCGCCGCAGGTCGCGATCACGAGCCCGCTCGACGGCTCGTACTATCCGATGACGTCGTCGGATCAGATCGTGCCGCTGAATGCGCTGGTGAGCGACGCCGAGCACGGGCCGAGCGAACTGGAATGCGCGTGGCGCACGACGCTTTTCCACGACAGCCACAACCATCCCGAGCCGCTCGACTTCAACTGCGCGAGTTCGACCGTGATCACGCCGGTCGGGTGCGACGGTCAGACCTATTGGTACGAGATCGAGCTCACGGTCACGGACGCGGCGGGGCTCTCGACGCGGGTCGTGTCCAGGCTCGAACCCGATTGCTGCCAGGGCGGGCCGCCGCCGACCAGCTACTGCACCGCCAAGCTGAGCTCGCTCGGCTGTCTGCCCGCGATCGCCTCCAGCGGCACGCCCAGCGTCTCGAGCGGCGCACCGTTCTTGGTGACGTGCACGAACGTCCCGTCGCAGCGCGTCGGGCTCATGATGTACTCGTTTTCGGCCGCGGATTGGCCATTCCTCGGCGGACGGCGCTGCATCGCGACCCCGATGCGCCGCACCCCGGGGCAAGCTTCCGGCGGCTCGCTCGCCCCGGCTTGCGACGGCGCCTTCGCCTTCGACTTCAACGCGTGGCGCCTCTCCGGTTCGGACTCGAACCTGATCGTGGGGCGGCTGGTGCACGCGCAGTATTGGTTCCGCGATTCAGCGTCCAGCTTCGGCGCCGGTCTCTCCGACGGGCTGCAATTCGCGCTTTGCCCGTAAGCGTCCAAGAAGGCTTCACGGCGCTTGTACCCGGGCTCGCGAGGGTTGCTTGCAATGGTCGGGATGTCTGCGAGGATGTCGCGCCCTCGCCAGCCTGACCCTGCGGAACGTTCCCACCGCGCGGCCCGACCCGAGCCGATCGAGCGTGCGTCGGAATCGAGCGTTCCAGGTCGGGCGCGCACCCCCCGAGACCATAGAAAGGACAGCTCGAGTGAACTGGGTTGATGCAGTCGCTCGTCGGATGACGGAGGCGCCGCGCGTCGTCGATCGCTCCGTCATCGCCGCGGTCCGCAAGCTCCCCGAGGCGTGGTCGAGCTGGCGCACGGACCTCCCGGCGTCGATCGTGGTGTTCTTGGTCGCGCTGCCGCTGTGCCTGGGCATCGCCCTCGCGTCCGGCGCGCCGCTCTTCTCGGGCGTGATCTCGGGCGTCGTCGGCGGCCTGGTCGTGGGCGCGCTGAGCGGATCGCAGTTGATGGTCAGCGGCCCGGCGGCGGGCTTGACGGCGATCGTGGTCTCGGCGATCGGAGCCCTCGGCTCCTACGAGGCGTTCCTCGCGGCCGTCGTGGTCGGCGGCGCGATTCAACTCGTGCTCGGCGGACTGCGCGCGGGCGTGCTCGGCTACTACTTTCCGTCGTCGGTCATCAAAGGGATGCTCGCCGCGATCGGCTTGATCCTGATCCTCAAGCAGGTGCCCCACGCCGTGGGCTACGACACGGACTTCGAAGGCGATCAGTCCTTCATCCAGGCGAACCACGAGAACACGTTCTCGGCGCTGATGCACTCGCTGCAGAGCATCCAACCCGGCGCGATCGTGATCAGCATGGTCGGCCTCGCGCTGCTGGTGACGTGGGACCTGACGCCGCTCAAGCGCATCCGCCTGCTGCCGGCGCCGCTCGTCGTGGTGCTCGTCGGATTGCTCCTGAACCTCGTGTTCAAGTCCACCGCGTCGAGCTGGACGCTCGAGAGCTCGCACTTGGTGGCCTTGCCGACCCCCGCGAGCCTCGGCGAATTCGCGGCCTTCTTCTCGTTCCCCGACTGGTCGGCCCTCCAGCGCGCCGACACGTGGCGCGTCGCGGTGACGCTCGGCATCGTCGCGAGCCTCGAGACGTTGCTGAGCTTGGAGGCCACCGACCGCCTCGATCCGTTCAAGCGCGAAGCGCCGCCGAACCGCGAGTTGTTCGCGCAGGGCGTGGGCAACATCACCGCGGGCTTGATCGGCGGCCTGCCGGTGACCGGAGTCATCGTGCGCAGCGCGGCGAACGTGGGCGCCGGCGCGCGCACGAAGCTCTCGGCGATCCTGCACGGCTTCCTGCTGGCCGGCGCGGCGTTGAGCATCCCGAGCTTGCTGAACTACATCCCGCTCGCCTCGCTCGCGGCGATCCTGCTCTACACGGGCTACAAGCTCGCGAACCCCAAGCTGCTGGTCAGCATGTGGCGCCAGGGCGTGACGCAGGCGCTTCCATTCGTCATCACCATCGTCGCGATCCTGTTCACCGACCTGCTCGTCGGCATCGCCATCGGACTGTCGGTGGGCTTGCTCTTCCTGCTGATCGAGCACTCGCGGCAGCGCTGCTATGAAATCGTGAGCCCGCCAGGCGCGGTGCTGAAGCGCGTGCGCCTGCACGAGCAGGTCTCGTTCCTCAGCAAGGCCTCGCTCGCGCACCTGCTCAACAACCTCGAGCCCGGCAGCCGCGTCGAGATCGACGGCAGCCGCTCGGCCCACATCCACCAGGACATCCTGGAGTTCATCGGCGACTTCCGGCAAACGGCGTTGCTCAAGAACATCGAACTGCGGCTCGTCGGCATCGATCTGCCGCCGCCCGGCCCGACCCACTGACCAAGGACGTCTCGACCGTGGAAAACCTCAAGCGCCTCTTCGACAACAACCGCAAGATCGTCGAAGAGGTCACCGCCTCCGATCCGGAGTACTTCAAGCGCCGTGCGGGCAAGCAGGAGCCGCACTTCATGTTCATCGGCTGCGCCGACAGCCGCGTGCCGCTCGAGTCGCTGACCGGCGCCGCACCGGGTGAGATGTTCGTGCACCGCAACATCGCCAACCAGGCGTTGAACGCGGACCTGAACGTGCTGTCCGTCCTGCAGTTCGCAGTCGACGTGCTCGACGTGAAGCACGTGATCGTGTGCGGGCACTACCAGTGCGGCGGCGTGAAGGCGGCGATGGGCGACCAGAGCTACGGGCTCGTCGACTACTGGCTCGCCGGGGTGCGCGACACCGTTCGGCGCCACGATCTCGAATTGCGAGTGATCGCGTCGCCGGAGGAACGCTTCCAGCGCGTCGTCGAGCTCAACGTGTTGCGCCAGGTCTACAACCTCTCGCGCACGCCCGTCGTGCAGAGCGCGTGGAAGCGCGGGCGCCGGCCGTTGCTCCACGGAATGGTGTACGACCTTCAAGACGGGCTGCTGAAGCCGCTCGCGCTGCACGTCGACGGGCCCGAAAAGGTGCAGGAGCTCTTCGAAGCGCGCCGCGAGAGCATCGGCGACTGAGACGCTCTCCTTTCTTGCGCCAGCATGCGCCGGCCCTGCGGCGAATGTGAAGATCGCATCAAGAAGCGCGGGCCGGTAGGTGGGAGCTTGTGGCGCGCTTCTCGACGTCTTCACAAGTCGCGCCGTTCTTTGTTGGGGCTTTAAGAAGCGCGGGGATTCTTGCGGGCCGTGTAAAGAACCGCGACGCGACAGCGCCGCGAACTCTCTCTCCCCCGGAGCCCCGAATGTCCGCCCTCACGCTTCGCGCATTGACCGCCACCGCGCTCGTTTCGATCCCCGTCGCCGCCCAGGTTCCCGTTGCGCAGGATGCACTCGAGGCGAGCTACAACGAGCGCGTCCAGCAGCTCCAGCGCGACTTCGAAGCGCGCCTCGCGGAGATCGAACGGCGCCTCGCCGAGGACGAGAAGAAGATGAGCGAACGCGACGCGCACTTCGAGTCGCGCATCGCCGACTCGACGGCGTCGGACCAGAAGTTCCTCAAATCGCTCTCGGGCAAGTGGTACGAGCGCCTGAGCGTGCGCGGCTACACGCAGTTCCGCACCACGACGCTGTTCGGCCGCGACCTCGATCCGAACCTCGTCGTCCCCGCGGACTCGTCGGTGAGCGAGAGCGAGACGTTCCTGATCCGGCGCGGCCGCTTCGTCCTGAGCGGCGACGTGACCGACCACCTCTACCTCTACGCGCAGCCGGACTTGATGGGCTCGGTGGGCGGCTCGGGCGACAAGGGGCTCCAGACGCGCGATCTGTACGCGGACATCTCGATCGACAAGGACAAGGAGTACCGCTTCCGCCTCGGCCAGTCGAAGGTGCCGTTCGGGTTCGTCAACATGCAGTCGAGCCAGAACCGCGCCGCGCTCGAGCGGCCCGACGCGCTCAACTCCGCGGTCGAGGGCGAGCGCGACCTCGGCGTGTTCTTCTATTGGGCGCCGAAGGAGATCCGCGAGCGCTTCCGGCATCTCGTGCGCTCGGGGCTGAAGGGGTCGGGCGACTACGGTGTGCTGGGCCTGGGCGTCTACTCGGGCCAGGGGCTCAACCGCTCCGACTTGAACGGCGACGCGCACGTCATCGCGCGCGCGAGCTACCCGTTCGAGCTCGACGGCGGGCAGATCGTCGAGCTCGGCGTGCAGGCCTACAGCGGCGAGTTCGTCGTCGGCACGCAAGCGATCGGCGGCGTCACGCCGACCGCGGACGCCGATGGCGTCGACGACGAGCGCGCCGGAGTGACGGCGGTGCTCTACCCGCAACCCTTCGGCATCGAAGCCGAGTGGGTCTGGGGCCGCGGCCCCGAACTCTCGCGCGACCTCTCGTCGATCGACGACCACTCGCTCCAGGGCGGCTACGTGCAACTGAGCTACGCGCTCGGCAGCTCGCAGGGCCCGGTGTTCCCCTTCGTGCGCTGGAACTACTTCGACGGCGCGCGCAAGTTCGCGCGCAACGCGCCGTGGAGCGACGTCAGCGAACTCGACCTGGGCTTCGAGTGGTCGCCCTGGCCCGAGGTCGAGCTCGCCATCGTCTACACGCACACGTTCCACCGCACGAACACGGTGACCGCGCCGTTCGACGACGTGAACGATGCGCACCGCATCGGGTTCCAGTTGCAGTGGAACTACTGAGAGCGAGCGCCAGCGAGCTCGAAGAGCGGCGTTGGGCGCGGGCGACAAGAGTGTCGGCCTGCGCAGCTTGCCCGGGTGGCTTCACGCGAAGCGCCGGACGGCGGGAGTTTCCGAGGCACGTGCGCTGAACCACGCGAACGCTCGAAATCCTCTGCCGCGACGGTTCAGTCCTTCACAACCGGACACGTCGCGTCCTTGGCCCAGTCGCCGAAGCTGAGGTAGTAGCTCAGCACGGGGCCGTAGCCGGCGCGCGCCGCCGCGAGCGCCGCCAGGGCCGCGCGTCCGCCGCCGTCGCAATGCGCGATGACGGGGCGGCCGCGCTCGAGCCCAGCGGCGCGGAACAACTGTGTGAGCTCGTCGATCGAGCGCAGGCGGCCGCGTTCGTCGAGCAAGCGCGTGTGGGGGAGGCTCACGGCGTTCGGGAGATGTCCGCCGCGCGAGTTCTTGCGCAAATCGTCGCCGAGGAACTCAGCCTCGCTCCGCACGTCGAGGACCTGCGCTTCGCCGCGCTCGACCGCGAGCTTCATCGCCGCTCGATCGACCAGGCCGATCGCGCCTCGACCGCTGGGTGCGAAGCTCGCTGGCGCGCGCGTCGACGGCGCCGCAGTCAGGGCAACGCGATTTTGCGCCGCCGCTTCCTCGAGCAACGGATAGCCGCCGTCGATCACGGCCGCGCGCGCGACGCCGAAGTGCTGCAGGATGAACCACACTCGCGCGGCCTGCGTCATCTTGCCGTTGTCGTAGACGAGCACGTTGTCGTCGCCGTCGATCCCGAGCGCGCCGATGCGCTCGCGCCACGCCGCTTCGTGGCTCAAGCCCGTGTCGTTCGCGAGGCTCAACTGTTCCCACTCCGCGAGCGGCAGGAACAGCGCTCCCTCGAGGTGGCCCGCGTCGTAGGCCGTTCGGTCGCGTGCGTCGAGCACGACGAGGTTTGCGCCGCCGCGTGCGAGTTCCGCCGCGAGCTGGTCGGCCGCCACGACGGTTTCCTTCGGCGCGAGCGGCGCCGACGCGCGCGGCGCGGCGCACGACGCGGCCGAAGCGATGAGGGCAGCGAGAAACCAAGCCGCGGCGCCGGGGCGGGGGGTGCGAAGCATGGTGCGGAGCGAGCGAGTTGAAGGAGTGGCTGCGGGAATCCGGAGGGGGCGCGTGGCACGAAGCGCCGCGACTTGACGCGTGGGATAGGCTTTCAGACTGCCTCTCCCCCGTCCAGCGCTCTCCGAGTCCTCTCCATGATCCGCAGCCGTTTCGCTCCTTCGCTCGTTGCTCTCGCGCTCCTCGCCGGCGCGGCCCGCGCCGATGTCGCCACCTTGACGGCGGTGCGCGACAACACGCTGTTCAACGATCCCGCGGGCGCGCTCTCGAACGGTTCGGGGCCGGTGATGATCGTCGGGAGAGCGGGCGGCGCTTCGACCGCGCCCGTTCGGCGCGGCGTCCTGCGTTTCGACATCGCGGCCGCGATCCCGCCGGGGGCGACGATCCAGTCGGCGCAACTCGTGCTCGCGAACCCGAGCGGCAATTCGGGCGCGCGCACGGTCGAGTTGCACCGCCTGCTGCAGGACTGGGGTGAAGGCGCGTCGAACACGACGAGCGGTCAGGGGGCGGCGGCCGAGCCGGGCGACGCCACCTGGCTGAACACGTTCTTCCCCGGCGCGCTCTGGAGCAGCCCGGGCGGCGCTTTCGAGGCTGCGGTCAGCTCGCAGCAAGTCGTCGACGCCTTCGGCGTGTACACGTGGCCGTCGACCCCGCTCGCGGTGAGCGACGTGCAAGGCTGGCTCGATCAACCCGCGAACAACTTCGGCTGGCTGCTCAAGCTCGACGTCGAGACGGTCTCGCAATCGACGAAGGTCTTCGGAACGCGCGAAGCGAGCGATCCGAGTGAGCACCCCAAGCTCGTCGTGAGTTTCGATCCGCCGCCGGTCTTCACGTACTGCACGGCGCGGACGTCGAGCCTGGGTTGCACGCCGGCGATCGGCTGGAGCGGAACGCCGAGCGCAAGCGCGGGCGCCGGATTCGCGGTCACACTCTCCCAGACGCTCAATCGAAAGCCGGGAGTGCTCGTCTACGGACTCAGCGGTCCCGCCGCGACGCCGTTTCTCGGAGGAACCCTGTGCGTCGCGCCGCCGCTGCGCCGCAGCGCGTTCCTGTGGACGGGGGGCAGCGCGAGCGGCGCGGACTGCAGCGGCTCACTCGCGCTCGATTTCAACGCCCGCATCGCTTCGGGCGTCGATCCCGCGCTCGTCGCCGGCGCCGTGGTGCATGCGCAATGGCTGACGCGCGACCCCGGCAACGCCGCGGGCTCCTTCAACTCCAGCGACGCGCTTCGCTTCGCGATCGCGCCTTGACTCGTCAGGTCGCGCCGACCAGCTTCGGTCCGGCGACGCGGGGCGCCCGCTGCTTCGCCGGCACGTAGTCGCGCTTTCCAGCTCCCAGGTAGATCTGCCGCGGACGCAGGATCTTCGCGTTCGGATCGTCGTGGAACTCCATCCACTGCGCGATCCAGCCCGGCAGCCGGCCGAGCGCGAAGAACACGGTGAACATGTCCACCGGGATGCCGAGCGCCTGGTAGATGATCCCGCTGTAGAAATCGACGTTGGGGTAGAGCTTGCGCTCGACGAAATAGGCGTCGGAGAGCGCGATCGACTCGAGCTCCAGTGCGATCTCGAGCAACGGATTCGCGCCGGTGCGCGCGAGCACGTCGTGGCACGCCTGCTTGAGGATGCGCGCGCGCGGGTCGTAGTTCTTGTAGACGCGGTGGCCGAAGCCCATCAGCCGCACGCCGCTGTCCTTTTGCTTCGCGAGCTCCATGAACTTCCGCGCGCTCGACTTGCCGTCGCGAATCGCGATCAGCATCTCGATCACCTTCTGGTTCGCGCCGCCGTGCAGCGGTCCCCACAGCGCCGAAATGCCGGCCGAGACGCTCGCGAACAGGTTCGACTGCGCACTGGCGACGGTGCGCACCGTGCTCGTCGAGCAGTTCTGTTCGTGGTCGGCGTGCAGGATGAGCAGCAGGTCGAGCGCCTTCACGATCACCGGGTCGGGCTCGTAGGGTTCGCACGGTGTCGCGAACATCATGTGCAGCGCGTTGGCGGTGTAGGGCAGTTCGTTCCGCGGGTAGAGGAACGGCTGGCCCAGATGGTGCTTGTACGAATACGACGCGATCGTCGGCATCTTCGCCAGCAAACGCACGGCGGCCTTCCACCGCTCTTGGGGCTGAGAGTCGAAGCGTGCGTCGCCGTAGAAGGTCGAGAGCGCGCCGATCGCCGCCGCGCAGATCGCCATCGGGTGGCCGGCCTTCGGAAACACCGAGAAGAAGCGCCGGAAGTCCTCGTGCACCATCGTGTGGCGCGAGATGTCTCGCTCGAAGGCCGCGAGTTCGTCGCTCGTCGGCAGCTCCTGCTTCAGCAGCAGCCACGCGACTTCCGTGAAGCTGCTCTGCTCCGCGAGCTGCTCGATCGGATATCCGGCGTAGCGGAGCACACCCTTCTCGCCGTCGAGGAACGTGATGCGGCTCTCGCACGATCCCGTGTTGACGAGGCCCGGGTCGAAGGTCACCGCGCCCGTCTCCGCGCGGAGCTTCCGGATGTCGATCGCGACCTCGTTCTCCGTTCCGACCATGATCGGCAGGTCGATCTGCTTCGTTCCTAGGGTCAGGCGCGCCGTCTTGGGGACTTGGTTCGTGTCCATGGTGCGATCGCTCCGCGAGGCGGGTTGGGGAGGGACTCGAGCAGCTCCCGAGGTTAGGGGCGCGCACCCTCGCGGCGATACGACAACGGAGGCAGTCGGGCGCCGTCGGAGTGCGAAGCCGGACGCCGCGGGGCGACTCTCAGTCCAACTCGTCGCGCAGCGCGCGCACCGTCTTCTCGAGCACCGCGTCCCGCGGATAGGCGGCGGGCGCGGCGAGCGCGAGGTCGAGTGCGACCCGCGCGCCGGCCCGGTTTTTCCTCGCCGCCAACACCCTCGCGAGGATCAGTCGGTTCTCGCGGCTCGGGACAGACTGGCACGCAGCCAAGGCTGCGCGCTCCGCCTCCTTCAGGCTCGAATCCGGAGCGCCGAAAGCCATCGCCGATGCGATCCAGGGGAGGGTCTCGAGCCGCCAATGCACCATCGCGAGCGTCGCGAGCGCCGTCGGCTCGTCGGACGCGAGTCGCAGGGCCGAATGCGCGGCGTCGAGCGTGCGCTGCGCGTGCTCGGCGCGATCGAACATGGGCAGCAGGTGCGTCGAGGCGCCCATAGCCCACGCGAGCTGCGCGCGATCCGCAGCCGAATCCGCACCTGCCTTCGCCGCGCGTTGCGCGAAGTCGAGCGAACTCGCCGCCGCGTGGTTGCGCGCGTGCTTGTCGTTCTCGTCGAACAGGAACAGTCCGTCCGACTCGGCGCGCGACGCGCTGGTCAGTGCGCGCGGATCGCTCGGGTGCTCCGCCGCCAGACGCAGCGCCTCTACCCGCGCCTCCTCGAGCTTCAGCGCATTGCGAAGCTCCTCGACTCGTTCCAATTGCGCCTCGAGCGGCGCGGTCGTCGCCGCTTCCACGCCGCGAGGCCCCGCCTGCGTCACGCGCCACGTCTCGAGATCGATGCGGGGTCCGGCGCAACCCCAAAGCCATGAAACTGCAAGCAGCGCCATGGCCCGCTCGAGGATGAGGGTCGCGCGGGACAGTCGGCGGCGGGGTTTCGAAGCATCCATGCCCGGCATGCTGACGACTGGCGTTGCGGTGCGCTACTTCGCGCTGCGCTTCCAGGCGAGCACGAGGCACAGCGCCAGCGAGAGCAGGTGGCACACGCCGAGTCCGGCCCACGCGAGGAACTCATCCAGCCCTTCGAACTGTGAGTGCTGCGTCGGAGGCGACGGCGGGCGCGTCGACAGGTAAATCCCCGCGCAAGCGAAGTAGCTCACAAGGGTCGCCGCAGCGATCGCGACAAAAGTGATCGGGCGCGCGCGGAACTGTCGAACACACAGGCGCCAAGCAGCCAACGGCAAGGGCAGGCTCGCCAAGAAGCCGCCGATCGCGAAGAGCACCAGGCCGAGCAGCATGGTCTGGAGTGTAGCTCCTCGCGACGAGGTCTCGCGGCCGCGAGCCCCCCTGTCTGCCGCGGCCGCCACATGGAGCGGCCTGCGTGCTCCCGTCTGTCGTTGTTCCGCGCGCGCCCTTCAGTTTCGGATGAGCGTCGACCGTGCCCCGGAGCTACGGCTTTTCCGTCGGTTTCTGGTCGCCCTTGTCGACCGGCTTTTCGACCGGCTTCTCGGTCGGCTTCTGCGTGGGCTTCTGGGCCGGTTTGTCGGCGCTCGCCTCGCGCGTCGAGCGCAAATTCTCACGCATGCGCACCAGGTCCTCAGGATCGAGCGCGCCGCTGCGCAACTTGCCTTCGATTGCGTCCAGATTCTCGATCAACCTCGCGCGGAGCGCCGTGAACTCGGCGTCGTTCGCCGCGCGCGCCGCGTGGTTGTCGAGCAACCCGCGCAGCCGCACGAGGTCGCTGACCATCAAGTCGCCCGCCATCGCCTGTGCGTGCAACGAGCCCAGGGCGTTGTCGATGCGCGCGCCCGCCGCGCGACGTCGGAAGCGCTCGACCTCGGCGCGGTCGATGCCTTCGGCCTTCCAACGCTGCTGCAACAAGTTCAGCTCACGCGTCAGCTCGGCCTTCATTTCGTCGGTTCGCTCGTCGAACGAGCGCGAGACCTGCGCGCGGTGCGTGAGCTGAGCTGCCACGGCTTCGAAGTCGGCCTCGCTCGCCTTCGAG
The DNA here is from genome assembly GCA_937952135.1 of uncultured Planctomycetia bacterium. GTDB lineage: Bacteria > Planctomycetota > UBA1135 > UBA1135 > WYBT01. The sequence continues at coordinate 13,184 of CALFYL010000376.1, forward strand.
TTCTGCGCCGCCTCCGCCAGGCGGTCGATCGCGAGTTCGACGCGCTCGTCCACGATCTGCTCGCGCAGCATGTCGATGTGGCGCGCGGCCAGCTTGTCCGACTCGCTGCGCTCGCGCAGACCCTCGACGACGCGCTGCAGGCGCGCCGTCACGATGCGCGAGTTCGGGTCGTGCGGCGGAATGCCCGGCCGCTGCTCCAGCGACGCGCGCACCGCGTCGAACACCTCGGCGTTCAACTGCTTCGCCCTCAGCGCCGTCTCGAGCTTCGCGAGCGAGCCGTCGAGATCGCGCGCCGCTGCTTCCTGCGCCACGGGCGCCGTCCGAGCCGGATCGCCCTCCTGCCAAATGCCGTGACCAAGCGTTCCGGCGAGCGCCGGAAGTCCCAGCCCTGCGGCCAATACGATGCTCAACGATCGGATACTGGTGCTCACCTGATTGCTCCTTGTTGTACGGGACTCCGCGGTGCGACGCCTGGCGCGCTGCACCTCGCGAAGTCGACATCCGTCGTACGCCCGACACGCGCTCGGGGGGCGTATCAACTCGTTTAGTACGCGTCCGGAGCGACGAACGATGTTGTCACGCGTGCGCGCGTCGCTTGGCGCACCGTCGCCGAGTTCCGTGCGAGAGCGCCGAGAGCGTGCGGCGCATGGAGGACACTCAGGCGTTGCGCTTCGCGCGAGCGCGAGACGACGGCCGCGTGTTCGCGAGGGCGCGGCGCAACGCGGGCGCGAAGAGCGACGCCAGCGCGATCACAAACAGCAGCAGCGGAACGCCTTGAAAGATCCCGACGACCGTTGCGATGTTCGACGCGTCTCGGTGCTCCCAGTTCAAACTCGTGTACACCGGCACGACGAGCTTCGCGTAGTACACGACGCCGCACAGCAAGCACGCGATCCCGAGCATTCGGGACCACGCGCGCAACATGACCAGTCCGATGGACGCGGCCAGCAGTCCGACGCCGACGGGCGCCATCAGCGCCACGCCGAGCAGCCCCATGCTCGGCAGGGGCCAGTCCTGCGAAAGCTCGACTCCGAGGCTCGAGATCAGCGCCATCGGAACAGCGACGACGCTCAGCACGAGCAGCAGCGTGAACGCCAGCCACAGGGCCGGCGGGCGTGCCGGCTTGCGGCCGGCGTCGTGCGCGCGCTCCGTCGTCGACTCCGCGGCCGCCGACGCCTCGGGCGATCTCGGCTGAGCGACTCTCGCCGCCGCGACCGCGGCGACGGGAAGCGCAATCTTCGCACTGCACCCCGGACACCGCGCGCTGCTCGCGGTCGCCGTCTCCGGCACACTCAAGCGCTTCCCGCACTCCGGGCACTCGACGATCGTCTTGGCCATGGG
>CALFYL010000377.1 GCA_937952135.1 uncultured Planctomycetia bacterium
TTGTCGTTCGCGGTGTTCCAGGGCGGACGACTGCTCGGGTTCGGCTGAACGCACTCGGGCCTGTCGCGACGCTCTAGCCGAGCAAGGCACCGAGCGCCCGCGAGCGCGTGAGTGAGCGAGGTTCACCGCGGCGCGCGTGCCGTGTGTCGCTGCGTCGCCGCGCCAGATCTGGTGACGGACCGAGTGGCTTGCGGCGCACCGTTGGCTTTCCGTGCGCAGCGATCGCGAGCTCGCGCTGCTCGGGGGCAACGCACGAGAACAGCCTCATCGCGCCTCGAGAACTGAGCACGCCGCGATCCGCATCGACCGCGCGCCTCGCTCCACGAACGAACTGGGCTGGCGGCATCGATGCCCGCCAGCCCAGTTGGCTTGGCAGCGGAGACTCGCGAGAGCTCCGCGGCTCCCTCAGCTCAGTTGCAGATCAGGAAGCGGATCGCGTTCGACAGACCGGTCGTCGACGGACTGGCCGGATCGCGGCACCAGTACTGCGCGTACACCGTCTCGCCCGGATCGAGGCCGAACTGATTCATGACGGCGGTCGAGAAGTTGAACGAGTACGTTCCTGAGCAGTCCGCGCCGAGCGGCGCGCCGCCCGAGTTCTGCGACGGCGTGCGAATCGTCGGCGAGGCGACGCACAGCGTGCCGCCCTGGAACGGCGAGGCCAGAGGCGCGAAGCCGAAGAAGAGCAGGCCGTTCTTCTGGTTCACCACCAGCGAACACGTCACCGCGAAGTTGCCGGCGCTCTTGGACGGCGTCACTCCGTTGCTGTCGATGCGCGGCAAGCAGCCGAGGCTGTTGAGCTTCGCCGTGCAGTACACGTCGACCGGCGTGGTGTCGGCGAGCACGGGACCGAAGTGCGACGTCGGGCCGTAGTTGCCGGCGGTGTCCCGGGCGCGAACGTGGAAGTAGCGACCGGAGATCGAAGAACCGATGTTCGTGGAGTAGCTGGTGCTGAAGATGTTCACCGCTCCGGTCGGATTTGTGGTCGGCGAGGTCGTCCACTGCCCGACGTAGCCGGCCACACCCGAGCCGCCTGAGTCGCCGGCCGAGCCCCAGGTCATGTTCACGACCGTCGAGCAGTTGAGCACTCCCGACTGATGCGTCGTCGACGTCAGACCGCCGACCGCGCCCGGCGCCGTCGTGTCGATGAGGTACGGACCGGTGCTGACGGAGCTGGCGTTCCAGTTCCCGCTGTTGTCGACCGGCCGCAGCACGAAGTGCCACGAGCCTTGCCCGAGCGTCTCGGAATAGCTCGTCACTTGCTCGATGTCCTTCACCGCGCTCGGCAAGCCCGGCGAACCACTGGTGAAGACTCCGTACCCGTCGACGCCCGAGACGTTGTCGGCCGGCTGCGACCACGTGTAGGTGATCGTCGTATCGTTGGTCCACACGCCCGGCGTGTGCGTCGACGACTGCAGATTGGTCGGCAACGGCGGAGGCGTCCCGTCGACGTACACGGTCACCGCGGCGGTCTTGTTCACGGCGTTGTCGGAGCGTGCGTTCACCGAGAAGCTCTTGGCGCCCTCGGTCGCCCAGCGCGTCGTCCAACGCGCCTGACGCGAGTCGTTCGGAGCGACGTCGCCGATCAGCACGTCGCGACCGGACTGCTCGTTGCCCATCAGGTTGGTCACAGCGCCGTCTTCCAGCGTGGTGCTGGAGCCGAGCAGCGTGTCGCCCGACGACGTCGAGTCGAGGTACACCGCCGACGCGATGAAGTCGGGGTTGGTGTACGTCGCGGTGACCTGCACCTGCGTGTTCGGCTGCACGTAGATGTCGTTCGCAGTGACGGCCAGCGTCGGATTGGGCGTGGTGTCGTCGTAGTAGACGACCACCGCGAGCCCGAGCTTGCAGGTGCTGGTAACGCTCTGCGGCCAGAGCTTGATGCGCCACGTACCGACGGTCGGGTTGTCGAGGCTGCGGATCTCAGTGTTGTCGAGCGACGACTGCTGTGTCGTGTACTCGCCAACGTTGCCCGTCGCCGAGATCGGCGGCGCGTCGAGGTACATGTTGTAGTTGTTGACCAGCGCCTGGCTCGCGCCCGACGACGCCGCCGCCTCCGTGTACCACATGCACGCAACGATGCGCGTCGCTCCTGCGTTGACCGGAACGTCCGCGTAGACGTAGCCGGTTCCCGACCAGCCGTACATGTACATGGCGCCGGTGTAGTTGTGCGCGCGCCACGCCTGAATGCGGCCCGCGCCCCAGTTGTCGAAGTGCGAGTCGGTCTCCGACGTCAGCAACTGGTCGTTCTTGGTCGTCGCCGTCGCCATCAGCACTGCGCCCAGGGTCGGCGCGTTGTGGCGCAGGAACGAGAAGTGATCCACGAGCTGCGACGCGAGTCCGGTCACGTGCGGCGCCGCCATGCTCGTGCCGTTGTAGGTGAGATACCCGGTCGCGGTGTGCGCGCGCGTCGAAGTCACCCACTGTCCGGGCGCGGTCACGTTCGGCTTCCAGCGGCTGTCGGCGGTCGGTCCGCGGCCCGAGGCGTTGTACATCTCGCCCGGATCGAGCGTGCCATTGCGGTAGTCGATCACGCCGCCGACGGTGAACGAGTTCTTCGCCGAGCCTTCCTCGTTCACCGAGCTCACGCCGGGTCCGTAGTTGTGCGCGATGAAGCACTGCAGCTGGTTGTAGAGGTAGACGTTGTTGTCGATCGTGCGGCAATCGGCTTCCGTGCCGCTGTAGCCGCCGGCCGTCGGGCCGGAGCCCCACGAGTGGTTCACGACCATCGCGCGCGGCGTGGTGGCGCCGCTGCCGTCGGTCACCGAGCTGTCCATCGCGCCGAGAATCGAGGACATCGACGTCCCCGAGGCGTAGGAGCACGAAGCGCCCGAGAACAGCTTGGTGTTGAAGAAGCGCGTGTCCGCAGTGCCGCCCAGCCCGTTCGCAGCGCCCTCGTAGCTGTCCTCCACGTCGCCGTCGCCGTGGATCGTGCCCGCGACGTGCGTGCCGTGCAGACAGAAGTCGTCGGTCGAGGCCTCGCCGGTGAAGTTGGTCGCCCACCAGTAGTAGCTGGAGATGGCGTTGTGTGCGTAGTAGATGCCGCTGTCGACCTCGCCGGCCACCGCCGCGTCGTTCGTGCCGCCGTCGTAGAAGGCGCGCGACTTGTCGAGGTGCACCATCGGCATCGTCTCGTCGTGACCGACGGTCTTGGGCGGCTGGGGCTCGACGAACTGCACGAAGTCGAGCGCGACGAGCTGTTCGATCGACTCAGGGTGCAAGAACACGCGGAAGGCGCGGATCGAATCGACGTACTCGCGCACGTCGACACCCATCTCCTGCAACACGGCTTGCTGCCAACCGTTCGACATCCACGCCTTCGGCAGGTATTGCGCGTCGTCGACCTTCACGATCCCATCGGGCGTGTTGTATTCGACCGTTCCGATCGCACGCCAAGTCGAGGCTTCGTTCAGGTCCGAGTCGAAGACGTTGACGTAGCTCTCGATCGGCGCGCCCGGCCGGCGATTGGCGATGTACTCCGCCATCATCGGGTGCACCTTCTGCCAGCTCTTCGCAACGCCGATCCAGCGCACGAAATCGAAGTCGGCCACAGCGTCGATGGCCGTCGCCGGCAACGCGACCTTGAGCGTGTAGTGCGGGTGGAACTCGATCACGCGCACGCCCAGATCAGCCAGCGCTGCTCTGCGCTCCGCCGTGATGCGCTTGTCGAACATCACGAAGGCGTAGGTTTCGTTCGTCGGTCGGCCGTCGTCGTATTGCGCGCGCACCGCGGCGAGCAGCTCGGGATCGACGCGCTCGCCGGCCGGCGGGAAGTGCTTGCCCGCGACGAAGCCGAGGAAGTACGGATCGCCGCTGGCCGGCGCGACGACGACGTCGCCGTCCGGGCCGGGCTGGACCACTTCGGGAATCGGCAGCGGCACGAGGTCGTCGAGCTCGTCGATCGAGCCCTCGATCATCTCGCCGCCTTCGATCAACTCCGAGAAGGTCGGCGGGTGCAACTCGGCGCCGGCGTCGACACTCGTGGCCGGAACGGGAGTGCGCTCGTGTGCGGCGGCCTGCACTTCGTGCGCTTGAACGGCCAGGAGCGAGAGGGCGAGGAACATGAGCATCCTCCGAGGACGAGGGGAACCGCGAAGCCCGCGGCGGACCATCCGCGCCGGGCAGCAGGGGGATTACGAAAGAGATCCGGGGCCGCTCCCGGGTGTTACTCGGCAAATTCCACTTTCGTCGGGAACGTCAGCCGGCGCCGCCGAGTGCGGCTCATCGCTTCCGCAAGCTGATGCATCGGCGGCGCAAGACGAAGCTCGCAGTCGCGCTGGAAGGGACGGATCGGTGGATCGGCGTGGAAGAACGACTCGTCGATCCGTTGGTCAAGAGCGGGCAGATCACGCGCGAGCTCGCCGAACGCGAGGCAAGACGCGCCACGGGCGCCGCGCGTGGTCGGCGTCGCTGCCGCGCGGGGATCGCGTGGCCGTTGCGCCGAGCGCTGCGCGTCGCACAAAGGCGCAGGGCCAGTTGCCTGAGAGCAACTGGCCCGCGCAGGAGTCCATCGATGCCGCGTCCAACGGAGTTGGAAGCCGGCGCGGCGAATTCACGGTCCGAGTGTGAACTCGAGCGCGTTGGAGAGGCTGGTGGTCTTCGGCGCAGCCGGATCCCGGAACCAGGCTTGGCAGTCGATGCGCTGTCCGCTCGCGAAGGGCTGTCCCAGCGCGCCGGGGTTGGCGGCCTGGTAGGCGTTGAAGTCCTCGAAGAACACGCCATCGCACGCGCCACCGACGCCCGCGGACGTTTGCAGCGCCATGCGTTGCGTCGGCGACTTGACGCACAAGAAGCTCGAGCTTCCCGGCGCCCACGGCGCGGCCTGCGCTCCGCTCACGCCGTAGAACATGAGGCCCTGGCGTTGGCTCTCCAGGCTCGACACACACAGCGTGTAGCCGCTGCTGGCGCTCGCGCTCGGCGAGCCGCTGCCCACGATCGTCGGGGTGCAGCCGTTGCTTGTCGTGCTCGACGTGCAATGCACGCCCGGGCAGTCGAGGCTGGGTCGTGACCAGGCCGCGATGCGAGCCGCCGCGACGCCGCCGATGCTGGTGAATGAACCGCCTGCGACGAGTTGCTCGCCGAGCCCTTGGCCGGTCGCGGCAAGCGCCATGACTCGGTTCGACGCGCCAGAGCCGAGCGCCGTCCATGCGTTCGACTTCCAGCGCGCGATACGGGCCGCGGGCTGCCCGCCGGCGGAGGTGAACTCACCGCCTGCATAGATCGCGACGCCGTCGCCTTCGTCGAAGGCGGCGAGCGCCGCCACGGGCCCGTTGAGTCCGCTGCCCATGGCTTCCCAGTCGACGCCGGACCACTGAGCTGCGTACGCAAGAGCGCCGTTGCTGAAGACTCCGGCTGCGTACAGGGTTCCGTTTGCAGAGGCCAACGCGCGCACGGGAGTGTTGGATGACGAGAACGCTCCGACGGCGACCCATGCAGCGCCGTTCCAGCGCGCGACACCGCGTGGGGTGCTCACGCCTGAGCCGAAGTCGCCTCCGGCATACAGGGCCGTCCCACCGACGTCCGTGTGTTCGACGAAGGCGTAGACGTCGTCGTTGAGCCCGTTGCCCGCGGAGGTCCACGCTCCCGCGCTCCAGCGTCGAACGCTGTCGGTGAACGTTCCGCCGATCCAGAGCGCTGGCCCGCCGCCGTCGTCGAAGGAGTGCATGGCGAGCACTCGAGTCTGGCCGCCGCCGCTCACGCCGCCGCCGACCGCGCTCCACGACACGCCGTTCCAACGCGCGATCTTGCTCGCGCTGACACCGCCAGCGCTCGTGAAGCTACCGCCGGCGTACAGGGCGGTTCCCGTGCCGTCGTCGTGCGCAGCCAGGGCCCAAACGTCGTCGTTCAAGCCGGTTCCGAGCGGTTGCCAACTCGAGCCGTCGAAGCGCGCCGCACGGTTGGCCGTCACGCCGCCGATCTGCGTGAACGCGCCTCCGGCGTAGATCGCTTGTCCGCCCGCTTCGTCCACGACGCAGATCGCGTGCACGTCTCCGTTCGCGCTGCTCGCGAGAGAGCTCCACGCGGCGGGGACGAGCGGAACGACCGTCACGTCGACGTCGATGCTCGACACCAGACCGCACGCGTTCGAAACGTCGACGCGATAGCTGCCGCCGTCGTTGGTTGAAGCCGAGACTCGCGTGAAACACGCCGAGCTCGCGCCGGCGACTACGACTCCATTGCGTCGCCACGTGTAGGCGAGCGGCGCATCACCCGCGGCGCTCACGCACAGAGTCAACGGGCGTCCCTCGCACACCCACACGGACTGTGGCTCGATGACGATGGAAGGCGGCTGACGCACAGTGAGCGATGCGCTCGCGCTGAGCGTGTTGCCGCACGGATTGCTCACTACGACGTCGTAGCTTCCGGCGCCGAGCGTTCCCGCCGTTCCCGACAACACGGCCGTCACCGCGCCAGGAATCGGAGCTCCGTTCCTTCGCCATTGGTACGCGAGCTGGCCGCCCGTCGCGTTGACCGTGAGCTGCACGGCAGCTTGAGGACATGCGAGTACGGGCGCCGGCGGCTGCGTGATCTGCGGAACGGTGAGCACCGTGAGCTGTGCGCTCGAGGAAGTCGTCAGACACGTCCCGTCCGAGATGCGCACTGCGTACGTTCCCTGATCCGCCGGCGTGACGCTCGAAAGCTGCAGCGTGGACGCGGTCTGGCCGACGAGGTCGACGGCGTTGCGAGTCCACTGGTACGTCAGTGGTCCGTTCGTGCTCGTCGCCGCCACCGAGAACGACGCCGGCGTCCCCGTGCAGGCGGCGACGTCGAGAGGCGGGCTCACCACGACCGGAGGCGCAAGGACGGTGAGAGTCGCGGACGCAGACACGTCGGAGCCGCAGGCGTTGGTCACGACGACGTCGTAGGCGCCCGCGGAAGACGGAGACACGGACGCGATCGAATAGCTCGACTGCGTGGCGCCGCCGATGGGCTGGCCGTTGCGTCGCCACTGGAACGAAAGCGACGAGCCATTGGCCGCCGACGTGAAGGTCGTGGGCTGGCCCGTGCATGCGCTCGTGCTCTGCGGATCCTGAATGATGCTCGGCGGATCGGAGAGCGGTGTGACCGAGGCAGGACCGGCAGCGGCGCCGGATCCGCAGTTGTTGCTCGCCACGATCCAGTAGAAGTACGTGCCGGCCGCCGGCACGGTGTCCGTGAAGGGGCTGGCCGTATCCGTGCCGACTACTGCGGAGGCGCCGAAGTTCGACGTCGTCGCGCGACGGATCGTGTAGCTCGTGGCGGACGAAGCCGCCGTCCAGCTCACCTGCGCGCCGAGGCAACCCGACGGCTGCGCCGCTGGCTGACTAGGGACGCCTGGCGCCGCCAGAATGAAGCCCGTGTTGCTCGAACTCGGCGGACCGTCGCAAACGCCGTTGTTGGCGACGACCCAGTAGTAGTACGTCGCGCCCGCGGGCAGCGCGCCCGAGTCGGGGAACGGAGATGCGCCCACCGAGGCGATCAAGCCCGCTGATGCGAAGTTGTTCGTGGTGTGGCGATAGACCTTGTAGTTGGTCGCGCCGCTGACCTGGTTCCAGGAGATCAACACCGACGAACACGAGCTGCCGTCGGACGCGGACACGCCGCCCGGAGCGCTCGGCGCCTGCCTGCGCCAGCCTGTGTCCGGTCCTCCCGGTGAGCCGGCCCCGCAGGCGTTGCGCGCTTCGACCCAGTAGCGGTAGGTGGTTCCAGCGACCGCGCTGGAGTCCGAGTAGGACGTTGCGGCGACGTTGGCGATGGGATTCGAAGGCTGACTCGCGCCCGTGCTCCTGAACACGTCGTAGCTCGTGGCGCCGCTGACTGAGCTCCACGTCACTTGGGTGTGGGTGCAGAACGTCCCGTCGCTGGCCTGCACGTTGGTTGGCGCACCCGGAACGGTCGCGCGCTGCACCGGGTTGCTCGGGTTCGAGATGGCGCCGAAGCCTTGCGTGCACCGGGGCTGCACGAAGTAGTAGTACGTCGTTCCGGTCGCGGCCGTGTCGTCGAGGTACGGAGGACTCTGGTCGTTCAGTTCGATCTGCACCAGACCCGCGCCCGTGTTCGGCTGCGTGTTGCGATAGATGGCGTAGCCGACGGCAAACGGAACCGTGGGCCACGAAACCGAGATGCCGTTGCACGCACCCGTTGCAGTCACAGGATTGGGCGCTGGCAACGTGCACTGCGCGCTTGCAAGCGAACTTGCGGCCGAACACGCAAGCAGCACGAGCAAGTCAGCGCGAAGCCTCTGAGCCCAGCGCAGCGCGATTGCAGCGGCTGAGTGAACCCAACGACAAACGGGCGCGCAGCGCCCCGACGCACCATGCAATTGTGTCGACACGGATGTCCTCCCGCGCGACGAGGAAAGGGGGCCGCAGGGCGGCAGCGTCGCGCTCGTCGGTCTCCAGCGTCGCTGATCGGCGCGCGCATCCCGAAAGCACTGAATTCCTGCGGACGAACTCGACGTGCGACGACGGGAGCGGCCCGAGCGTCGCCGGACGCGTCCGAGCTCTGTGATCTGCGATCGAACGTCGGCTGAGGAGGCAGCGGGCTCAGCGCCGCAGCGGCTCAGTCGAAGTCGCATTGACGGATGTGCGTGTGGACGATGGCGCGGCTACTCTTCGCCTCCAGGAGGGCGCGCCATGGTCAACCGATCGAAAGCGACTCAAGCGGACATCGATCGCTCGGGCGCAGCGGCGCACGGTGCAGCGGGCAGACAGCCGTCGGCCGCTTCGACGGCGGGTTCGCGCTGGCCGCTCGCGATGCTGCTCGTCTCGGTTCTGGGCGCTGGCGGAGGCGTCACGGCTTGGTGGAAGTTGATGAGAAGGGCCAACACTCCTCCGGCGGTGAATCTCAACGTTGATCCCATGAGCGGACCGGCGCCGCTGACGGTGCTCCTCGACGCCGGAGGCACCTCCGACGCCGACAACGATCAACTGACGTTCACCTGGTTGATCGACGACGTCGAGATCGCCGGCAGTCACAAGAAGAGGTCGAGCGTCTTCGAGAAGCCCGGCATCCACCGCGTGTTGCTGCGCGTGAGCGACGGCGATGCGCAGCGCGAGCTCAGCGCGGAGATCAACGTCGAGGCGCCGCGAGGCGTCACCGGGCCGCAGCCGACACCAGTCTTCAGGAGCACGCCAGTGAGGCTGCGAGGCGACAAGGCGAGCATCGTGAAGCCTGACGCCGACGTAGGGTCGGATGACTGGACGGAGGTCAAGGTCTCCTACGTGCTGAACCGATCGCTCGACAACCGACTCTTGACCGTGACGGTCACGATGGACGTCAAGGAGTTGGAGAAGAACGGCGCGTACAAGGACAAGACGCACCTGCGCACTACGAGCGACCCGATCAAGATCCTGCAGCTGGATCGCAAAGACGCGCGCCAGATCGTCGGGGTCAGCGTGAAGGAATCCGGCTCCCGCACCATGAAGTTCTCCGGCGAGGTCCACGGCGAGCGGTCCTTCGAAGACGTCGGAGCACTCGGCAACATCGTGATCGTCGTCGATGGTTCGGGTGACGACCTCAAGCGCCAGAGCCTCGATGCGCAGTTCGCGTGCGAGGTTGTTCTCGACGTTCGTTGACGCGTCGGACCAGGTCGACGAGAGCTCGAACTCGTTGCGGCCGCGGCGTCCGTGTCGTCAGCGCGCGAGTTCGCCCGGCATGACGCGATCGGCCAGGCCGAGGGCGCGCTCAACCTGCTGCTCGATGAACAGCGCTTGCTCCGGCTCGGGCAGGCCCGAGACGAGCTTCCGCGCTCTCGAATCGCGTGACGACATCCAGACTTCGTAGGTGTAGGAGTGGCCGCGCTTGTTGCGGTGCAGCCTCAGCTTGCAGAAGAGCTGGTCGATGCTCGAGGACTCGAGCTTCACCGCGCCGCGCCACGGCAACGGAGCGTGCGACACGCGCAGTTCACGCCGCTCGACCGCGATCGTCGTCGTGTTGAGGAAGCCGGCGAGCGTGGCGTAGGTCAGGCCCACGCCGACGGCGACGTGGAGGATCGGGAAGACCTTGAACATCCACGGCGCGTCCACCTCGGCGGCCATCGAGTACCACGACACGAGAAACGCGTTCCACACGACGCAGAAGAACGCGAGGAACAAGTGGATCGGCTGGAACCAGCGCCGTCGAATCTCGAGCCCGCGCGAGCTCTTCGCGACCTTGATGCTCGGCGGCAGCGGCGCTTCGCCGCGCTCCTTCAGCGTCGACCGCGCGGACGAGTCGCCGCCGCCGAAGACCATCAGCGCCTGGCAGTACGAACACGTGAGCACCCCCCGCGCCGCGTCGAAGTCGTCAGCGCGCAACACGGATGCGCAGGACGGGCACTTGAGCGCGAGGGGCTGGGACGTGGTGTTCACGCGGGCAGGAGGGTGGAGGGGCGCGATGGCGAACGCAGGGCTGCGTCAGACGCTGGCGTTCAGACGCAATTGGGCGCAGAAGCGGCTCATGATCGATGGCGCACTCGGCTCCAGTTGCGCGCAGTCAGATCCCGCGGCGAGCACAGAGGCGACCGAGCTTCAGGACGGCGCGCTGATGCGCCAGCCGAATGCGGTCGTCGGTGCCCCCGAGCGCCGCGACCATCACCGACTGCACCAGGTCGACCGACTCGGCGTGAGCGCG
>CALFYL010000378.1 GCA_937952135.1 uncultured Planctomycetia bacterium
TCGCCAGGATGAAAACCTGGTGTCCTAGGCCGGGCTAGACGATGGGGCCAGCCGGTGCCGCTGGCGTCAGCGGGCGAACCCGCTGCCTGCGACGCTCGGATCCCGAGCGCTGCGAGGGGCGGGGAAGATAGCGAGGCGCCGGGGGAGTGTCAACCGCTCCCGCGCGCGGTCCTGCGCACGATCCGGAGGTCCGGAGCGCCCGCGCGCTACTGCGGGCGCCAGCCTCGGAGCGCGAGCCGCTCGAGGACGTGACGGTACTCGCGCTCGAGGCCGTCGACGAGCTCCCCGGCGCCGCGCGCGGCGCGCGGCAGGATCGACCAGGTGTAGGTCTCCGCCTCGACGTGCAGCTCGCCGTCCGGCCACGCGTCCGGCGCGTCGAGCAGTCGGTCGAGGAGCGCGTCGGCGTGCGCGTGCGTGACGCCGAGGCCGAGTTCGGTCAGCTCCTCGAGATCCACCGGCACGTGAAAATGGCAGCGCCACTCCTCTGCCTCGCGAAACGTTGGATCACCGGCCTCGAAGCGCTCGCGCGCGCTCCCCAGGTCCCCCGCCACCTTCACGGCGCCCTCCCGCGAGCGCGCCGCGAGCTGGTGCAGGTAGCGCGGCTCGTCGAGTGCGAACAGCGCCGCTCGGCCGCGCTCGTTGCGCGCCGGCTCGCGCAGCGCCAGTGCGCTCGTGAACTGCACCTTCGCGACGCCGGCGCCGAAGCGCGAACTGCGCTCGACGCTCGCCGCGGGCTCTTCGAACATCACCGCCGCGTGGCACGCGTCGAGGCACACGCCGAGGTGCGTCGAGAGCTCGCGTGCGTGGCCAGCGAGAGCCTTCGCCACTTCGCCGCCGGTGAGTTCCGCAACGCTGCCGAGGAGCGAATCGGGTTCGGGTTCGAGCGCGAGGAGCAGCCGGCCGCGCCCGCGAGCTGCGTCGTGCGCGAGTTCGCGACAGACCTCGCTCCACGCGCGCGCCGCCTGGTCGATGCGTTCGCGGCGCGAGTGCGGCGCGACGGCGCTCACGTGCGCGCCGGTGTGGGTCGAGATCGAGATCGGCCGCGCGCCGGCCGCGTTTCGGCTCAGCGCCCGCGCGAGCCTCGCGACGTCGAGCGTGTATTGAACGCGCGCGCGCTCCCACCACGCCGGTTCGAAAACGCGCGCCTTGAGTCCGCTCTCGCCGAATCCGCCGTGCGGAAAGGCGTTGTACGTGAAGGCGTCGAAGTCGCGCCGTTCGAGCTCGTCCCTCAGCCGCGCGAGCGCCGCGGGCTCGCTCGCGAGCTGCGCCGCGAGCTGCGCGGGCAGGTACATGCCGACTCCGAACTCGCGTCCGGGCGCCACGCGCTCGCGCAGCGGGGCCGTGATCTCGGCGAGGCCGCGCAACAACTCGTCCAGCGTGCGGGCCGGATGGACGTTGAGGCAGTACGCGAGGCGGACGCAGCGGCCGGGGTGCGACGGATGGACGAAGCGCATCGCGCGGGGAACGCGCTACGCGATCGGCAGACCTTCGTCGACGAGCAGCACCGGGATGCCGTCTCGGATCGGGTAGACCACTTTGCGGTCTTCGCGCACCAGCGCCTCGCTGAGCTTGCCCTCCACGGGCTTTCCGCCGACGTTGCGCAGCCCGCCCGAAGCGATCGACGCGTTCACGCGTTCGAGCAGCGCGGCGTCGGCCATGGCCAACGACTGGTGCGTCTGGGGGCAGGCGAGGATTTGCAGCAGTTCCTTGTCGATCACAGCGCGGGCCAGTCGGGTTGGGGAGTTTCTCGATGCGCTCGGGCGGCGCTCGAGGATCGTTCGGGTGGGTTTCGCGACGGGAGCACGGGATTTACCAAGCCGCGCGACGCGAGCACAAGGCGCGCGGCCAACGGGTGGGCGTTGACGGCGGCGCGCTCGGAGCGCCACGATAGCCCGCGCGTTGGTCGAGACTCGCTTTTTCTGGGCGCCGTGGGCGTCGTTCGCGCTTGGGTGCGCGGTGCTCGCGGCGCCGCCTGCGCGAGCGTCGGCCCGAGAAGCCGGGCGGGAACCGACGCTGGCGCGCCCTCAGTCGCCCCCACAGCAAGCGGCGCCCGCGACGGAACCGGCGCAGCAGCCGAGCGGGACGCGCTTCGAGCTTCCGCCCGGTCCCGCGGGGCGCGCGTGGGCCGCGGTCGCGGCACACGCGACGAGCGCCCGCGTCGCCGCGCCGTGGTCGCAGCTCGCGCAGCGCGAGAGCTGGGACGAAAGCGCCCGCTGGAGCGAGTGGGCCGGAATCGTTCTCGCCGCGAAAACGGATTCGAAGCTGCGCGCTTCGCTTGCGGCGGCCGCGCTCGGCCAGGGCCGCGACGAAGACGCGTGGGATCACTTCGCGGCCGCGGCCGGGCACGCCGAGGAGCTGCGCGCGCTGCTTCCGTTGTTCCTGCCCGGCGTCGCGCCCGACCGACTCGCGAGCGCGTTCGTCGACGGCGACCTCGTCCTCGCCGACGGCGCGCACCTCGCTCCGCGGCTTCCACCTCTCGATCGACCGACCGCCGAGCGTTCGCTCGGCCTCGGGCGGCTCGAGCGGCGCGAAATGGTGGCGCGCGGCGTGCGCGTCGGGTCGGCGCGCTTCGACGTGCGCGTCGCCGTCGAGCAGGAAGGCATCCAGATCGACTTCGACGCGATCGAGAACTCCGGCGCGGCCGTGCGCGTCCTCGTCACGCTGCCCGAACCGCTCGACTTCGAGCTCACGAGCGCCTACCTCGACTGGGAGCGCCTCGAAGCCGCGCGCGCGCCGATCGAAGTCGTGCTGTCCGCAGGCTCGGCCCCCATCGCGCTGTACGGACGTTTTTCGCCGCGTTACGTGCGCTGGCCGTCGGCGCGGCCGGCGGAACTCGACGAGCGCCTCGAGCGCCACGGTTTCGCGCTCGTGTGCGGCGAGGGCGACCCGGCGTGCCCGCGCGTGTGCGGATTCGCGGCGGCGCTCGAGCGGCTCGTCGCGGTGAAGGCGCTGTGCGAGTCGCTGCCGCTCGGAGCGCGCGGCGCGGCGCCGCTGGCTACGCGCATCGACTTGTCGCCGAGCGCCGACCGCGAACGCAAGTTCCGCGCGCTCGTGAGCAGCGCGGAGACGTGGGCGCTGCGGCGCTGAGCCGCTCGCAACGGAGCCCTTCCTCCACAGGCCTGCGGGACCGGAACTGCGGGGCCCGAACTTCCGCACCCGAACTTCAGGGCCGCGCCCCCGCGCTACCCTCTGCACGATGCTCCACCGCTATGCACCCGCTCGCGTCGCGGCCTTCGCCGCTCGACGCCGGCGCATCCTGGACGAACTCACCGCGCGCGGCGCGGCGGCGCTGATCCCGACCGCGCGGCCCAAGGCGCGCAACGCCGACACAGAACACCGCTACCGGCCCGACAGCGACTTCTGGCGCCTCACGGGTTTCGGCGAGCCGCACAGCGCGCTCGTGTTGCTCCCCGCGCTCGGAGAACGGCCTTCGCGCGCGGTGCTCTACCTGCGCGACAACGATCGCGAGCAGGAGCTCTGGAGCGGGCGGCGGCTCGGCGTGGCGCGCGCCGCGGCCATGCTCGGCGTCGACGAAGCGCGCCCCATCGAGCACTTGTGGACGGAGCTGCCGGCGCTCCTCGAGGGCTATTCCAAGCTGTGCTACCGCACGGGGGTCGATGCGCCGAACGACGCGGAGGTGCTGGCGGCGCTCACGAAGCTGCGCGCGAAGACGCGCTCGAACCGGCCCGTGCCCCAGGAGCTGATCGACACCGCCCCGGTGCTGCACGAAGCGCGGCTCTTCAAGGACGACGCGGAGCTCGCGTCGATGCGGCGCGCGGCGCAGATCACGGCGGCGGCGCACCTCGCAGCTCTGCGCGAGACCGCGCCGGGCAAAGGCGAGCGCGAGATCGAGGCGCGCATCGAGTACGAGTTCCGGCGCCTCGGCGCGGACGCGCCGGCCTACACCACGATCGTCGCCGGGGGGGCGAACGCGTGCGTGCTGCACTACGTCGACAACGACCTCGAACTGCGCGACGGCGAGCTCTTGCTGATCGACGCGGGCGCGGAGTTCGAGCACTACGCCTGCGACGTGACGCGGACCTTTCCGGTCGGCGCGCGCTTCTCGCAGGAGCAGCGCGCGCTCTACGAGGTCGTGCTGAAGGCGCAGCTGGAGGCCATCGAGCTCGTCGCGCCCGGCGTGAGCGTCGAAGCGGTGCACCAGGTCGCGTTGCGCGCGCTCGTCGAGGGACTGTGCGCGCTCGGGCTGCTGCGCGAGAGCGCGGAAAAGGCGCTCGAAAGCGGCGCGTTTCGACGCTTCTACATGCACCGCACCAGCCACTGGCTGGGACTCGACGTGCACGACGCGGGCGCCTACACGCTCGATGGCGCGCCGCGGCCCCTGGCCCCCGGGATGGTGCTCACGGTGGAGCCCGGGCTCTACGTCGCGCCCGACGACGACACCGTGGACGAGCGCTGGCGCGGCATCGGAATCCGCATCGAGGACGACGTGCTCGTGACAACCGCGGGCCGCGAGGTGCTCACCGCCGCGATCCCCAAGACCGTCGCCGACATCGAACGCGAGCGCGCCGCGGCCCTCGCCCGTTGAACCGCGAGCTCGAAGCGCGCTCCGCGGACGCCGGCGCGCCGTGAGTCGAAGAAAACGCCGCGAGCCGCGCTTTCACGCGGCTCGCGGCGTTTGTGTGGTGCCCTCACAAGGGCTCGAACCTTGGACCCGCTGATTAAGAGTCAGCTGGCGGACTCGCAGAAACTGCCGAATTCCTCGGAGAATTCGCCGGTTTCCGCTCCCGGCGGTTCGGCTTGGACTCCCGTAGGGACTCCTTTGGACCCCGAACTCGCGCGTTTCGTCGCCGCGTGGCCGACGCTGTCGCCAGATGTTCGCCGCGCCCTGATTGTGCTCGCCGGCATCGGCCGACCCGCGGGCGAGGAGGCTCTCCGATGATGCGCCGCTCTCCTTCGAACTCCCGCGGCGCGCTCCGGTTCGCCCGCGCCGAAGCCCTCGCCGAACGCTGTCCGCGGCAGGAAGGCACGACGCGCGGCGACAGCAAGCGCGAGGCGGTGCTCCGCGTCCTGTTCGACCGTCGCGCTGCGGCGAGCCGGCGAGGCCCCCGAGGTGCGGCATGAGACCGTCAAACTCCGCAAGTGACGGCCGCGACGCCGCCGGGCGGTTCGCCCCCGGCAACAAGTCGGGCATCGGTCGCCCGCTCGCCTCACGGGCCGCCAAGCTGCGCGCCAAACTGTTCGACGCGGTGAGCGACGACGACCTCGTAGCCATCGCGCAGGCCCTCGTGCGCGAGGCGAAGGCAGGCGACGTCACGGCCGCGCGCGAGGTGCTCGACAGGCTGCTCGGCAAGCCCGTCGAACTCGACCTGATCGAACGACTCGACGCACTGGAGCAGTCGCTCCAGGAGGCGCGGCGATGGTGAGAAGCAACGAGAACCTCCGGCGACGGGTCGAGAAGCTGGCTCAGGGGGTCGCGGCCCTCCGCATCGACACTCGCTGCCGAGCTTGCCACTACCCGGAGCGTCGGGGGCCGCGCAGCTTGTGCAGGCTCAGCGAGGAAACCGAGGCTCCGATCCCGACGTGCCCGCAGTGCGGCCGCGAGGTCGACGACAAGGGCGAGACGCTCACACTGCTCGACGAGGACGGCGCACCCGTTCAGGCGCACGTCCTGCAAATCGTGCTGGTGCGCACCCGGCCGAACGGTTCGACCCCGTCGCCGTTGTTCGGCGGCAGGGGCGACTCGCCGCGAGCCGGGTAGTCGCTTGCTGATCGAGCTTGGGCGTCACGACCGAAGCCGAGGGCGAGCCGAGATCGCTGGCCCGCGGTCCCGGCCCGGATGCCGCCGCGCGTACGTCGAGCCGCCCTCAGGTGCTGCGGAAGCGCCGCGCCTCCCCGCGAGCCGGCGCGCGTCCTTCTATCTCCTCGTCCGCTTCAGCGGACTCAGAGTTGCGCTTTGCCAGCCATTTTGTTGCCCAGCTCCCGTCCGGTCAGGCAGGAAACGAGAGCCCGGATCGGCTCGCGAATCGTGCGTCTGCCGCATAAATGGACGCTCTGCCTTCGATACCGCTCGCGCGCGTCGGGTAGTGAACACGCTCGACGACGGGGTGCAACACGTTGGGGCGCGCTCGTCGCCGTGGTTGCGCTCGGCGACGGTTGCCTCGCGTCGAGGCGGGGCGCATGATGCGCGCGTAGACTCGACCTATGAGCGAATCCGGCAACCCACGCGCGAAGGAGCAATATAGTCCGTGAGAAAGCTCGTCGGGGGCGGTTTGACAGTTGCCAGTGTCGTCGCTGGCATCGGCTTCGGCGTCTGGGCCCTTCTGCTCAATGTAGCGATCGTGAATGAGGCAGCGGGGTTCTGGGGTGTGGTGGTCGGGTTCGTCCTGCTACCGGTGACGTTCCTCGCAGCACCCTGGTATGCCGGGGTTGCAACGGGCAACTGGGTCCCGCTCATGGTTTGCTACGGGGGCGGGATAGCAGCATGGGGACTCTTTGTGGCGGGCTCGGCCATCGCCAGCGACGACACCTGATCCGCTTCGCAGGGGCGAATCATTCTCGCCGTATCCGGCCCCCGCCGCCCTTCGTGCGCATCAGCGGCCGGGAATGCGCACTCGGGCGCGTGGACAGGATCGGCGGAGATTGGTCCACTGGCGTGCCAATACCGTCGGCCGCTCTAGGCGCGGCTGCTGCCTCCGATCTCACTGCGCAGGCCAATCCTCTCAGTGGATTCAAGCCACGACACAGTCACCCACTACATGACACAAGACAACGCCAGACCCACCTGGCAGGCTGCGAGCGAGCTTCGCCGTTTGATTTCCTTTGTTGCGTGTGTATTGGTCGTGGCGCGGTTTGTCTGGCCCGACGTACCGATCGACGGCATAACATTGATCCTCTTAGCGGCCGCCGTTGCGCCGTGGCTCGCACCGCTCATCCGCTCCATCGAGCTCCCAGGCGGGGTCAAGTTGGAACTTCATGACCTTGAGAAGGCAGAAGATCGCGTCCTCACAGCCGGCCTCCTAGACAAAGAACCGACTGCTAGCCCGACTCAGTACTCGTTCCAGGTGGTTGCACCCCGCGATCCCAATCTCGCGCTCGCCGGGCTTCGCATTGAGATTGAGAAGCGCCTCGCGACTCTCGCGGCTCGCGCGGACCTAGTTCCAAACAACCGGCCTCTATCGGTACGACGACTGTTGGACGTGCTCAGTAAAGCCGGGATTCTCACGCAGGAAGAGCGAAGCGTACTTCTCGACCTCGTTGACATGCTCAATGCCGCCGTGCACGGAGCGAGCGTAGACGCCGAGGCTTCCGATTGGGCATTCAGGATCGGTCCGCGACTACTGGCTTCACTTGAGAGCAAGATGCAATGACACGCGCATTCGCTTCCGAGAGAACCCCACACGCCAAACCTGTAATCTCGACCCTGTCAGACCATCCCGTGGTCGTCCTCTTCCCTTCGCGCCTGCGCTACCCATCCGTCCTGCGCTCGCCTGAGCGACACGGATTCGCACTGCGGCGGGTGGACTGGGTCGGAGTGAGCGGGTTCACTGGCGCGGTTCCTTCCCGGAACCCCTCGCGCATGTTCGCACCCTCACTTCGCGCGGCCTGCGTCTTCCTGACCATATGCGCAAGCGCCCTAGCGCAAGGCACTACGACGCGAGTCAGCGTGAACTCGGCGGGTGCACAGGCGACGGGTGGCGAGAGCACTGCTCCATCCATCTCCGGCGACGGACGGTTCGTCGCGTTCGAGAGCGAGGCGAGCAATTTGGTACCCGGCGACACGAACGCCACGCGGGACGTGTTCGTGCACGACCGCGTGACAGGCACGACGATCCGGGTCAGCGTTCGCACCGGAGGTTTTCAATCCGACTACAACTGCTTCGAGCCTTCGATTTCCGGCGACGGTCGGTTTGTCGCCTTCCACAGCTTGGGCAATTTCGTCGTGGGCGATACAAACGTGCGCGACGACATCTGGGTCCACGAGATCGCTTCGCAGGCGACAATACGGGTTAGCGTCGGACCCAGCGGTGTTCAGGCAAACGGGACCAGCCGCAGCGCGTCGTTTTCACATGACGGACGGTTCGTTGCTTTCCACAGCGACGCCAGCAATCTGGTAGTCAACGACACCAACGGCGCAAACGATGTATTCGTCCACGACCGACAGACCGGGACGACCAGCAGGGTGAGCGTCAGTTCGCTTAGCGGGCAAGGAAACCTTGAGAGCCGCCTCGCATCGATCTCGCTCGACGGACGATTCGTGGCGTTTCAGAGTGCCGCCACGAACCTTGTCAGCGGGGACACCAACGGTCGCACGGATGTCTTCTTGCACGATCGGCAGGCAGCGTCAACGATGCGCGTGAGCCTGGCGTGGAACGGCGCGCAAAGCGACCTCAACTGCACGGCCGCGTCGGTCTCCGGCAACGGGCAGTTCGTGGCGTTCACCTCCCGCGGAGGGAATCTGGTCGTTGGCGACGCCAATCTGGACTGGGACATCTTCGTTCACGACAGGTTGTCGGGCATCACCGAGTGCGTCAGCATCACTCCCTCTGGGCAAACGGGGAGCGGCGAGTGCTTCGAAGGTGTCATCTCCGCCGACGGCCGCTACGTGGTCTTTGACGGCCGCGCATCTAACCTGGTGCCCGGCGATTCGAACAACAGCGACGACGTGTTCGTGCGCGACCGTCTCCTGGGACAGACCGCCCGAGCGAGCGTCAGCTCTGCTGGTGCTCAGGGAAACGGCCACTGCTGGCGGCCCGCGGTTTCCGCAGACGGTCGGTTTGTTGCGTTTCAGGGGTTGGCGAATCAGCTCGTCGCCGGGGACTCGAATGGGTCCTGGGACGTGTTCGTCAACGATCGGGTGCGACCCTGCTATCGCGATGCTGACGCAGACGGCTTCGGCGACCCGCAGGTGATGGACCAATCTGTGAATCCCGGCTGCGCGTTGGGCTTCGTGGACAACGCTTCCGATTGCGACGACACGAACCCTTCCATCTATCCCGGAGCACCAGAACTCTGCGACGGCCTCGACAACGACTGCGATGGCTCGACCGACGAGGGCGTCACGCCCACCTTCTTCGCCGACCAGGATGGGGACGGCTTTGGCGATCCGGCAGTTGCGGTCTCGACCTGCGTCACGCCGCCCGGTTTCGTCACCAACAATCTCGACTGCGACGACTCGAACCCGTCCGTGTATCCCGGTGCTCCCGAGTTGTGCGACAACCTGGACAACGACTGCGACGGCTCGTCGGATGAGGGAATCATTTTCGCCAACTACTTGGACGTGGATGGAGACGGGTTCGGGCTCTCCTCGACTGAGATCATCACGTGCTCGCCGCCCAGCGGGTACGTACTCAATGCGGGCGACTGCGATGACGCGAACCCCAGCGTGTACCCAGGCGCTCCCGAGCTATGCGACGGAGTCGACAACGACTGCAACGCCATCATCGATGAGGGCTTCATCTCGACTTACTGCACCGCCGGCACGACGGTCGCCGGATGCGTCCCCGCAATGCGAGGCGAAGGCGCGCCGAGTTCCGTCGCGACCTCGGGCTTCGATATCGTCGTGGACAACGTCCCGACCCAGAAGATGGGCCTGATCTTCTACGGCACGAGTGCGATCCCGCAGCCGCAGCCGTGGGCACTCGGGAGCACGAGCTACCTCTGCATCTTCTACCCGGTGAACCGCACGGGCGCGCAAGGTTCGGGCGGATCGACCGGCTCGTGCGACGGCGAACTGCGCGTGGACTTCAACGCTTGGCGCACGGCGAACCCGAACGCGCTCGGATCGCCCTTCACTGCGGGTCAGGTGTTCTACGCCCAGGGATGGTTCCGCGACTCAGGGGCGGCCAAGGGAACGAATCTGAGCGATGGGTTGAGGTTTACGCTGTGCGACTGACCGAGACCTCATATCAGCACCGCTCTCGGAGGTCGGCTTGAACGACGACTTGCTTCGAGCCGAGATTGCCCGTCGTGCTGCGGCCAAAGCCGAGTCGATGGTCTACAGCATGCACAACGACTACCTCGATCAAGAAGAGAAGGCACTCGTTGAAGGCATCTATCAGCTTCCGATTGGCATGTTCAACTACGTTGGACTTGGTGCGCTTGCGCTTGACCCACACAGCCTCACACACGCATGGCTCGCTGCTTGTGTCGCTTCAACAGTCGCAACCCTTTTCGTTTGGACGGCGATGAGTCGAGGATTGGCGCTAGCGGGTGTGCCGTTCGGGGGGTGGGTGTCGACGCTCGTCTGTCTGGCGGGTTCCGCTTGGTTCGCGTACAGCGGCCAATGGTTGTGCGCTGCAGTAATGGCGGTCGCGTCGATTGGTATCCTCGCGCCGATTGTGCCGTCGGTTTGGATATTCACAGTCATGTCCCGGCCCATTCACGTGAAGTACCGTATCGCGAAACGGCTGTTCGGTACGGAGTTTCCGTTCGAGCAAGACGTTCCCTAAAGATCAATCGGCGCAGCGCGGTGTGACAGCGGTCGTTTCTTAGCGGAACTTCTCCAGGTCGATCGCCTCCGTGAAGTCCCGGACGGAGGTGTGCCTGTCGGCATGCTCTATCGCGCGTACCACACCATGCCAGGCAGACCGGAAGAACGACGCCATTGCGTCGCTACTCTCTACTCGCTCGGCGTGATGCACGAAGTTAGACCGAACGTCATAGACGTCGCGAACGAGTTTCGTCACAGCCAAACGCGCCTCCGGAGTCGACTCCGTCATGATCGCTAGTCGCTCTCCGATGTTTTGTTGGATAGGCTCGCCCCGACTGCCCAGATAGACACCCTCAAGAGCACTGAGCACCAAGACAAGCTTCACCTGAAGTCGGTGCTCGAGCGCCGCGTCTGAGAATAACCGCGCTGAAGCCAGCACTCGCTCCTGAAACTGACTCAGCTCGTTGGCGTTCAACAGATCACTAAGCTTTGCCAAACCCGAGCGCATAAGGTCCGCGACCTCAGATCGACTTACGCGCCAAGGCCGGGCTCTTTCAGCATCCAAGAGACCGCGGCTTTCACCAGCGAATCTCCCTTCACGCTCCAGAACAACTCGATAGCCTTCTTTTCTCTCGCGGCCGCTTGGAGTGCAGATGCTCCGCGCGGACGGGACGATTGCTCCACCAGAGAAGAATCGAAGCATTGCAAGTGAGTCCTCGATTCTCTCTAGCCCGAGGATCTTCGCCTGTTCTTTGTCTGCAACTAGTTCCGTCCACCCAATGGCATGTCCCCGATGCTCCTTGCTAAAGTCAGCGTAGTACCGGCCTAGAGCGTTGCGACGGTCCTCATCGAGCTTCGAGTAGCCATCGCTTTTGTGCCAGGACTCGATACGTTCCGCAGTTAGCGGCTCGAACGTAACGCTGCCGACTTGGAATCGGGCCTGCACGTCGAGCCCGCTGATGGGAACCCAGACCTTCGTGAGGGCGGCCTCAGCAGAGGCTGCGTCAAGGACATACTTGGTTAGACTGTCGCTTGAATCCCCCTTGAACAGCCAGTCGCAGGCAAGGTCAATAGCGCGCTTCTTGCTCACCGTCCCCTTGGGCTTGATTGCGCGCCAAAGCTGTTCCGCGAGTCGAAGGAACTCCGCAGCCGGGTCGCCGACGAGCCCAACTGCCAAGCCGCTCTTCACTTCGTAGATCTCAGCCACCGGGTAGTCACAAAGGAACCTCAAGTCCTGGATGTCAGACTCGGGAACGTGGATAACGTGGATATCCGGCCGCCACTGCGGCGCTCGCCCACGAGAAGGGGGTGAGACAGGCCCGACTCTCGCCTTGTTGCCCACAGCCTTCTCGTTGAAGACGGATGCGGCTTGATCGTGAATGGTATAGTCGCGGTTCATGAAGTTGGGTCTCGCGAGCCGCGCCCTATTGCGCAGCTCCGCGTGTCACACCAAACGCCTCCGCTTTGGGCGGTCGGTGCAGTCGGCTGAGGAGTAGGGCGGGGCTCTTCAAACACATGGGACATCGCTTCGCGTTCGGCCAGACGCCGGCTCATAGTAGCGGGCGTCCGCGGTGGTCTGGCGGTCCGTGCTGTGTCGCGCCCTGTTCTCATTCGCGGCACGATGCCCACGACCCATGTCGCCGCCCCACTTCAAGCTCGCCGTGTTCGGCCGCCCCGGCGACACCCAGGCTGCGCTGTCCGCGAACGACATGCAACGCACCCCTAAGGTGCTCGTCGAGGCGATCAATGCCGAACTGGGCGGCCTGTCCCGCGAAGGCACCAAGGAAGCGGTGCCAGCGGTCGCGGACAAGATCCTGCGTTGGCGCGGGCTCCTCGGGCCGGACGCGGGCGGGTGGTATGCGGGGCCTAGCTGGGCGGCGCGCGGCGAGTGCGGACGCGTGAGCAGCGCATCCGTCGGATGTCACGGTGCATAGGGGAAGCTGTCGATGGCCGGACGGTTCCTTCTCATGGCCGGAATCAATGCCCACCCCGTGCGCTATCCGTGGAACGTGGCCTCGCATCCAGGCTTTCAGTCCCCAACTAACGCCTGTCAGCCGATCACGGTGCTTGCGGACGCCGACAAGGGATCCACGAACTCCTAAACTCATCCTGAGACTGAATCAGGCGCGTCGCTACCGCTGCAGGAAACGCGTGATGTCGGGGTGGAGTACGAGACGCCGATCCTTGACGCTGACACCGAGAATCGAGCCTACGACCTCGCAGGTGTGCGCATAAACCTGGAAGGCGTCGTCTGCTTCCGAGCCGCTATCCTGTGCGTAGATGTGCATGTACTTGTTCCTCTTCGTGGCGATCGCCTTCAATCGTAAGTGGGTCGCGTCGTCGATCAGGCCGAGCGCGTGCAGCGCGCCGACACGTTGACCCTGATAGAGCTTGCCGAACGGGCGACCCCACAGCTCCTGCTGCTTCACTTCATCGAGCGGGCCAGCGCCGCAATGAACCTCGGCAGAGTCGAAGCGGAGCACGCACAGAACCTCCGCGACTACCCCGCACAGTCCGATGCAGCTGAGGTAGTGCCCGAGGACGAACTCGGCTTTAGCGTTATGAAGCGGATGCAGCAGACCGCGAGCGAGCGGGGCGTGCATCGGCATCGCGAACAGGCGGCCGTCCACCGAAGATGCGCGGCGATAGCGATCGACGCATTCTTGCACGCCGACGCGGGCGAACGGACCACGCACGAAGTCGAGCAGATTCTCGGATGAGGGTTCTCCCTGTCCGATGTTCGGCAACCCCTCGTCCGCGGCGAGCCAACGCAGTGCGTTGAGAGCTATCGGTGTGAGATCAGGCGCGCCAGCGGCGGCAGGGTCGTGATCTGACTCGGAGGGCATTGCGGCTTTACTCGCGACCGGTCATTCGCCGGAATCAAAGTCCCACTGGAACCACACCTTCAGCTTGTTGCCGTACCAGGGCTTGAGCTTGTCGTCGTGCTGCAATCGCCCGACAACGATTCCGGGAGACACGCCGATTTCCTCCGCGAACGATTGAATACGCGCCAATGTGAGCGGATAGTGCGTCACGAGTCGATTGTAGTCTTCGGACGGAATCAACGTGTCGCGCGCGAACTGATTTGCACGACGCTCGTCCGGATCGTCGTCCGCGTCACCGACGGCGTCGATGTAGATCGCCGAGGTCTTGTGTTCCAAGACGTGACACGCTTCATGGAAGAAGCTGAACCAGAGCTGATCGTCAGACTTGTGGCGCAAGCTCAGAGAGATTGCTGCCTTTTCCGAGCCGAGCCAGCGAGTCACTCCGTTGATCGCAAGCTTCGGCAGAGAAGGCACGAGCGTGAACGCCACACCGGAAGCCGCGCACAGCGATTGAAGCCGGTGCTGGAACTTCGACGGGGGCTCCATCGTCAGCTTCCGCGCCTCGCTGAGTGCCCTCCGGAAGCGATCGGCGTCGAATGGAGCACAACGGATCGCCTGCGCCTCGATCTCTCCCCGACGGAGCCACGCTGTCAGGGCGTGGCGGTCGGGCGCGAACTTGGGTGACTTGCGGAAGCGTGCCATAGCGTGCTGCCACTCCTTGTCCCACGCCTCTTCCGACGTCACGCCGAAGAATGTCAGCAGGGCGTCGACACGCGATCCAACGTCAGCTTCGACGTCTCGGAGATACTCGCAGCGGACCATTTCCCGAACCGGGAACCGGCGCATCCATTTCGCGTACGTCTTCAGGCTCTCGCGCTGGATCGCGCGCTTCTGCTCCGCGCGGTAGCTCGACTCCAGGTTCAACCAGAGACTTGCGGGAATTCGTAGGACCTGCTCCAGCTTGAATGCAACGTCCATCGAGAGCGGCGCTTTGCCGTGAATCAGCTGACTGACGTGCTTCTCGCTCAGTTCGGTACGACGCGCCAGCTCGACGTTGGTCATCCCACGTTCCTCCAGGGCGTCCTTGAGGATCTCGCCCGGAGAGCTGAGGTCCCGGATCTCGGTCGGGGTGTTGGTGGGGTCAATCATGGGTATCGGTGATCTCGACGATCGAGACGTGAGTGATCTTGGACCAGACGTAGCCGTTCGCGTGTTGTGGCCGCTCTGCTTCGGCGATCACGGGGACGAAAACGAGTCGGTAGGGATGGTCGAGGTCGGCCGTGATCTGTCCGGCCCGGTCATGCTTCAGCTCGTGGAACCGTCCAGGCACATGCCGTAGCTCCTCCAGGTTCATCGCGGCGCTGAGCACGGAGAGCCGTTTCTGCAGCCTCGTGGCCCGGTCGGCACCGAAGGCTCGAACCCTCGATCGTTGGGTCTCGCACGCAGCGCCCAGCTTCTTGTCTTGGAATTCTAGTTTCACATCGGCTCCTCGTCCAGGTAGCCTTTACCTAATTGGTAAAGGAGTCGGACCTAGAAGGCAAGGGTGCGCTGGAGCACTTCCGATGGCGAACAGCACGACCGGACGCGACCCGAGGCGCGACCCACTGACCGAGGTAATCGCTGTGGCAGTAGCCGGGCTCGTCGACGATGCCCGCCAACAGGACGCCAGGCGCGAGCCCACCCACTACGACCTGGATGGCCGGGCGCGGGCGGATGGTGCGTGAGGCGGTCGGAGTGAGGGCAGTCGGTCCAACCCCCATCGAGGGGCCGTTCCCGGTTCGCGGGCGCGTTGGCTTGTGGCCGGATCGAGGACTCCCGCGGCTTCCTCGCCGAATACGTTCCCAACGTCGCCCTGCGTGCGTGGTCAACCGGGTCCCCGCGTTGAGTTTGTCGCGCGGGACCGTATACCCGTTTCACGGGCGCGGCTTTGCAAGGCCGCCACTAGTCCCGCGCGCGTGCTGGGCCTCCATGACGGGTTCAAACGCGCGCGGGGCGAGCCTCTACCTGGAGCGTCATGAGCCAGTCAGAACTGCTTCTGCGCGTAGCGGACGAACTCGTCCCTTTGTTCACCGTTCCGCCGCGCTTGTCCAAGCGCTCGCTGACCAAGCGCCAATTGGACGCCTGGGTTGAGCGCACCGCGCCGCTCGTGGATCTGCACGACGAACTTGAGCGCGAGGCCGAGCGATCTGCTCGTCGAGAGGCGCGCGCGGCAAGACAAGCCGATGAAGCACTTCGCTCATTTGTGCGCAAGCTCAGTGGGCGCGATCGGCTCCAGCCAAACAGCGTGGAAGCGCCCGAGGCAGCTGGGCGCGCGGCCTTCGCGCCCGCCAAGGTGTCGGCGACCATTGAGCACGCGAGCGACTTCTCGTGGATCCAATGCCCACTTGGTCTGTTCAAGTTCACCACGGTGAAGCAGCGGGAAATCGTCAGCTTCCTGTTCGCCGAGTGGAGTAAGGGAGGCGGACAGGACGGGCAGGGGCTCACCGAAGGGGCGATTGGCCATGAACGAGGAGGGCGCACGTCGCGCGTGCGAGTTCGCAGGACGTTCAAAGGCTGCCCCGCGCTCGACCGCGTACTGTTCAAGTCTGGGCGCGATGTCTGGTCCTTGTGGCTGCGAAGCGCGCCGCCCGCAACTGGGCGGTAGCAAAGCCCCGAGATAGCCCAGACGGGGCCCCGGCTTGGCCCACCGGGGACGCCAAGTTGGGCGCATGGATCGTCAGTCCCAACTGCTCGACGTACGCGCTCTCGCGAAGCGCTTGAACGTGCCAACCGCATGGCTCCGCCGGGAATCTGCGGCGGGCCGGTTGCCATGCCTCCAAGTCGGCGCGCGCGAGTTCCTTTACGACTGGCCTACGGTGGAGCGAGCGCTCGCCGAGCGAGCCGCGGCGCGTCCGCAGGAGGCCGTCGATGCGAACGCCGCCTAAACAAGTGCGGCCTTGGGCGTCGAACGCGCCGAAGGCTGCTAGGTCAAACGCGGCGGCGCGGGAGGGCGCAGGGCTTGAAGCGCCCCTCGCCCTTCCTCGCTCTCAAACCGCGCAGCTCGCCGAATTGTCAGCCGGCTATTCCCTGCCGCGTCGTGGGGGTGCGCGATGATCGCCGCCACGACTTTCGAACTCCGCCGACGCGAGGGTGTGGCGCGAGCCCTCGTCGACCTCGCGCAGGAACTGGGCGTTGCGATCCCCACCGACACCGGGCTCGCTCTGCTCGATCCGAACGTCACCACGGATCCGCTAGCTCGTGCGGTTCTCCTGGGCATCGCCGCCCGCAAGCTCGATGTCCTCGCCGTGCTGCGCGAGCAGCGGCGCGAGGGAGGTACTCCATGAGCGCCATGCTCGATGCGGCGCTGCGCTACGCCGCGCTCGGCTGGGCTGTCTTCCCCGTGCATGGCGTCGTGAACGGTCGATGCGCGTGCAATCGCAAGCGCTGCACGTCGCCGGCGAAGCACCCGGTCACCAAGAACGGATTCAAGGACGCGACCGAAGACGAGGATCAGATTCGGCGCTGGTGGACGGAGCGTCCGAACGCGAACGTCGCGGTGGCGACCGGCTCGTGCTCGGGTCTCTGGGTGCTCGACATCGACGTGAAGCACGACGGCGTAGCGAACTGGGCGCGGCTCCGCGCCGATCGCGCGCTGGAAGGCGCAGAACAACGCACCGGCTCCGGCGGGTCGCACTTGCTGTTCGCGTGGGATTCCAACCTGGACGTACGCAACCGGACCGCCGTGTTGCCGGGTATCGATGTCCGTGGCACGGACGGGTACGCCATCCTCGCACCGAGCCTCCACGTCAGCGGACAGCGTTACGAATGGCTGCGAGATCCGACCGAGCGTCCTCCGCAACTCGCGCCGGCTTGGCTCCTGGAGCTGGTGTGCGGCGAAGGGACGCACCAGATCGAGTTGCAGGCAACTGAGGATGCCGCCACGCCGCCGACCGAGCTGCGGGTCGAGTCCATCAAGTCCGCACTGTCTGCGCTCGACGCCAACTGCGATCGGGAGCAGTGGATTCGCGTCGGGATGGCGCTACATAGCACGCGCGCCGGGGAAACTGCCTTCGGGTTGTGGAACGCCTGGAGCGCCACCGGCGCGGCGAAATATCCGGGCGAACCCGAGCTTCGGCGGCAATGGGCGAGCTTCAAGTCGAGCAAGTCGAAGAGGGTCGCGCTTGCCACGCTGTTCCATCTCGCGAAAGAACATGGATGGAGCGAGAGCGCAGCGGACGACGACCCTTCGACGCCCGAAGGTAAGAGCAAGCCGGAGGTTCACATCCACGCGGGCTACCTGCCACAAGCGGCTGAGAAGACCGAGGCGCTGCTCAACAAGCGCACCGACGCGCCACCGACGATCTACCAACGGCAAGGGTCGCTCGTTCGCACGGTGCAACTCGAAGAGGCCACTGGCGGCCGCGTCTCGATCGAATCCGGTGCGACGGTGATTCGGACGGTCGACGAAGCGTTCATCTTGGACCAAGCGGCTCGCGTCGCGCGGTTCGTTCGATACGACAAGAAAGGCAACGCGTACTTCGCGCATCCGCCCGCGGAACTGGCGCAGGCCATGCTCTCTCATGCCGGGGCGTGGGTGTTCCCGAGGCTGGTCGGTGTCGTCGAAGCTCCGCAACTGTTCGCCGATGGGCGGCTCCTGGAGCGCGAAGGGTTCGACGACGCGAGCGGGCTCCTGGTCACCTTCCGCGGTGTGAAGTTCCCACCGATCGCCAGCTCGCCCTCCAAAGAACTTGGACAACAGGCGCTCGACTGGCTCGATGCACAACTGCTCGCCGGCTTCCCGTTCGTCGACGACTGCGACCGCTCCGCCGCGCTGTCTCAGCTCCTGACCGCCGTCGGTCGATCGGCCTGCGGGCAGGTGCCCGCATTCGGGGCAACGGCCCCGAACCGCTCGTGCGGCAAGAGCACGCTGCTGCGCCTTGCGTCGTTGCTCGCCACGGGACGCAACCCGGCCGTCATCTCGCCGGGTGCGAGTGAGGAAGAAAGCGACAAGCGGATCTTGTCGCTGTTGCAGGACGGACTGCGGTGCATCTGCTTCGACAACCTCGCGTCCGCGGACGCCTTGGACACGCCGGCAGTTGCGAAGGCGCTGACGGAGTCGGTCTACACCGGCCGGCCGCTCGGCAAGACTGGAACCCTCTCGCTGTCGACCGAGGGTGTCCTCTGGACGTTCGCGGGTGTCGGCATAGCGCCGCGCGGCGACATCGTCTCTCGCTGCGTGATGATCCGACTCGATCCCGGCATCGAGCGGCCCTGGGCGCGACGGTGGGAGACGCCGAACCCGGCCAAGGTAGCTCTAAAGAAGCGCGGCGACCTGGTCGCGGCAGGGTTGACGGCGCTGCGCGCGTTCATCGCGGCCGGCCGGCCCACACACGGGCTCGAACCGCATCGGCTCACCGATTGGGACGGGCTGATCCGCGCCGCACTGCTCTGGTACGGGCGCGCCGACCCGCTGGCCGGTCTCGCGCAGCTCGAAGCGGAGGATCCCGAAGCCGAAGCGCTGGCGGACCTCATGGGAGGCTGGTGGACGGCGCTCCGCGGCAATCCCACGACCGTCGCGGACGCGCTGCGCGCCGCTTCCGCGCACGACCAGTTCCGCTCTGCGGTGCGCGTCGTCGCGAGCAGCACGCGGACCGACGACGTTGCGGGCGCAGATCCGAAGCGCCTCGGGCGCTACTTGGCGAAGCACGAGCGCCGCATCATCGGCGGACGCCGATTCGTTCGGCTCGGAACGTCGGGCACGCGCGTGCGGTGGGCCCTCCAAACCGCCGAGGAGCCGAGCGTCGACGCAGTTCGCGCAGTCTCGGCAGTTACCCCCCTATCGCCTACACGCGAGCGCACAGCCGCGCACGCGCACGCGCACGGACCAGACCAGGATGAATCGGACTGCGCGAACTGCGCGGACTGCGAGTCGATCGACGCCCAGACGGGCGAGGTGATCGCGAACCAACCTGCGCAGCGGGAAGGAGGCGAGTCGTGACAGCCCCTGTGATCGACCCGCTCGCCGTGGACGCACGAGGAGCCGCGAAGCTGCTCGGCATCTCCCGCTCGACGTTCCTCTCGCACGTCGCGGCCGGCGCGGCTCCCCCACCGCTTCGCATCGGGCGTCGGCGCATCTGGGCGGTGGCGACGTTGGAGCGCTGGCTCAAGGATGGCGCTCCGAGCGCCGACCGTTTCCGCGAGCTGGAGCGCACGAGGAAATGACACTGGTTACCTTTTGGCACCTGGGTCAGTTGACGACCTCCGCGCGAGAGCTTATCCTCCAGAGCATGACGACCATCTCGAAGGCGCTGGCCGACGCGATCCGGCGGTCCGGCCTCTCACTCCGCGCGATCGAACTGCAAACAGGAGTGGCGCGCGCGCAAGTGAGCCGGTTCGTGAATGGCGAGCGCTCGCTGACGCTGCCGGCCGTTGACGCGCTGGCGAAGCTGCTCGGCCTGGAGCTAGTCCAGACGTCGACCCCTGACGCTCAACCCGCCCCCCGCAACCGTAGGAGCAAGCGATGACCTTTCGAATCTTCCGCCGCCGCCGTCGTCGCGAGGGCAAGGTCGAGACCGCCGACACGTTCACGGCCGACATCCGCGTAGCCTCGCGCCGGATTCTCCTGCCCGCGTTCGCGGACCGGACCGCGTCCGAGTCGCTCGCACGGCTCGCGGAACGGCTGGCGACCCTGGCGCACGTCCGCGAGCCCTTGGACGCCGACACACGCGCGCGCGTCGAATCGTTGCCGACCGCGGTGCAGCAACGGCTCGCGAAGGTTGGGCTCTTGGAGAACGTCCGGCTCGCCGCGGCGCAGCCGCTGACGGCGCACCTTGCGTCCTTCGAGCAGTCGCTTCGAGCCGCCGGCCGCAGCGAGAAACACGTCGCAAGCACGCTCGCACGGCTGCGCGCCATTTGCGGCGGGATGCGCGCCGCGTTCCTGGGCGACATCGACGCCGCTCGCTTCGAAACGTACGCCACCCGCCGTTTGAGCGAGGACAGCATCGGCGCGCGGACCTTCAACGCCGACCTTGGTTCTGTGCGGCAATTCACGCGTTGGGCGGTGTCGCGCGACCTACTGCCGCTCGATCCGCTGCGCACGATCCGCCGCCGCAACGTGGCTGCGGACCGCCGGCGCATCCGGCGAGTGCTGACTCCCTCCGAACTGCGGGGGCTTGTCGCCACTACGCGCACGGCCGAGGCGCGGCTCGGTGTCTCGGGACCGGAGCGCGCGCTTGCCTACACGTTCGCGGCGCTGACCGGCCTTCGCGCCGGCGAGATCCGAGCCCTTCGCGTCGTCGACCTGCAACTCGGAGCGAACGCGGTCGTCCGCCTGCCGGCGAGTGCGTCGAAGCATCGACGCGACGACACGATTCCGCTGAGGGCGGACCTCGCCGAGTTCCTCGCCGAGCACGTTCGACACAAGCACCCGAATGCGCCCGTGCTCAACGTCCCCGAGCGCTCGGCCGAGATGCTCGCCGCCGACCTCGCAGCCGCCGGCATCGCGTACACCGACGAATCCGGCCGCGTTGCGGACTTCCACAGTCTGCGCGGCTCCTACGTGTCGATGATCGTCCAAGGCGGAGCGAGCGCTCGCGTAGCGCAATCGCTGGCGCGCCACAGCGACCCGCGGCTCACGCTTGGCGTGTACGCGCACTTCGGAGCCGGCGAAGATCGCGCGGCGTTGGAAGGGCTCCCCGCGCTCGTCCCGAGCCTAAGCGAGCAAACCGCTGCGCACGCCGACACCGGAACCGACGGCGCTTTGCGAGATCCTTTGGGACTCCCCTTGGGACTCCTTCAGCCTGGACAACGCCGGACTCCCCTGGACGCACCAGCGCCCGCGACCCCCGTTCTGGAGGCCGCGGGCGCTGTAGATGGTGCCCTCACGAGGGCTCGAACCTCGGACCCGCTGATTAAGAGTCAGCTGCTCTACCAACTGAGCTATGAGGGCATCCCGCCGGAAACTTCGAACTTCCGGAGGGTTGTGCGGGGGGGAAAAGATAGCGCCGCGCCGCGCGATGTAAAGCCTCTCTCGGAGGCCTCCGCGCGGCGCGGTTGGAAGGGTGAGCGCAGTAGGACTCGAACCTACGACCCGCTGGTTAAAAGCCAGCTGCTCTACCGACTGAGCTATGCGCCCTTCGTTCCCTGTCACAGGCGCCGCGCGCGTCGCGGCGCCTCGAGATCCGCTCAGACCTCGATGATTTCCTTGGTTTTGGCGGCCTGCAGGGCGTCGAGCTTCTTCTCGAAGTCCTTCAGCACTTCCTGGACCTTGTCGACCAGCCGCTTGTGCTCGTCCTCGGTCAGCCCGCCGCCCTTCATCTCGGCGTCCGCGTGCTTGTTGGCGTCGCGTCGCGCGTTGCGCATCGCCACGCGCGCCTCTTCGCACATCTCCTTGACCTTCGCGGCGTACTTCTGACGCTGCTCGCCCGACAGCGCCGGCATCTGCAGGCGCAGCACCTTGCCGTCGCTCTGCGGGGTGATGCCGAGGTCGCTCTTCAGGATGGCCCGCGAGATCTCGTTCAACACGGACATGTCGAAGGGCTTGATCATGATCTGGCGCGCCTCGGGCACCGAGATCGCCGCCACCTGGTTCAGGGGCGTCATCGCGCCGTAGTAGTCGACGCGGATGTTGTCGACCAGCGCGGCCGAGGCGCGCCCCGTGCGCACGCCCTTGAGCACGTCCTGGAGGTGGTGCAGCGCCTTGTCCATGGCCGCTGTCACTTCCTGCTGGACCTTGGTTGCCGATTGGCTCGTCATGGGTTGCTCCGGATGGTGGTGCCGATCTTCTGGCCGCGCACGACGCGTTCGATGTTGCCGTCTTCGAACACGTTGAAGACCACGATCGGCAGGTTCGACTCTTGGGCCAGGCTGACGGCGGTGGAATCCATCACGCGCAGCTGCGAGTCCAGGAACTGTTGGTGGGTCAGGGCGTCGATGCGCGTCGCCTTGGGGTCGAGCATCGGGTCGGCAGTGTAGACACCGTCGACCTTGGTGGCCTTGAGCAGCGCGTCGCAGGCGAGCTCGCGCGCGCGCAGCGCGGCCGCCGTATCGGTCGAGAAGAACGGGTTGCCGGTGCCGGCCGCGAGGATCACGACGCGGCCCTTGGAGAGGTGCGACATCGCGCGGCGGCGCACGAACGGCTCGGCCACCTTGGCGATCTCGATCGCGGTGAGCACGCGCGTCTCGATCTTCAGCGCCTCGATGGCGTCCGAGAGCGCGAGCGCGTTGATCACCGTCCCGAGCATGCCCATGTAGTCGGCGCTGGCGCGCGAGGCCGAGCGGCCCGCGACCTTGGCGCCGCGCAGGATGTTGCCGCCGCCGACCACCACCGCGACCTCGACGCCGAGGCGCACGACGTTCGCGACTTGGCGCGCGATGTTGGCGGTGGCGTCGGGGTCGAGCCCGCCGCCGACCGTGCGGTCGGCGAAGGACTCACCCGAGAGCTTGAGCAGGATGCGCTGGTAGCTCATTCGGGGCGCGAAACGCTTTAGGCCCCGACCGCGAACAGGGCGAAGCCCTCGACCTTCGCGTCGGCGCCCAGCGCCTCGGCGAGCTTCTTCTTCACGGTCGTCTTGTCGTCCTTGAACCAAGGCTGCTCGAGCAGCGCGACACCGGCGAAGAACTTCTCGAGCTTGCCCTCGACGATCTTCGCGCGCCGGTCCTCGGGCTTCGACTTCACCTCGTCGCTGTCGGCGTAGACCGCGCGCTCGCGCTCGACCGCCTCAGTCGAGATCTGAGAGCGGTCCAGGGCCTGCGGACGGCTGAACACGATGTGCATGCCGAGTTCCTTGAGGAACTCCTGCGCCTTGTCGGCCGGAGCGCCCGTGGAAACCGCAGCGAAGCCTGCGGTCTTCAGGTCGTGGTGGATGTAGCCGCCCACCGCGCCCTTCGCGACCTCGAAGTACGACACGTTGGGCGCTTCGATGTTCTCGCCGCACTTGCCCGTGAGCGCCTTGAGCGCTTCCGTCACCGGCGCGCCGTCGAGGGTCTGCTCGAGCAACGCACTCGGGTTGCCGATCTTCTTCTCGAAGGCGAGCTTGGCGAGGCGCTCGAGCAGCGACTTGAAGTCCTCCGTCGGAGGCACGAAGTCGGTCTCGCTCGTCATGAGCACGATCGCGCCGCACTTGGCGTCGGGGGAGATCATCGCTTGCACGCGGCCCGCGCCCGCCTTGCGGCCGGCGCGCTTGTCGGCGTTCTTGAGGCCCTTCTTGCGCAGCAGGTCGAGCGCCGCCTCGATGTCGCCGCCAGCTTCTTGCAACGCGCGCTTGCAGTCCATCAACGCGGCGCCGGTCATGTCGCGCAGCTTGCCTACTTGCTTGGAGTCGATGATCGTCATGGGAGTCGGAAGTCGTTCGGAGAGATGAATCCGCGCCGCGGCGCGGAGCGCACGAGAGCGCGATGGAAAGCGAGGGGTGCGAAGGCTCGCCCGCGAAGAGCATGGCGGGCGAGCCGAGAGCCAGGATCCTGCCGAGACGGAGCGCGCCGGGCTTGGAGTCCGCGTCGGCGCTCGAACGGAACGCCTCGCCGCGGGAAGTCTCCCGCGGGCGAAGCGCGTCCGGGGACGTCGGTTACTCGGCTGCGGGCGCGTCGGCTGCGGGGCCGTCGGCAGCGACGCCTTCCCCGGCGGCCGACGCGGTGGCCGGCGCACTCACGGGCGCCGGCGCCGCGCGGCGCGGACGCAGGTCCTGAGCACGCTGGCCGCGCGTCGGACGCGGTTCGTCGCCCGAGGCGCCGCCTTCGTCGCCACCTCGGCCGCTGCCGGAGGTCGCCACTTGCTCGCGGCGGTTCGCGCAACCCTCTTCGACGGCCGAGACCAGCGCGTCGATGAGCAGTCGGACCGACTTGAGCGCGTCGTCGTTGCCCGGGATCACGATGTCGACCACCGTCGGGTCGCAGTCGGTGTCGAGCACCCCGACGACCGGCACGCCGAGGCGCCGCGCTTCCTTGATGGCGTTCATCTCGCGCGCGGGGTCGATCACGACCATCGCGCCGGGGATCTGGGTCATCTCGCGGATGCCGCCCAGGTTGCGGTCGATCTTGCGCAGTTCGCGGCGCAGCGTGGAGCCCATCTTCTTGGACTCGAGCTCGAGCGTGCCCGCCTCCTGCATCGTCTCGAGTTCCTCGAGGCGCCGGAGACGGCTGCGGATGACCGAGAAGTTGGTCAGCGTGCCGCCGATCCAACGCTCGATCACGACCGGCATGCCGCTGCGCAAGCCCGCGTCCTGGATGACGCCTTTGACCTGGCGCTTGGTGCCGACGAAGAGGATCTGATGACCCTCCGCAGCGACGTGGTAGAGGAAGTTCTGCGCGCGCAGCAGCCCGCGCAGGGTCTGGCGAAGATCCATGATGTGGATCAGGTTGCGCCGACCGTAGATGTACGGCGCCATCTTCGGATTCCACCGCGACACGCGGCATCCGAAGTGCACACCGGCTTCGATGAGTTGTTGGACGTTGACGGATTGCATGAAAACCAGGGAGGTCGTCGTGTCCGCGGCTCCGAGATGGAGTCGCCGGCCGACGGTTGGTGACGTACGGAAGGTCCGCGCAGGCACACGCTGCGCGAGCAGAGCCCGTCCGGTCGCCCGCGCGTGAGCGCGCTCACGCGACGCGAATCCGGAACGGAAGGCTCACGCCGCTCGGCGCCGCCGCCACGGGGACGGAACGGGCGCGGGTTGGCGCGAGCAAAAGGGCGAGGAGTTTAGCGGCGCGCGTCGGGCGCGTCCAATCCTCGGGCGACGCAGCGAGAGAACGATTTTGCCGCACCCGAGTGCGGTTCGTCCCTCGGAATCCCCTGTGTCCCCGACACGATGCGCCCTTCCGACCTGCAGACAGGACTGCGCCACCCTGCGCGTGGACAACCGCCAAGGCCCTGCGCCGAACGGCCGACTCGCCCGCGAGGCGCAGCGGACCCTCGAGCGACCGGGCGGGCCACGGCTGCCGATGGATAGGCGCGATGGAGATAGGCGCGACGGGTAGGCGCGAGTCCGGCCCGCACTAGTAGTGCCCCGCCAGTCCCACCTCCCCCGCTGGCGACAGCAGCCACGACGGACACCCGGCGCCTCCCTGCTGTGCGAACCTCGCGACCTGCTTCTGGCCGGTGCTCGAGTTCGCTGGCCGCACGCCAGCGGGTCAAAAATGCCCGACTGCGCCCGCCGGAACGTTCGTCCGCCCCCCCTTCGGGTCCGAAAACGACCTTGGTCACACAAAGCACATTCCTAAGAACGACCCAGGAGGCGATACTTTCCTCGTCTCCGACGGCCGCCCCCCCGCCGCGCCAGGTGCGCGTCGGGAGCGCCCAGGCCCCGATGTCCGAACGCTCCACCTCCCCCCCCACTCCCCTGGCCCTCGATCCCGAGGGGGCCGAGCCGCGCCACGCCTCCGCCCCGGTGGTGCTCTGGTGCGACCACCGTGGCGTCGGCTGGAGCGAACGCTCCCAGGCCCTCGTCGAGCGCGGCTGGAACCTGCGCGTGTCGACCACGTTAGCCGACAGCGCGAAGCTCGCGAGCTCGGCGCAGGCGACCGTCGCCGTGGTCGACCGGCTCTCCCACCACAGCGGCCTCGAACTCGAAGCGCTGATCCAGGCCGCCAGCAGCGGCCTGGGGGTGCTCGCCGTCGTCGACGACCTCGGTCCCGCGTCACCCTGGGAACGCGCGAACACGTGGCCCAGCACTCCGTGGGACGTCGTGCGCCGCGGCGCGACGCTCGACGAGCTCGCGCTGCGCATCGAGCTGCTGCACCGCCAGGTCGCATCGCACCGCGAGTCCGCGCGGCTGCGCCACCTCGCGACGCACGACGACCGCACGGACCTGTTGCGTCCGCACGTTTTCGAGAACCACCTGCGCGCGCACTTTTCAGCGTCGCAGCGCCACCACTTGCACATGGCGGTGTTGCTCGTCGACCTCGACGAGTTCGGCAGCATCAACAAGATCTACAACCACACGCTGGGCGACGAGGTGATCGCGCGCGTGGGCCAGGCGATCCGCGCGACGCTGCGCGCCGAGGATGTTGCGGCGCGGCTCGGCGGCGATGAGTTCGGCGTGCTCTTGCCGTACACGCGCAAGGTGGACGCGGCGAGCGTGGTGCTGCGCCTGCTCGAATCGATCGGCGGGCTCGTCTGCCGCACTCCGACCGACGCGCGCGAAGTGCGCGTGACCGCGAGCATCGGGTTCGAGACCTTCGGCGGCGCCGACCTGCGCTCGGCCGAAGAGCTCCGCCTGCACACCGAGGAAGCGCTGCGCCAGGCGAAGCGAAGCGGCGGCGACCGCGGTGTCTACTACCGCTCGCTCGACGCGCCGATCCGACGTGACGCGTGAAGTGCGGCTCGTGAGTCCGCCGCGGCTTCCGCGTCAACGCCGCGCTGGCCGCGACTAGAGCTGCCGCAACTCGACGAGCCCTGCTCGATCGGCCGCTACTTGACGAGCCGCAGATCGAGCCAGTTGAGCCGGTCGGCGACGTAGAGCCGCTCGTCCATCTCGACCTGCAGCGCGACGCGCCGCACGCCGCTGAGGTCGAGCGCACCGAACGACGTCGGCGCCATGCCACCCTCGATGCGGCCGCTGCGCCAGACGGGCGCGTCCGCACCGTCGAGGTAGATCGCGCACTGCACGCTGCCGCGGTAGGCGAGCAGTTCCACCGAATCGTCGATCGCCACGGCGCCGTGGAGCGACTTCCACGAACCGTCGAGCTCCCACTCCAGCCGGCTAGGCGCGTGCACCCCGACCCCGCGCGTCCAGACCTTGCCGCCGGCGCGAAGCGGGCCGCCCATCACCGAGCGATCGAGCTGGTGCGGCCAGCGCATCCCGCTGTCGTCGTCGGGCGGCCAGCCTTCGAGCGCGCGCGCCGGAGGGTTGGCCGAGAGGTGCGACACGGAACCGTCGTCGAGCACGATCTGGTCGAGCGCGTCGAGGGAGAGTGCGAGCGAGGCGCCGCCGCGCCAGCGCAGATGCGCGGCGCCCTTCTCGACGCGTTGGAGTTCGCCGTGGAGGCGGCCGCCGAGCGCGAGGTCGACGCTCACGCTCTTGGAGTTCTGCGGCGCCGGGGCGCGAGCGCCGAGCGGCTCGATCATCAACGCGCCCACCTCCGACCAGGGAAACGCGCGCACGCCGAGCGCGCTGTCGAACACGACGCCGTCGGCGCTGAACTCCTGAAAGCTCCCGTCCACGCGATCGATGCCGCGCGGCCGCAGCCAGTACAGCCGGTCGCCGCTCGCGGCGGGCAGCGGCGCCGCGCCGGCGAGCCGCGATTCGAACGCGATCGAGAGCACGTCGTCGATCGAGGCTTCCAGCCTTCCGCCGCCGGCGAGTTCGAGTTGCAGCTCCTCCCCGGCGGCGCTCGCGATGCGCGCCACGACCCAGTCGTGAGCGCCGAGGCGCACGTTCGCGCGCTCCGAAGCCGGACCTTCCGCGCGCGGACCGGGCGGCGGATCGATGCGAACGGCGATCGCGCCAAGGTCGCCAAGCGCCGCGAACTCCAGGTCCGCCAACGGCCGCGGCGACCACGCTCCGGAGCGCGACTGCACGTGCACCTGCCGCTGGGCCTGTGCCGGCGGAGCGGCGGGCTGGGGCGCGGGCGACGGGATGGACGGGTCCTGCGCCGTCGGGGGGAGCGTGGACGCGAAGGCGAGGAGCAGGGAGAGCATCGTGGAGGTGGGCGCCGACCGTCCGGAGTGCGGAGCGAGTCGGAATGTAGCGCGGCCCACGACCCACGCCATGCGGCTTGTCGCTCGACTTTCTCGAGGCCGACGCCCATCGAACTGGAACAATCTGCCGGGTTGGCAGACCACCGCGGAGGGGCCTCGACGCGCTGCCAAATCGACAGCAAATCCCGCGACGATGGCTGCCGGCGCGCCGAAGTTCGGGCGCCACACACGGCGGCGTGCGCGGATCCGGTCCACGCTTCGAGCTCCCCCGTGCCCGCGCCACGGCCCCCCTGCCGAAGCTCCGCTGCGCCCGCTTCGGGCCTGCCGAGAGCCGCCCAGGACCCGCTTCCCGCCGCCTGCGGGGCGCCTCGCGACCTTCCGCTCACCCTCGGCACCCCGCGGCGAACCCGACTCCGCCCCGGGCGTCGCAGCGCCCCGGCGCACTTCTTGCGTTCGCGGCCGCCGCCGTCCGGGTCCGCGCGCTGCGTGGATCGGGGCGGCGCGTGTCGTCGGCGGCGCCGCGCACGTCTCCGCGCTCCCCCACGAGCCGGACGGCCCGCCGCGATGGCCACGCTGCCGCACCCCCCAATCCGGCCCCGCGCTCGAAGGGCTGCGGCCGTCCCCCTCCCCGATCATTCCCTTCCGAATTCAACCCGCTCGAAGGCGAGACAACACCCCATGGCTGCTAAGCAATTGGTTTTTGAGGCGGAAGCGCGTGAAGCGATCCGCCGCGGCGTCGAGAAACTGGCCAAGGCCGTCACCAGCACCCTGGGCCCGCGCGGCCGCAACGCGGTGCTCGACAAGGGCTGGGGCGCGCCGACCATCACGAAGGACGGCGTCACCGTCGCCGAGGAAGTCCAGCTCACCGATCCCTACGAGGACCTCGGCGCGAAGCTGGTGAAGGAAGTCGCGAGCAAGACCTCGGACGTCGCCGGCGACGGCACGACCACCGCCACGCTGCTGACCGAGGCGATCTACACGCAGGGCTTGCGGGCGATCACGGCGGGTTCGAGCCACGCGCGCCTCGTCGCGGGCCTCGCCGACGGTCGCGACGCGGTGCTCGCCGCGCTCGACAAGGTCGCGAAGAAGGTCTCGAGCACCGACGAAGTGCGCCAGGTCGGAACGATCTCGGCGAACAACGATCCGCGCGTCGGCAAGATCATCGGCGACGCGATGGACAAGGTCGGCAAGGACGGCG
>CALFYL010000379.1 GCA_937952135.1 uncultured Planctomycetia bacterium
GACTCGGGCGCCGCTTCGACCTCCGCCGCTTGCTCGACTCCGGGCGCGCGCGCGGTCGCCGCGGCGATGTTGGGCGCGGCGGTGTTGGACGCGGCGGTGTTGGACGCGGCGGTGTTGGACGCGGCGGGGCTCGCCGCCGTGCGCTGGATCAGGAAGCCGCGCTCGGCGCCGGCGAGCTCGATCGCTGCGTCGAGGATGCGGTCGGGGAGGAGCTCGGGGCGCGGCGTGCGCGCCATCTCCTTGTTGAGTTCGAGGATGCGCGCCAGCGCGCTGCGCGTGACGTCATCCGAGGCATGCCCCTCGGCGGCCGGGCGTTTCAAGAAGCGGAACAAGGATGAGGCCTCGCAGCCGGTGGAGAGCGGTCCGTTGGGCAAAGGCTGCACAACGCTCCCCACAGAATGTCAGAACTTGCTCGCGAGCGCCAGCGCACCCGCGAGGGCGCGCTCCACCACCGCAACCGCGTGCCTCTGCACCGGTGCGAGGCCGCCGCGGTGCTCGACGAGCGCCGCGACATCGAGCGTCCGGACCTGCTCCAAGGCGGCGCCGTCCGCCTCGCGCGCCACCAGCGAGGCCACCGCGATCGTCGCGCTGCAGCCGCGCACGGAAAGGCGCACTCCCAGCGCTTCCGGCCGGCGCGCGTCGAGCTCCAACCTCACCCAGTCGCCGCAGACCGCGTTCTCGCCCTCGCCGCTCGACTCGGCGGCCGGCGCCCCGACGCCGCGCCACGGGGCGCGGAATTCAGCCTCGAGAGCCGGGGGAAGGCGCGCCACAGAGCCAAAGTACGGAGCTGTTCGAATCGGCGCAACCTGGGCCGCCACAAAGACTTGGAAAGCGCTGCGAGGGTCGCCCGACGGGCCCCCGGAGCGGGTCGATTTGCCCAAATGCGATTTCCCAGTATTCTTCCGCGCTCCAACGATCGAACGACAAGGGCTAACCAGCCGCGAGGCTGGGGCGCAAAGCCACGGGCCCCCCGGGAATCTCCGGTGGGCAGCCGAGCTACCGAAACTTTCGTGAAGGGTCCGAGGGGCGGCCAGACCACTCAGGTCTCGCCGTACGGCAACCGAGGCTCGACTGTCGAGACGCCCACTGCGGCGCTCTCGCTCTGCGGCCCGGGCGAGCACGCCGACCGTTCCGCCTCGCGCGGACGGCTGGCGCGAACCCGCCCTTCCGGATGGCGCGAACGGGTCTGGTCCACGAGCGAACGCACCTTGGACCATGCACCAGACGAACACTCACGCGCGTCCGATTTCGGGTTGGCCCTCGAGCCGGCGGCTCGGCCCCCGCGGCGAGCGTGGTTTCGGGCGCAGGGCGACGTTCGCCGCATCCAGCCGATCGCAGTCCGCCCCGTGCGGCGCGGTCGGAACTGTGGAACGGATGCGCGCAAGTGGGGACTCGCGCGCGTTCGATGAGGGGGGGAAACCGTGGACGCTCCGGCCGTGGGGACGGGCGGGCGTCGGCGGGAATGGAGGAGATACGTCGCGGGTGCGGTTGTGGGGACGGCCTCTCCCGCGCGTCAGTTCCGCTGTGACGCGCTTGTCGCGTCGACTCGCCGCAATGGGGACCAGCGCGGTGTTCGCACCGCGCTAGGGCGGCTCGAGCGGGCCCTCGTGGCTCGGGCGGAACTCGCGAAGGCATGGAGCCGCGCTCCATGCCTTCGCTTTTTTTGTCCGCTTCGCTTCGCGCGCGAGCGTCCCGCGCACCGCAGCTCGGCGCGCGCGGCGCGAATCAGCTCGCGTATTCCGCTTCGAAGGTCTGGCGCAGCCGCTCGATCAGGCGCAGGTGGATCTTGCACACGCGCGATTCCGAGAGCCCTTCGAGCTCGCCGATCTCGCGCAGCGGCAGCTCTTCCCAGTACTTGAGGTACACGACGCGGCACTCCTGCGCGGTCATCTGCTGCGACATCAAGCGCAGCAGCTCTTCGCGCGTGAGTCGTTCCCCGAGTTGCTCGGAACGACCGTCGGCGACCACCTCTTCCAGGCTCGGCGCGTCGTCGCGACCGCCGCCCTGGCCCAGGTTCGAACCGCCGACGCGGCCGGAGTGCGACGCGCTGTGGCGGTCGGAGGAGCGCGACGAGAAGGCGCCCGGCACATGGACCGAGCGCGGGGCCTGGGGCAGGTTCGCGAGCTCGTCGACGGACCAGCCAAGGTGCTCGCCGAGCTCGTCGTCGGTCGGCTCGCGGCCGAGTTCGGCGCGCAGCGTGTCGGAGGCGCGCCGCAACTGCGCGAGGCGCGCGCGAAAGGCGCGCGGCAACCAGTCCTGCAGGCGCAACTCGTCCATCAGCGCGCCGCGCAGGCGCCATTCGCAATAGGTCTCGAAGCTGACACCGCGCAGCGGATCGAAACCTTCGATGGCGGCGATCAAGCCGACGTTCGCGGCCGCGAGCAGGTCTCCGGGGTCGACGCTGCGCGGCAAGCGCACGAGCAGCCGGCGCACGGCGCTCTCGGCGAGGTGTTGGTACGCCTCAACCAACGCGTTGCGCGCCGCGCTCCCGCCGCGCGCCTGCAAGCGCTTCCAAAGCCGCTCGAGGTGGTTGGCTGCGCGAACTCGCGCGTTCGTGCTCGCGCGCGCGACTTTTGTCCCAGCGCGTGCGCGCGCCGGCTTGTCGCCGCGCGCCGTCGAGGCGCCGGACAACGAACCGGGCAGCACCGTGGGCGGAGCGATGCGCGGGGAGTCCGGCGTCGAGACCGAGGCCTCGACCGGCGCGGCGATCGCCGACACCACCACGGCGGAAGCGCCCAAAACTCCGCGCAAAACGCGCGACGAACGACCGTCGCTGCGCGCTCGGGCGCGGCGCAAGTGAACGTCCTTTCGAGGGGGAGAACGCACGTGCGAGAGGTTGGGGGCGTGTCGCACTTCGCCGCGAGAGCGCTCGAAGCGAAGCGTCGACACTGCTTGAGATACTGTTTCTCGCGCCGCGTTCAAGTGTCGTCTCGCGCCTTTCGTGTTCGGCGCCGCGTTCGAGAGCGAGCTAACGACCCGGTCGATAGACGTTCGTCGCGCCCGCGAACTCGCTCGCGGCGATCTCCGCGACGCGCGCGATCAGCGTCGGATCGTCGCTGTCGACGAACACGTAGAACTTCCAGAGGTCGCGGTAGGCGCGCTCGAGGTCGAAGAGCCGCGGCGCGCGTTCGGCGTAGGCCGACAGCGGGCGCACTTCGCCCTCGCCGGGCCACAGCACGTGCGTCGCGACTTCCTTGAGCTGCATGCGCTTCGCGGGGCACACCAGCATGATCTCGACCTCGCGGCCGGTCGCGAAGCGCACGAGGTCGGCGATGCGCTCCTCGGCGCG
Organism: uncultured Planctomycetia bacterium; assembly: GCA_937952135.1. GTDB lineage: Bacteria > Planctomycetota > UBA1135 > UBA1135 > WYBT01. The sequence goes on from CALFYL010000379.1 coordinate 3,290, forward strand.
GGTGCGCTCGGCGTGCTGCGCGATCGAGAAGTAACGCTCGACGAGCGACTGCTGCGCCTCCAGGTTCTGCGGCCGCGGGAACACGCAGGCGCGCTTGGGAAGGCGGCGGCGGCGGTAGCGCTCGACGAGCGAGTGCACGCGGCGCGCGACGGACGGCTTGCCGCGATCGGCGCTTCGCTCGAGCAGGTCGAGCAAGGACGCGTCGTCGGTGGAATACAGGTCGACTTCCTCGATCAGGCGCTCCGCGAGCGCGAGTTCCACCGCCCGGGCGATCAACGCGCCCGCGGCGACCTTCGCGTGGTGGTAGTACACGCGCTCGGAGAAGTAGTAGCGCGCCTCGAGGATGCGCACGATCTCCGAGAGGATGTCCTCGCGCAGCAGGTTGTGCTTCTGCAGGTCGAGGTAGAGGTTCCCGCTGGTGCGTTCCACGCGGAAATAGGCCAGCAAACGCGAGTCGATGCCGATGCGCAGCCCCGTGAAGTAGGCGTCGCGCACGAGGTAGTCGAGGATGTCCGAGCAGATCGTGTCGGAGTTGATCTGGCGCCAGTAGGGCGGCGTGTCGGCGCGGTCGCAGAGCACCGCGAGCACGTCGTTCAGCAGGCCCGCCCTGCGCAGCGCCGCGCCGATTTCCGTCGAGCCCTCGAGCATGCGCTCGTAGCGCTCCGGCGAATCGTGGCGGTGCAGCAGTCCGGCCTGGTCCTCGAAATGGTGGCCGTAGGGAATGTGCGTGATGTCGTGCAGCAGCGCCGCGACTCGGATGACGCGCGTCTCGGAGTCGCCGATGCGCAGGCACTCGCGCGGCGCGAGGTCCGCGGCCCGGTTCACGGCTTCGACGATCTGCTGCGAGAGGTGCGCCGTGCCGATCGAGTGCTCGAAGCGCGAGTGCCGCGCGCCCGGGTACACGAGGTCCGCCGAGCCGAGCTGCTTCACGCCGCGCAGGCGCTGCATCTCGCGCGTGTCGAGCA
>CALFYL010000380.1 GCA_937952135.1 uncultured Planctomycetia bacterium
GGCCGGGTCGGCGGCGCCACTCGACGCCGCGCGGGGAGCACTCCCTCGACCGCTTTCGCCCTCCCGCTTGCCCGCCGCTCGGCCCGCGGGTACAACCTTCGGCCCTCAACTTTTGCGCCCTCCAACCAAGCAGGCGCCGACTCCAATGGCAAAAGCACGATTCAAGAACTGCGGCCCGACCCGCGGACGCAAGAAGGTCCGCCGCATGGGCATGGGCTCCGGCAAAGTGATCCTGGCCGGCCGCAACAAGAAGCCGCGCCGCGGGCGCGACTACGTCAGCTAGCAGCACCGCCCGTCGAAGCTCCGCGGCCGCACGCAGCGGCCCCGGCACTTCGCGGCGGCTTGCACTCGCCGATCGCCACCCTTGAGGCGCGCGCGTCTGGAAACAGGCGGCGCGCCTTGAAGTGTTTTCGGGAAGCGCGCGCGCGAAGCGGCGCTCGGCGCCGAGCGCGCTCTCGCGCGTTCCTCGATCAAGCCGGCGAGCGGCAGTCCTTCTGCCACGAACCGAAGTGGTCCGCGCCGCTGCCCGTGACCGCGACGATGTCCTCGAGCCGCACGCCGAAGCTCCCGTAGATGTAGACGCCGGGTTCGTCCGACAGCGTCATGCCCGGCGCTAGCGCCACCTCGCTGCCGCCGTCGAAGTACGGATCCTCGTGGCCCTCGAGGCCGATGCCGTGGCCGAGGCGGTGCGTGAGGTGCTCGTAGCCCTCGCCGTAGCCCGAGGCCTTCAAGCTCGCGCGCGCCGCGCGGTCGATGGCGCCGCACGGCACGCCGGGCCGCACGGCTTCGAAGGCGCGGAGCTGCGCATCGCGCACGGCGTTCCACGCGCGCAGTTGCTCGCTCGACGGCGAGCCTTCGACACACCACGTGCGCGTGTTGTCGCTCTGGTAGCCGTGGAACGAACCGCCCGTGTCGACGAGCAGGAAGTCGCCGCGCTCGAGCACGACGGCGGAGTTGTCGCCGTGCGGATAGGCCGCGGCCGCGCCGACGAGCGAGAGCCGCCACACGTCGGTCAGGCCGAGCTTCTGCTGCGCGCTCGTGATCAAACGTCCGGCTTCCGTGCCCGTCATGCCGACCCGGATGTGGCGCGACGCCGCGACGATCGCCTGCTGCGTGAGCTCGTTCGCGCGCCGCAGCAGCGCGAGCTCGTGCGCATCCTTCGAAGCGCGCAAAGCGATCACTTCCGCCCGGCCGAGCACGACCTTGTCGCGGCCGTGCTCGTTCGCGAGCTCGTCGGCGATGAACACGCGCAGCGCCGGATCGACCGCCACGCGCTCGACGCGCCGCGCACGCAGCGCCGCCGCGAAGGGCTTCCACGCGTACTCGTGCTCGTCCCAGGTGACGACGTCTCCGCCGGGCTTGCCCTCACCCTGGATCGAGAGCCGCGCCTTTTCGGCCTCGAAGGCGGGGCAGATCCAGAAGTGCGAGCCGTCGCCGAGCACCACGAGCGCGAAGGCGCGCTCGGACTTGCCCCATGAGACGCCCGCGAGGTAGGTCAGCGTCGCGCCGCCTTCGCACACGAACGCGTCGAGGCCGCGCGAGGCGAGGAGCTTGCCGAGGCGCGCGCGGCGCGCGGCGCGCTCGGGCTCGGAGATCGGCGCGTGGAACGGGCGTTGGTCGGCGAGGTCGGCGAAGAGCTCCGCGCTCGCGGCGGCGGCGTCGCTCTCCCGCGAAGACTGGGCGGCGGCGCAGCCCCACGCTCCGGCGCCGAGCAGCGCGGCGCCGACGAGCGTTTGGCGACGGTCGGGACTCGAGGCAGAGGACGGTTCGTGCGTGGACATGAGGCGTGCTGAGTTCTCGGGGCGCGTGCTTGTCGGGGATCGCGAGCGATCGTCTCTCAGGGCGCGCCGAGGTGCTGGACCATCAAGCGCTCGATGCGGCTGTACTCGTCGATCCAGTGCGGGCCGTCTTCGAAGCCGTGGCCCTGGCTCGGGTAGAGCATCGCATCGAAGCTCTTGCCGAGGTCGATCAACTTCTCGATCAAACGGATCGAGTCCTGCGCGAAGACGTTCGTGTCGCTCATGCCGTGCAGGATGAGCAGCGGATCCTCGAGTTTCTCGGCGTGGTCGATCGGCGACGAGCGCGCATAGGCTTCCGGGTCGGTCGACGGGCGCCCGAGCCGCGGCTGGGTGTAGCCCGACGAATACGTGCGCCAATCGGTCACCGAACGCAGTGCGGCGCCGCAGCTCCAGCGCTCGGGCTGCGTGAAGAGCGCCATGAGCGTCAAGAACCCGCCGTAGGAGCCGCCGTAGCAGCCGACGCGCGCCGCGTCGACGACCTTGCGCCGCGCGAGCTCGTCGACGACGGCGTTGATGTCCTCGAGCTCGAGCTTACCGAGGTGGCCCTGCACATCGGTGCGGAACTTCTGACCGTAGCCCGCGCTGCCGCGGTAGTCGACGTCGACGACGACGTAGCCCATCTCGGCGAGGCGCGAGTGGAACATCAGATTGACCGCGTACTCGGTCATCGACTGCGTGACGTTCTGCAGGTACCCCGCGCCGTGGATGAACACGACGCACGGACGCGGCTTGTCCCCGCGCTCGAGCTTCGACTTGCGCGGCAAGTAGACGTGCGCCCAGACCCGCGAGCCGTCGGCGTGCTCGACCGCGAGTTCCCGCGGCAGGATCCAGTCGTGCTTCGCGTATTCGTCGCGCAACGTGCTCGTCAGCGCGCGCGGCTCGCCCTTGCGCGCGTCGAGCACGTACAACTCCGCGGGCCGGCCGAGGCGCTCGAGCTCGAACACGACGCGCGAGCCGTCGCGCGACACCCGCGGCGAGCCGAGCATCGCCGCGCCCAAGTCGAGCTTGCGCAGGCCGGAGTCGTCCGCGAGCGCCAGCACGCGCTGGTTCGGATCGCCGTCGCTGGCGACGAGCACGAAGCCGCCTTGGTGCTGCACATAGCTCGAGAGCTCGCCGCCGAACTCGGTGAGTTGCCGCACGTGGCCCGTTTCGACGTCGAGCTCGAAGAGCTGCGAGCGGCCTGGAGTTCGCGAGCTCGCGAAGGACTCCGACGCGAACACGATGCGCGAGCCGTCGCGGCTCCAGCGCGCGCCGCCGCCCGGGCCGCCGACCCACTTCGGGTCGCGATCGACGGCGACGAGGCGCAGATCGCCATCGCTCCACACCCACAGCTCCTGCACCCGGAAATCGCGGGAAAGTCGGCGGAATCCGTAGCGCGCGGGCGAACCGGGCAGCTCCTGCGGCGCCCAGCCGAGGGGCTGGAAGTAGTAGATCGAATCGCCGGGCAGGAGCAGCTCGCGCCGCGCTCCGTCGCGCGTGTCCCACATCCACAGCTTGCGCGGCGGCGGCAGGTCGTCGGCGAGGTCGCGCCGCGCGTCGATCGTGCTGACGCGCGGCGTGAGGAAGTTCGGCACCAGGTTCGGCGCCGGATCCTTCGAGCGGTCGGCTTCCACGCCGAACACCCAGCGTCCATCGGGCGACATCCGCTCGCCTTCGAGGCTGCGGATGTCGCTCAAGCCCTCGAGCACGAGTTTTCGACCGCTCGCGAGGTCGAGGAAGCGCGTGGGGGCCTTGGTCGGGTCGCCCTCGAGCTCTCCGAACGAGCCCGACGTCGCGAACGCGCGCGTGCGGTCGTCGCTGAGTTGCAGGTCCCCGATGCGCGGCCCGATGTCCGCCGTGATGCAACGCGCCGCATCGAGCGAGAGCGGACCCTCGCGCGCGGCGTCGAGGTCGAACACGAACAGCTCCTCGCTCGTGCGGACCTCGAGCTCGCTGTCTTCGCTCGCGAACGCGAGCGAACGCACGCGGCCCAGCGCGCGCGGAGGCGCCTCATCCGCCTTCTCGCTCTTGGTCGGAGGCTTCGGCTCTTCGCGGAACACAACGCGCGCCGTCGCGGCCGCGGGATCGACGAGCGCGATCGATCCGCGCCATTCCACCGCCATCAGCGCGCCGCTCTCGCTCCACGCGAACGCGCCGGCCGTCGTGCGGCGCGTCTCGGGCGCCTCCTGCAGTCCCGGCGTCGCTTGCACCGCGCTGTCCGCCGGCGGCGGGAGCGGCGCGGGGGGGGCGGGGAGCAAGCGCTCGAGCAAGGTCGCGAGCGACGTGCTCGCATCGAGAGCGTGGGGCCCCGAATCCGTGCTCACCAGGTGCGGGCTGAGGTTGTCGCCCCACGCGAGTTCTCCGCCCGCGCGGCGCTCGACCGGCTTGAAATCGAGCACCGCGAAGCGGCCGTCAGCGCTGAGCGAACGAAGGCTCGGCGCCGTGCCGTGGATACCGGGGATCGAGAAGATGTCCGCGAGGGACGGGCGCGCGGCGGCGGCGATTCGCGCGCGGTCGGCCGGCCGCTGCGCCGTGCATCCGGCGAGGACGAACGCTGCGAACGCGAACGCGAGTCCGGTCGAGGTCGTGGGGGAGAGCACGGCGGTCGCGAGGCGGGCTCGAGCGCGCGAGGCGCGGCTCGGCGCGGCGCGGTTCTCGGCCTGCGAACTTCGACGGAGCATGGCGCGCGGAGGCATGCCGCAGAGGCTACGGCGGGCGTCGAGGCCAAGCCACGGTCCAGCACGTACAAGACGGTTCAAGAGTGAAGCGCAGTCGATCCGACAGAGTTCGGCGTGACGCTCCCCACGCGCGAACTGAACGCCCCCGGCGCCGAGGCGCCGGCCACCGCGGCCGAACTCCTCGGCCGCGTCGACGCCGAGCACGGATTCGCGCCCAGCGATTCCCGCGACGCGCTCGCGACGGCGTCCGCGGTCGAAGCGACGCCGGCGTGGCGTCCCGCGCTGTTCCCGCTGGAGCGGCGCGTCGTCCGCCGTGCGTGGCGCTGGCTGGCGCCCGTGGTGCAGTGCGGCGCGCTCGCGGTGCTCGCCTACTTGTGCTTGTTCAATCTGTCGATCGTGCGCGGAAGCTCGATGGCGCCGCGCATCCACGACGGCGACCGCATCCTCATCGATCACTTCAGCTACCTGTGGGGCGACGTGCGCCGCGGCGACATCGTCGTGTTGAAGTACCCGCTCGATCCGACCGTCGACTACATCAAGCGCGTGATCGGGCTGCCGGGCGACGAGATCGTCGTCGACGTGGACGGCGTGTACGTCAACGGCGTGCGCATCCAGGAGCCGTACGTCGCGGAGCAGGATCCGTTCTCGCGCGTGCAGATGCAGGTGAAGCCCGCGCACTTCTTCGTGCTCGGCGACAACCGCCCGCGGTCGTGCGACTCGCGCGAGTTCGGGCTGGTGCCGCAGGACTACATCCGCGGCAAGGTCGAAGTGCGCGTGTGGCCGCCGAGCCGCATGGGCGCGATCGACG
>CALFYL010000381.1 GCA_937952135.1 uncultured Planctomycetia bacterium
GAGCGCATGGCGAAGGGCATTCGCGACGCGGACGTCGCTTCGGAGTCGAACCTGCGAGCTTTCGCGGAGCTCGGCTATACCGACCAGGCCGAGAAGGCGACCGCTGAGCGCGCCTTCGCGTCCGCGAGCACCGAAGACCTGCTCGCGCGACTTTGCGCGCTCGAGACGCCGTGCACCGACCGCTTGCTCGCGGCGGAGACGCTCTCCAAGCGTGAACTCGACGCCGCTGCGAAGGCGAAGCTCGATGCGTGGCTCGTGACGGAGACCTCGGGCGCGGTGAAGGCCGCGGTCGAGCGCGCGCTCGGACGCTGAAAAGCCGCGCGCGCGCGCGCACTAGACAGCGCTCAGGGAATGTCGAACTCGAGCGCGTCGGACAAACCCGTGGTGTACGGGTCGCCCGGGTCGCGGTACCAGTACTGGCAGTGCACGCGAACGCCGGGAACGAGCGAGGGGTCGAGCCCCGACTGGATGCGCGCGTTGAAGTCGTAGCTGTAGGCGCCGCCGCAATTCGTCGCGCCGCCCGAGTTCTGGCTCGGCGTGCGCCGCACCGGCGACTTCACGCACAACACTCCGCCCTGGTACGGCGCCGCGTGCGGCTGCAGCCCGTAGAACAGCACGCCGTTCTTGCCCGACATGATCTGCGTCGCGTCGACGCTGAAGCTCGGCCCGCTGCTCGCCGACGGAGTTCCGACGCCGGAGATCGCCGGCAGACACAGCGTCGAGCTCACCTTCGCCGTGCAATACGTCGCGACGTAAGGCGGCGGCCCCGGCGGCGTCGGGTCGTAGTCCCAGATGCCGCGGCCGTAGGTGCCAAAGCGCATGAGATCGTCGCCGACGCACTCCACGGACCAATACAACGTCAGCGGCGTCGCGGGTTGCATGATGTTGACCCACACGCCGTTCGCGCGGTCGAAGCGATAGGCGCCCGCCTCACCGGCCGCGTAGATGTCGGCGTTGCCGTCGCGCGTGTACGCGAGGTCGTAGACGAGCGTCGAGGGCAAGCCGCTGGTGAGCGGCTGCCAGGTCGCGCCGCCGTCGGTCGTGCGCCGCACTCCGGCCGTGCTGTAGCCCGCGCCGCCGACCACCGCTTCGAGCGGGTTCGTCGGGTGCACGGCGATCGCGTTGCCGTAGAAGTAGTGCTCGTTCGGCGCCGTCGACGCGCTGAGCGACCAGTTCACGCCGCGGTTGCTCGACCAGTACATGCGCCCGGCGCTGTCGACCGCGTACGCGCGCTGCGCATCGGTCGGCGCGAACGCGAGCGCGGTCATGTAGCTCGAGCCGGTGTTGGCGAAGTTCTGCGTCGAATGCTGCACGTAGTTCCACGTCGCGCCGCTGACGCGCGTGTAGCGGTAGAGACGGTTCGCGCAGAAGAAGAAGCTCTCCGAGTCGAGCGGGTCCGCGACGATCGGCGGCAGCCAGAGGTGGTTCGAGCCGGCGGGGAAATCGACCCACGGATAGAGCAGTTGCGGATTGGTTTCGCCTTGCTGCACCAGCACGAAACCGGGGTACACCGAGTACACGAGGTCGTGCGAGCCGTTCGAGCTCGTGAGGTGGCCGTAGTCGCCGCTGACGAGCTGGTTGAAGTTGGTCGACGGCCCGGGCCCGGTCGACGGCTGCACCGAGCCGCGCTGATAACCCTGGTCCTGCGCGCCGGCGAGCACGCGGTTCGGATCGAGCACGCTCGTGTGCGTCGAGTAGTACTGGCTCACGCCCAGGCCCGACAGACTGAGATTGAGCGGGCTCGCGCCGCTCGCGTGGCTGCGCCAGATGCCGCCGTCCATGCAATAGAACACGCTCTCGCCGCTCGGGCTCGCGGCGTCGGGCCACGCGAACAGGCCCATCGTGTCGGCGTGCAGCTTGTGCACCGGGTTGGAGTAGTACTCGCCCCAGCCGTTGAGCTTCGTGAAGTTCGCGCCGCCGTTCGTCGAGCGGAAGGCTTCGACGCCGCCGTAGATCACGACGTTCGGATCGATCGTGGAGGCCGTCATCTCCTTCCAGAAATCGCCCGGGTTGTGCACGAAGGTCGCGCTCACTCCCGCGTCGTTCGAACGGTGCACGCTCCATGTGCCGCCGCTCGCGAGCGCGACGTACAGCGTCGGCGCGCCGGCCTCCGAGCCGCACAGCACGTGCTCGGTCGCATTCGCATCGATGAGCGCGCGCGGCGTGAAGGACGCGCCGGCGTTCGTCGACGAATAGAGCCGGCCGCGGTGCGCGACGAACATCTGAGTCGCGGCGCCGGGGCCCGTGCGCGGGATCCAGGCCGCGGAATCGCCGGCCGTGGACATCTGGTGACGGATCGAGAACGTGCGTCCGAAGTCGGTCGAAACCCACAGCGCCGGCGCCGTGAAGTTCGCCGAGTTGTTGGACCACACGGCGATCGTCGGCGGGTTCGTCGCGAACTTCGACAGCATGCGGATGCTGTTCGCGTTGTTCAGGCCGGTCGGCGCTTCCCACGTCGCGCCTTGGTTGCGCGAGACGCGGATACCGGCCGAGCCCCAGATCACGAGCAGATCGGGATCGCCGACGTTCTCGCCGGGCAGCGCCAGCGCTTCCCACACGCCGCCCCACAGGTTGTCGCCGAGCGGCGTCCAGCCCGTGCCGTCGTAATTCGCCTTCCACAACCCGCCGAGCGCCGAGCCGCCGTACAGCGATTGACCGTCCGGCGAGAGCGTCGCGCAGTGCATGCGCCCCGCCTGGTTCTTGCTGCCGATCTCGGTCCAGCTCGACGAGACGAGGAGGTTCGAGCTGTTCTCGACGAGCTGCCGCCGGCGCTCTTGTTCCGCCAGGCCGTTCGCCTTCTCGATCGCGCGCCAGTCGACATCCGGCGCGGCGCGGTGCAGCTCCTCGATGTACTTCTTGCGGCCGCGTTTGTTCCGCTTCTCCGCATCGATGTCGAGGTGGTGCTCCGTCGGCGCGGGCCAGTTCGCCATGCTCGCCGAGGCCTTGTCGTAGCGAACGACTTCGAGCGGCGAGGGCGCTGCCGTCGGCGCGGCCAGAGGTTCGGCCTGCTGCGCGCAGGCAAGGGCGAGGAGGGCGATCGAGAGGGCGGCGAAGGTTCGGGTCATGCTAGCCCGAGTGTATGCCGTGGATTCGAACTTGCGTGGCGGCCAGAGGAGAAGCGCCGCGAAGAACGGCGTCGGATTCCGCTGCGCGGGCCGAGAGATCCGCGACGGGAGCGCAGAAACGGGTGCGCCCGTTCCTTCCGTCTCCTCTCGGCGCCTTCTCCGCGCCCTCAGTTCTCTCCTCCGCGCGCTCCCCCGCGGCTCCGCGCCCCTTCTTCTCCTCGGTTCGCCCCTCGAGCGCTCGAAGCCCCGTCAGTCCAGGAACGCGCCGAAGTCGGGCGCTCGCTCCGGCCGGACGCGCGGAGCTTCCGCGACCGTTTCGCCTTCTTCGCCCAGGATCGCGAGCACGTCGAGCTCGACGCACTCGCACGGTGCGCCGAGCAACTCCGTCAGCGACGGCCGTGTCGCGCCGCCTTCGCCGCTGATCGCTTCTTTCACATAGGTGCCGTGCTGCGCGCGCAGCACGAGCTCCCACTCGTTCTCCGCGCCCTCGAGCGGAGCGAACTTCACGATTTCGATCCAGCGTTCGCGGTCGAGTTGCGCGCGGCGGTGCGCGACGCGTTCGGGCGTCTGCTGCGTGAGCGCGATGCGCCGGCCGACCAGTTGCGCGGCCTTTTGGGGATCGGGCGGAGCGCCGACGCGAACGCGCGCGCCGTACTCCTTGGCGTGCTTCTCCTCCTTGAGCACCGCGACGCGCGTCTTCTCGGTCCAGTGCAGGCCGAGCACTTCCAAACGCCCTTCGTTGCGGCGGTTGATCTCCGCTTCGGCCGCCGCGAGGTCGACGTCGAGCACCTTCGGCCCGAGCAACTCGACCACGAACGGACGGCCTTCGCCGAGCATCCGCACGTTCACGTCCTCGCGCCCGGCGCCGTGGAACTTGTGCTTGCGCGTCTTGAAGAGCGCGCCGAGCACCCAGCCGATCAGCTCTTGCACCGAGTCGCGCGTGAGCTTGCCGAAGCCTTCGCAGCGCGCGCAGCCGCGACGCCGGCGCGGATGGCCCTTGCAATCGGGGCAGAAGAACACCGTCTGCGGCAGATCGCGCGTCAGCTTGCGGTAGCGCCCTTCGACGAACACTTTGGCCGCGGGGGGACCGCCCGCGCTGCGCTGGATCTCGCTCAAGTGAAAAAACCTCGGGGTTCTCTGGGTCGGCGGAAGCGGTGCGCCTCGCCGCGACGCTTCGAACGTCGGTGTCGGTGCGGAGCCACTCCGCCCTTCAAGCACGCGGCAGTCTACTTGGCCGCGCGGCGCCTCTCAACGCGCGCTCGCCGCCGTCGGCGCGCGTTCGAGCAACAGACGCCTCGCGTGCTCGAGCACTTCCTCGACGGCGATCGCCTGCAGGCACTGGTTGTCCTGGCACGGGCTGTTGCGGTGGTTCGCGGCGGTGAGGCACGGACTGCACGCGAGGTGCTTGTAGAGCTGCACGGCGCGCGGCCCCATCGGCCCGTACAGCCGCGGCGTTTCGGGCCCGAACAACGTGATCGAGGCGATGTCCGTGAGGCTGGCGAAGTGCGCCGGACCGCTGTCGTTCGTGATCAGCAGATCCGCCTGATGGAAGAGCTGCATCAAATCGGCCAGCGTGCGAGTCTTGCCGACGAAATCGATGCAGCGCGGGTGCGCGACCATGGCGCGGATCTCGCGCGCGGACTCTGCCGCGTCGGGAATGCCGCACAACACGACCAACGTGCCTTCGTCGTCCTCGATGAGCGCGCGCGCGACGGCGGCGAAGCGCTGCGCGGGCCAAGTGCGAATCGGCAGCAGCTTTCCGGCGTCGTGGTTGAGCAGCACGACGCGCTTCGTCCGGTCCAGGTCGGCGAGCTTGCTCAATTCGCCGCGCACGTAGTCGAACAGGTCCTTGCGCAGCGGGACGCGGCAGGTGAGTTCGGGCCTCGGGATGTCGCGCTTGATCAGCGGGATCTGCGCCGGGTCGCAGTCCAGCGCGTCGAGCAACGCCTGGAAGTTCTGCGACATGTGGTAGTACGGGTTGTAGTTCACGCGGTGCGTGAGGTGCGCGCCGCGGTACAGCCCTTCGCCGTGGAAGTTGTCGAAGCCGACGCGCGTCGAGGCGAGCGAGAGCATGCTCAGGATCGACGACACGCGCGCGAAGAGCTCGAGGTCGACGGTCGTGTCGATGCGCCGCGCGCGGCAGAACCCGACGAAGCGCGCGACGTCGATCAGCATGTGCGCGAGCGAGTCGTCGCGGATCGTGAACACGTTGCGCTCGTCGAGCAGGCCGAGCAAATGCAGGCTCGCGACGTTCTTGCGGAAGATCACGAAGCACACCGGGCGCTCCGGGTTGCGCTGCATCGCGAGCTGGATCGTCGCGGCCGCGAGGATCGTGCTGCCCATCTCGGACAGCTCGATGAACAGCACCGAACGCTGCCCGCCCGCGGGCTTGCGCTGCAAGAGCCCGCCGAACACGCGCAGGAACAGCGCCAGCAGGAAGCACGCCGGGCGGCCGACCCAGGCGTCGATCCGGCGCATGGTCGAGAGCTTCATCGGGGCGGGTGGAGCTGGGTCCGGGGCGGGGAGCGGGAAAGCGATTCGGAGGTCGAGTCGGCAGGCAGGTCGGAGGGCGCGGCCGAGCGGCGGGACGGGACGCAGCCTGTCGAACTCCTGTCGAAAGCGCGACCCGCGGCGGCGCGAACCCCGAATCTTACTCAGCCAGGATGACGCGTGCAGCCACGCCGCGCGAGCGCGCTCGGCGCCGCGGAGCGCTCGCTTCTTTCGACACTTCGCGGCGCTTCCCTCGTCGCTCGGCGCGCTCGACCCCTAGAATCCCGCGCCCTCCATGCATCCCATCCTGTTCGAGATCCCCGGCATCGGCTTCCCCCTGCGCACCTTCGGGGCGTTGCTCGGAATCGGTTTCCTGGTCGGCGCATGGCTCTTCTCCGTGCTCATCGCGCGCTTTTCCAAGTCGCCCGAGCGCGACGTCGAGGCCTACAGCGCGCTGCCGACCTGGGTGTTGATCGGCATCGTCGCCGGCGCGCGCGTACTCTACGTGATCGTCGAGATCGCGCGCGGCTCGCCGGTCGGCCGCGATTTCCTCGAAACGCCCTGGACGATGATCGCGGTGTGGCAGGGCGGACTGGTGATGTACGGCGGCCTGCTCGGCGCGGTCGTCGGCGGCATGTGGTGTGCGCGGCGCCACAAGCTGCGCCCGCTCCACGCGTTGGACGTCGGCATCGTCGCGGGCTTCGTCGGACAGGCGATCGGCCGCTGGGGCTGCCTGATGGTCGGCGACGACTACGGCTCGCGCGTGCCGGAGAAGTGGAGCTGGCTGCCGTTTCCGATCACGGTGCGCGTGCCGAATCCGCTGCCGCCCGAATCGCTGTTCGGCGACGAGAACGTCGGCCAGTTGCTGTGGGCCACGCAGCCGCTGATGTCGTTCAAGGCGCTGATCGTCGCAGCGGTGGCGTACCGAGCGCTCAAGCACCGCCGCTACGAAGGTCAAGCCGCGTGGACCGGCATCACGACCTACGCGTTCCTGCGGTTCGCGATCGAGTTCCTGCGCGGCGACGAAGTGCGCGGCGTGTGGTTCGGAGGAGCGCTGTCGACGTCGCAGTTGATCTCGCTCGTCGCGGGCGCGTTCAGCCTCGCCATGCTCGTCAAGAACCGCTCGCGGCGCGACGAAGCGCTCGCGAGCTGAGGCGCGCGCGGTGGCGCTCGACGACGCAACGCTGTTCGCCGCGGGCACGGCCACGTTCGCGGGGGTCGACGAAGCGGGCCTCGGACCGCTGCTCGGGCCGCTGACGCTCGGCTACAGCGTGCTCGCCGCGAGCGACCCGAACGTCGATCCGTGGAGCGCGCTCGCGCCGCTCGTGAGCCAGGATCCGCGCGACGACGCGCGCGCCTTCGTGGTCGCCGACTCGAAAGTCGTGTTCAAGCGGACGCCGCGCTGCTCGAAGCGCCTCGAAGCCACCGCCCTCGGCTTTCTCGCGCTCCTCGACGCCGCGCGACGCCCCGAGCGCACGCTGCAGAGCTTGCTGTTCGAAACGCCGGCCGAACTCGCCGTCGAAGCGCCGTTCATCGCGCGCCACGCGTGGTACCGCGACGGAGCTCGCCCACTGCCGCAGCACTGGAACGCGTCGACGCTCGAACTGCGCGTCGAAGGCCTGTCCCGCGCGCTGCGCCGGGCGCAGATCGAACTCGTCGACGCCGGGGTGCGCACGGTCACCGAGAGCGCGCTCAACGCGTCCTTCGAAGCGACCCAGAACAAGTCGCTCACCCACTGGAACTTCTCCGCGCCGATCTTTCGCCGCGTGTTCGACACCTACGGCGCGCGCGGCGTCGAGCTGTGGGTCGATCGACACGGCGGGCGCTCGCACTACGGGCCGCTGCTCGGCCGGGCCTTTCCCGACGCGGTCGTGGAGTGGATCGACGAGACGCCGCAGCGCTCGCGCTACTCGATCCGCACGCGCGACGACGCGCGGCGCATGCGCATCGTGTTCTCGGAGAAGGCCGAGCAGTTTTCCTTCTGCGTCGCGCTGGGCTCGTGCCTCGCGAAGTACGCGCGAGAGAGCGCGATGGGCGCCTTCAACAGCCACTTCGGCGCCCTCGACGCGACGCTCGCGCCGACCGCGGGCTACACCACCGACGCGCGCCGCTGGTTGAAGGACGGCGCCGCGCTGCTCGAGCGCCTCGGTCTCGCGCCCGCCGATTTCGTGCGCCAGCGCTGAGGCGCGCCCCGCCGCACTCGCCTACCTCGTTCGCGGCGGGTATGGTTTCGCGCCCCGTGAAGACCGCGATCCTAGGCGCCGGCGTCTCCGGCCTCTCCCTGGCCCGTTTCCTGATCGAAGCGGGCATCCCGCGCGAGAGCCTGCATCTCTTCGAAGCCGCGCCCGGGGTGGGCGGTCTGTGCGCCTCGAAAACCATCGAGGGGTTCACCTACGACGTGACCGGCGGGCACATCCTGTACAGCAAGGATGCGGCCGCCATGCAGTGGATGAAGGACTGCGCGGGCGGCGACGACGCGTTCGTGCGCTGCAACCGCAACACGAAGATCCGCTTCGCCGACCGCTGGGTGCACTACCCCTTCGAGAACGGACTCGGGGACCTGCCGCCGCAGGTGAACTTCGACTGCCTCAAGGGCTACATCGAGGCCTGGCACAGGCGCCAGGTCGACGGTTCGGCCTCGCCGGCGCAGTTCGGCGCCTGGGTGCGCTGGCGCTTCGGCGACGGCATCGCGAAGCACTTCATGGACCCCTACAACGCGAAGGTCTGGAAGCGCGAGCTCGATTTTCTCTCCAGCGACTGGGTCGCGGGCCGCGTGCCCGATGCGCCCGTGGACGACGTCCTGCGCTCGGCGATCGGCGTCCGCACCGAGGGCTACACGCACCAGTCGATCTTCTACTACCCGCTCGAGGGCGGCTTCCAGGCGATCACGGACGGCGTCGCGTCGTCGGTGATCGACCGCGTGCGGACTTCGACGCCGGTGAAGGACCTCGTGCGCAGCTCCGGCGGCTGGCGCGTGAACGGCGAGCCCTTCGACTGCGTGGTTTCGACGCTCGCGCTCACGGACCTGCCCGATCTGATCCCGGCGATGCCCGCCGGCCCCGCGGCGGCGATGCGCGAGCTCGAGTTCAACTCGATCACCTGCCTGCTCGTCGCGCTGGACCGCGCCGAACACCCCGATCTCTCGTGGGTGTACTTGCCCCACGAATCCCAGGGCCCGACGAACCGCGTCACCTACATGTCGAACTACTCGCCGCGCATGGCGCCGGCGGGCAAGACCTCGCTGCTCTGCGAAGTGACGCACCCGGGGCGCGGCCCGAAACCGGGGCCGGAGCTGGAACGCGAGGTCGTCGACGGGCTCGCCGCGGCGGGACTGCTGCGGCGCGAGGAGGTGCTCTTCACCGACCGTGTGACGACGCGGCACGCGTACGTGGTGTTCGATCCCGCGTACCACGCGCGGCGCCGCGAGGCCTTCGACTACCTCGAGCGCGTCGGCATCACGCCGCTCGGACGCTTCGGGCGCTTCGAGTACGACAACTCGGACCAGTGCGTGATCAAAGCGCGCGACCTGGCGGCTCGACTCGTCGCCAAAGCCCTTCGGGGCTGAGCTCGATTCCCGCGCGAGCGATCCGCGGCAGCGCGGCCGACTCGCGCGTCCCGAATCGGAGTCGAACGCGGCGCGGCACGGCGAACTTCGCCGACGCTCGAGCGGCTAACGGCCTCGACATTGCGCGCGACGAGCGCACGCGGCACGCCTTCCGGCATTGCGAACGTGTCATGCCTCATGTCGATTCCGAGGCTGGACGCAGACGAACCCGCGTCGGTAAAGGTTAGGAGAACAGGCCGGGATTGTGGCGAAGGGCGGTTCTCGCCGCAGATTCGCCGCACTTCGCGGCGCCGCACGCCAGGGTGCGCGGAAGAAATCGCCACGAAGGTCCGAACGCTCGAGTTCGCGCTTCGGGGTCCGAGTTCGCCGCATCCACTCAGCGCGCGGAGTGCGTCTCGCATGGGGCGGGACGCGAGGGGTTTCCGCGAGCGGTCTCCGCAAGGGGGCAGCTCGGGCGGGCGGCAGGCAGCGCCCGCACAACTTTCGGAGAAGCACACCGACATGGCCAACGCACCGCAACGATCCAACGTCTCGAAGCTCACGCTCGCGCTCGGTTTGCTCGCGTTCACAGCGGCCTGCGGCGGCGGAGGAGGCGGCGGAGGCTCCACCCAGCCTCCGCAGAACCTCAGCTACGAGCGGTCGTTCGCGCTGTATGCGAAGGGCGTCGAAGGCGGGTTGAACGCGCCGACGGTGAGCGGGAACGCCAGCACTTGGACCATCGTTCCCGCGCTGCCCGCGGGCCTGGACTTCGACACCTCGACGGGCGTCGTGAGCGGCGCGCCGGCCGAGCTCAGCCCGGCGAGCGACTACGTCGTGCGCGCCTCGAACTCCGCGGGCTTCGCGGAGACGACCCTGCGCGTCGGCGTGGTCAAGCCCGCTTTCGTCGCGCTCGCCTGCAACACGGTCGACAACACGCTGAGCTCGTTCGTCGTCGACTCCGCGAGCGGCGCGCTGATCCCCACCGGCTACGAACCGGCGCCGACCGGCGCCTCTCAGCCGCGCACGCTCGCGGCGCACCCCACCGCGAACGCGGTGTACGTCGGCAACTTCGATTCGCGCCACATCAGCCGCTTCGAGCTCGAGCCCACGAGCGGCCGCGTGCTGGCGCGCGAGAACGTCGACACGCAGGGCCGCCCCGAGGAGATCGTGGTCCATCCGAGCGGCTCGAAGCTGTACCTGCTCAGCCGCATCGATCCGCACATCGAGACCTTCGACGTGAACCCGCTCGACGGAAGCCTGACGTCGCAGGCGACGCTGTCGCTGGGCTCGAACGGACTGGAAGCCGTCGCGCGCACCGCCGACGGGCGCTTCATGTGGGCGACGAACGTCAATTCCACGAACCAGACGATCACGACGCTCGCCGTCGATCCGCTGACGCTGCTGCCCGCCGTTTCGGGCACGCCGATCCCGACCACGAACAAGCTCCGCTCGCTCGCGCTGACGCCCGACGAGCGCTTCCTGTACGGAGCGTCCTCGGAGCCCGCGGGGAGCACGATCGATGTGTTCTCCGTCGACAGCGTCACCGGCGCCTTGACCAAGTTCGACTCGGTGAGCGTCGGGGCCTTCGCCATCGCGCTCGCCATCGAGCCCACGGGCCGCTTCCTGTACGTGTCCGTCTCGAGCGAGGACACCGTGCGCGCCTTCGCGATCAACCGCGTGACCGGCGCGCTGAGCGTGCCCACCGATCCGGCCGTCGCGAGCGTGCCGACCGGAGACCGTCCGTGGGCGCTGTCGATCGACCCGGCGGGCGCTCACTTGTACGTGAGCGAGCTCAACAGCCTCGAGCTCGGCGTGTACACGATCGATCCCGTGAGCGGGGCGCTCACGCGGCGCGAATCCCTGCGCACGCGCGAGAATCCTTCGCTGCTCACGTTGATCGAGCGCGAAGCCCTCGCCGTGCCGCGCGCGCCCTTCGTGTACGTCGGCAACCTCGGATCGGGCGACGTCTCGATCTTCAGCACCGCGCCGAGCACCGGCGACCTCACGCTCGTCGAGTCGGGCTTCCCCTTCGGCGGCCAGCCCGGCACGCTCGCGCGCCATCCGCGCGGCGCGTGGATGTACGCCGTGGACGAGGCGAACGGCCTCGTGCGCGCCTACTCGACCGATCCCTCGAGCGGCGACCTCGTGACGATCGGCGGACCGGTCGGAACCGGCGTCACCCCGGTGGCCGCGCAGGTCGAGCCCTCCGGTCGCTACCTGTACGTCGTCAACCGCGGCTCGAACAACGTGAGCAGCTTCGCGATCGACGCGCTGACGGGCGCGGTCTCGCAGCTCTCGCAAGTCGGGGCCGGCGCGTCGCCGACGGCGCTGGCCGCCGATCCGAGCGGGCGCTTCGTCCTGGTTGCGAACCAGCAGGATCGGACGCTCTCGGTGTTCGAGATCGATCCCGCGAACGGCGACCTGGTGGCGGTCGGTCCGGCGACGCCGATCGCGGGTGAGCCCGCGGCGCTCGCCATCCACCCGTCGGGACGCTTCGTGCTCTCGGCGCAGACCGACACCGGCGAGCTGTCGCTGCTCCGGCTGGCGGCGGCCGATGGCGCGCTGAGCTTCGTGCAGAGCATCGCGAGCGGCGTCGCGCCTTCGTCGATCGCGACCGGGCCGCGCGGTTCGGTGTTCGTCGCGAACCAAGGGGGTGCTGGCGCCGGCGGCGTCGCGCACGGCCGCATCGACCTCGCGCTCGGCAGTCTCTCGCTCGTCGGACTCGCGGCCGCCGGCACGAATCCCGTCGACCTCGTGGTCGAGCCCTCGGGCGCGATGCTGTACGTCGTGAACCAAGGCTCGAACGACGTCACGCCGATGAGCCTCGATCCGCTCACGGGCGTTCCGAGCGCCGGCGCCGCGAGCCTCGCCGGCGTCGCGCCGGGCGCGATCGAGATCCAGGCGCGCTTCGACTGAGCGCCCGTCGCTCGCCACGAACTTCGCCTCGCACCGCGCGCCTCGAGCGCGGTGCGAGGCGAAACTCTTTCCGGCGCAGGTTCGAACCCGAACGGAATCGCGACGCGCCGTTTGCCCAGGTGAATTCCATGGCGGTTACTTCCGCGCCGGCGCCTCGCGCCCGGCGAGTTCGCCATGCTCCAGCCCGACTCCCTCCCCCCCGACTCGGCCCCCGCCAGCGCGCCCTCGCAAGCCGCCCTCGCCCTTCCCGCGGGCGTCGAGATCGTCGCTGAACTCGACGCCGTCTCGCGCGAGGTTCTGACCCCCGCGGCGCTCGAGTTCCTCGCCGCGCTGCACCGGCGCTTCGAGCCCGAACGCCGACGCCGGCTCGCCGCGCGCCGCGAGACGCAAGCGCGGCTCGACGCGGGGTGGCTGCCCGACTTTCCCGCCGCAAGCGCAGCGCGCGAGGACCGCGAATGGCGCGTAGCAAGCGCACCGCTCGATTTGCTTCGCCGGCGCGTCGAAATCACCGGCCCCGTCGAGCGCAAGATGGTGATCAACGCGCTGAACAGCGGTGCGGACGTGTTCATGGCGGACTTCGAGGACTCGAACTCGCCCACCTGGCGCAACGGGATCGAAGGCCAGCGCAACCTGTCGGACGCGGTGCGGCGAACGATCCGCTACGTGAACCCCGCGAACGGCAAGAGCTACGAGCTCGCGCCGCAGACCGCAACGCTCGTCGTGCGGCCGCGCGGATGGCACCTCGAAGAGGCGCACGTCCGCATCGACGGACGGCCGCTGTCCGCGAGCCTGTTCGACTTCGGCCTGTACTTCTTCCACAACGCGCGCGAACTGCTCGCACGCGGCAGCGGACCGTACTTCTACTTGCCGAAGCTCGAGAGCGCGCTCGAGGCGCGCCTGTGGAACGACGTCTTCGTCGCGGCGCAGAGCCTGCTCGGCGTTCCGCGCGGAACGATCCGCGCGACGGTGCTGATCGAGACGATCCTCGCGGCCTTCGAGATGGAAGAGATCCTGTTCGAGTTGCGCGAGCACTCCTCGGGACTCAACTGCGGCCGCTGGGACTACATCTTCAGCTACATCAAGAAGTTCGCGCTGCACCCGGAGCGGACGCTGCCCGACCGCTGGCGCGTGACGATGGCGGAGCACTTCCTGCGCTGCTATTCGCTGCTCTCGATCCGCACCTGCCACGCCCGAGGCGCGCACGCCATCGGCGGCATGTCGGCCTTCATCCCGGTCAAGAACGACGAGGAGCGCAACCGCGCCGCCTTCGAGAAGGTCGCGGCCGACAAGCGCCGTGAAGCGAGCGACGGGCACGACGGAACGTGGGTCGCGCACCCCGGGCTCGTCGAACTCGCGCGCGCGGAGTTCGAGGCGGTGCTGCAGGGCCGGCCGAACCAGCTCGAGCGTTTGCGCGAGGACGTCGACGTGCGGGCGGAGGATCTGCTGCGCACGCCGAGCGGCGCGATCACCGAGCGCGGTCTGCGCGACAACATCCGCATCGGCGTCGAATACCTGACTGCGTGGCTCGGCGGCGTCGGCTGCGTGCCGCTCGGCGACCTCATGGAAGATGCGGCGACAGCGGAGATCTCGCGCGCGCAGGTGTGGCAATGGCTGCGCCACGGCGCGCGGCTCGACGACGGCCGCGCGGTCGACCGCGAGCTCGTCGAACGCTGCCTCGACGAGGAATGCCAGCCGCTCCGCGAGGCCCTCGTCTCGCGCCAGCTCGATCCCGTGCACCACGAACGCGCGCGTGCTCTGTTCGCACAGATGACGCTCAACCCGCGCTTCGAGGAGTTCCTCACCACTTCCGCTTACCGCATCCTCCTCTTCCAAGGCGCCTAGCGATGCAACCGATCGATCCGCAGTCCTCGCATTCCCTCAAACACGCCCACGAGAGCGTGCACACGCGCCTCGGGCTCGCGTGGGGCGTTCCAAGCTCCGATCCGCGGCGCTTCGAGGGCATCAAGCGCGACTTCACGTGGTCGGACGTCGAGCGCCTGCGCGGCAGCGTCGTGGTCGAGCACACGCTCGCGCGCCTCGGAGCCGAACGGCTCTGGAAACTGCTGCACGAGCGCGACTACGTGCACGCGCTCGGCGCCCTCACCGGCAACCAGGCGGTGCAGATGGTGAAGGCCGGACTCGAGGCGATTTACCTCTCGGGCTGGCAGGTGGCCGCCGATGCGAACCAGGCGGGCCACATGTACCCCGACCAGTCGCTGTACCCGTCGAACTCGGTGCCGCTGGTCGTCAAGCGCATCAACCAGGCGCTGCAACGCTCCGACCAGATCGCGCACCTCGAGGGCGACGCGAGCACGTACTGGCTCGCGCCGATCGTCGCCGACGCCGAGGCCGGCTTCGGCGGACCGCTCAACGCCTTCGAGCTGATGAAGCTGATGATCGAAGCCGGCGCCGCGGGCGTTCACTTCGAGGACCAGCTCGCGTCCGAGAAGAAGTGCGGGCACCTGGGCGGGAAAGTGCTCATCCCCACCGGCGCGTTCCTGCGCACGCTGAACGCAGCGCGCCTCGCGGCCGACATCAGCAACGTCCCGACGCTGCTCGTCGCGCGCACCGACGCCGACGCGGCGAACTTGATCACCAGCGACGCCGACGAACGCGACCGGCCGTTCCTCACGGGCGAGCGCACCGCCGAGGGCTTCTTCCGCGTGCGCAGCGGAATCGAAGCGGCGATTGCGCGCGGCAAGTCGTACGCGCCCTACGCGGACCTCGTGTGGTGCGAGACCTCGCATCCCGATCTCGGCGAGGCCAAACGCTTCGCCGAGGCCGTGCACGCCGAGCATCCGGGCAAGTTGCTCGCGTACAACTGCTCGCCGTCCTTCAACTGGCGCAAGAAGCTCGACAGCCACACGATCGCCGTGTTCCAGCGCGAGCTCGGCGCCATGGGCTACAAGTTCCAGTTCGTGACCCTGGCCGGCTTCCACGCGCTCAACCACTCGATGTTCGAGCTGGCGCGCGGCTACAAGGAGCGCGGCATGGCGGCCTACAGCGAGCTGCAGCAAGCGGAGTTCGCGTCGGAGCTGCACGGGTACACCGCGACGCGCCATCAGCGCGAGGTCGGCACGGGCTACTTCGACGCCGTGAGCCAGGCGGTCGCGCAGGGCCAGAGCTCGACGACCGCGCTCGAGGGCTCGACGGAGGCCGAGCAGTTCCACTGATCCACGCTTCGAACGACCCTGGCGACGAGACACTGCGCCAGGGTTGCGCTCATTGCTGAGCGATCCGGCGGTCGGACGAGCTGCTTTCGTCCTGCCGCCGGTTTCTTCTCTCCTTGCTTGGCTCCGCGCGCGGAGAGCAAGAGCGACCGTGGAGGTGCGAGAGGAGGGCGTCGAGTCCCCTTCCGCCGCGCACCTACTTCGAGAGCAGATCCAGCGACAGCGCCGCGCCGCCGTCGACTTGGAAGTAATCGACCTGGAACTCGTGCTCGCCCGCCTCGAGCTCCAGCAACACTTCATCTACGGTGCGGTCGTGCCAGGTCCAGTTCTCGATCACGCGCTGTGCTCCGACGCGCACTCGAACTCCGTCGTCCGACGTGACGCGCAAGAGGTAACGCCCCGCGGGCAGTCGCAACTTCGACGTCGCGACGAGTCCGAGGTGCGTCTCGCCCACTTGCTCGCGCACGTCGGCGCGGCCGGCCCACGGATCGCCGAGGCTGTCCACCTTCGCCTGGAAGCGCGCGGAGTTGCGCGCTTGCTCTTGCCATTTCTGCGGAGTCATGCCGCGCGGGTCCGCGCCGTCCTTCCACGAGACCCAGGCGACGTCCCAGGTCTTGCCCGCGAACAGGCCGCCGATCGGACGCGCCGCGGGCTTGGGGTCGGCGCTCTCGAAGTCCCACGGCCCCCACTCGCCGACAAGGATCGAATCCTGGCGCAGCGCGGCGTTCGCCCGCGGATGCGGACGCGCGGGGGCCTCGAGCAGCGTCACGAGCTCGAGCGTCGCGAACTCCTGCGGCGGGATCTCCGGCGGCTCGCGCAAGCTCACGCCGACGATCGAACCCGAGGGCAGGAATTCGCCGACACCGCGCAGCAGCTCGCGCACGGCGCGCGTCGACGCCTCGCCCGGCGCCAGCACGACATCGGTCGTGATCAGTTCGCTCTCCTTGGGCTCGAACACGTTCTGCGCGAACCGCAGCGCCGTCGTCGAGCGAAGGCGCAGGTCGGCGGCATTCGACGAGAAGGCGTTGCCCCAGATCCAGTGGTCGCGCGAAGCCGTGTCGTGCGCGCGCCCGAAGGGACCGCCGACGTGCTCGGGGTCTTCGTCCCAGTACAGCTCGAGTCCCGTCGCGCAGCGTTCGAACACGTTGCGCGCGATCCAGCACTCCTGGCCGTGCTCGATGCTCAGGCCGGTCTCGAGCGCGCCGGAGAACGAGTTTTCGACGACCAGCATGCGCCCTGCGTACGAGGCGCGCAGACCGTGTCCGAGGCTGTCGTCGGCGAGGTTCTCGATCACGCGGTTCTCGCGCGAGAACTCGATCGCGATCCCGCTCGACACCGCTCCCGAGAAGTCGTTGCGGTACAGCAGATTGCGGTCGCAACCCGGTGCGGCGAGTTCACCGCGCGCCGCGGCCCGGCCCTCGGTCACATCCCGGCCGGCGAGCAGGCTCACGCCGTCTCCGCAGCCGCGGCCGAGGTTGTAGGCGATCGTGTTGTCGACGCAGCGCTCGGAGAGCAGGATGCCCGCCGAGCCGAGCCCCGCGCCGTACTCGCCGTGCGAATAGCCGCGCACGCAGTAGTCGCAGCGGTTGCCGACGAGCTTGTTCTCCGACGAGCGGTAGAGCGCGATGCCCCACCCCGACAGGAACGAGAAGTCGTTGTCGCGCACGCGCGCGCCCGTGCAGCGCTCGAGCACGAGTCCGTTCTGCCCGCGCCGCGCGCTGCAGCCGGTGACCGACGCGCCCGTGCAATCGGCGAGCAGGATCGCGGCGCCGTAGCGAGTGAGCCACTCGCCGAGCTCGTTGTCGCGGCGTTCGAGCATGTCCGCGGGGTCGGCCGCCGCGGCGGTGCTCGACAAGCGCTGGGCGAAGCCGCCCTCGAAGCGCAGTTGCTCGAGCTTCAAACCGCGACAATTGCGCGCCACGACACCGGCCTTGAAGCCGCGGAGCGTGCCGCCGCGAAGCGTGACGTTCTCGCAGTCCTCGAGGAACACCGCGAAGCCGCTGAGGCGGTCCTGCGGCTGTTGCGCGTGCGCGCTCACCAGCACCGACGAACCGAGGTCGATGACCGCGTTGCGCAGGCCCCTCGCCCACAGCAGCGCCTGCGGCCCCCCCGGCTCGATCTCGCGCGGCGCGCGGACGTGCACGCCCTTCGGCAGCCTGACGCTCTCCGCCACGCGCAGCGCCGCGTCCTGCGGCAGCGGCGTCGAAGCGGCTTGAAATCGCCCGAGCGCGGCGCACGCAAGGGTGGCCGCCGCGATCAGTCGGACCAGGAAGTGAGCGACGGACATGGGCGAGCGGGACGCGCACAGCGCGCGTCGCATGCTAGGTTGAGGCGAGGCCGACACAAGACGCCGGCCCCTCGCACCCGCGGCCACCGCGCGTACCCTTTCCCTTTTCGTCCGCGGGCGGGCCAGACTGGACCCGCTCCATCCGCAACCTGCCGAGCCGCCCCTTGGAAGCCGCCGTCCCCGCCCGTCCGACCAGCTCCGGCATCCGCCTGGACCCGGACATCAACATCTGCCAGACGGATCTGCCGCTCGACTGGTACCAGGCCGAGTTCAAGCCCTACGCCGAGGAGTACATGCGGCTCCCCGACCGCAAGCCGGGGACCGTGCTGCCCTGGCTCGACCGGTACGCCAAGCCGGCGCTCGACCACTTCGGCGACTCGCTGCTGCTGGTGGCGCACTTCTACATGGGCGGCGAGATCGTGAAGCTCGTCGAGCGCTACGGCGGCG
>CALFYL010000382.1 GCA_937952135.1 uncultured Planctomycetia bacterium
GGTCGTCGAAGTCGAGCGTGCGCGTGCGGCGCAGTTGCTCGTCGTAGCGCTGGTAGGCCTGGCCCACGAGCTCGTCGGTCTCGTCGCCGGGCTTCTTCAGCACGTCCTCGGCCGAGATCAGCTTGTTCTTGTAGAGCGAGATGCGCGCCTGCAACTGCGCCGGCTGGATCGAGGCGTCGGCCACGCGCAGGTCGCGAAGCACGCTCCGCACCGTCGAAACCTGGTCCGACGCGTCGCAGATCGTGAAGCCGTTGCCGAGGCCGACCGCGTCGCCGTGCTCGCGCAGCGCGTGCATGCAGAACGAGTGGAAGGTGCCGACGAAGAGCTGCTCCGCGCGCTGCTTGCCGATCAATCCGCCGACGCGCTCGCGCATCTCTCGCGCGGCCTTGTTCGTGAACGTCAGCGCGAGGATGTTCTCCGCGCGCACGCCCTTCTCGAGCAAGTGCGCGATGCGGACCGTGATGACCTTGGTCTTGCCGGAGCCCGCGCCCGCGAGGACGAGAACCGGGCCCTCGGTCGTGGTGACCGCGCGGCGCTGTTCAGCGTTCAGTCCTTCGAGCAGTCGTGACATGGGCGGCCGCCCTCGCGCGAAGGGGGCGCGAAGGGTACGTCGGGGCCGACGAAACGCAACCGTGCACGGTCCGCGCGCGATCTCGGGCTCGACTTCGTGCCCAATCCCGGGTCCGCGCCCGCGCAGTGGCCCGAAGCGCTCACATTCGAGCCCCAGGGGAGTCGATAATCCCCGACGCGGAGAAGGCTTGTCGTGCTCGCCGACCGGTCGCCGTCCCCGCGGTCCGAGTTTCGCACCATGACTTCGCAGCTTCCGAATCCGGTCCCGCCGCCGCTCCCGGCCGAGCCGCACTGCGTCTTCGTCGTCGACGATGACGATGCGTTTCGCGTCACGGTTTCGAAGGCGCTGCGCTCCGCGGGGTTCCGGATCGAGAGTTTCGCGAACGCTCTCGAGTGCCTCGAGCCCGCCGTGGCGCAGGCGCCGGACTGCATCCTGCTGGACCTGCGCATGCCGCGCGTGTCGGGGCTCCGCTTCCAGCGCATCCTGGCCGAGCGCGGGGTCGAGTCCCCGCTGATCTTCCTGACCGGGAGGGCCGGGGTCTCGCAAGCGGTCGACGCGTTGCAGCACGGCGCCTTCGACTTCCTCGAGAAACCGGTCACCTCGGCGCAGCTCGTCGAGCGCATCCGCGCCGCCATCGAACACTCGGTCCTCCAGCGCGAGTGGCGTCGCGAGCGCGAGGCCGCCGCCGCCACCTTGGCCGCACTCGGCGAACGCGAGCGCGAAGTCTGCTCGCTGCTCGCGCGCGGCCTGCCGTCGAAGCTCATCGCGCAGCAGATGGGCATTTCGATCCGCACCGTCGAGCACCATCGCGCGCGGATCCTGAAGAAGTGCGGCGCCGACAACGCCGCGGACCTGGTGCGCCTCACGGTGCTCGCGGAAGAGCTGGAGCGCGCGCGCGCGCTGACCGCGATGCGGGTCGACCCCTCCGCGCAGTGAAGGTTCTTCCGCGCCCCCGCGATGGGCGCGCGCGGGCGCGCCGCTGCGGCCGGCGATCCACTGGAGGCGAAGGCGACTTGAGGGGTGCTTCTACCTAGCGCCCCCCGCCCTCACGCGTCGTCCAAGCCGCCCGTTCCGACCGCACGCTCGGACCGGGCCATCCACGCGCCGATGGAAGACCTTCGCGACATCGAGTCCGCGAGTGGAATCCTGGTTTGAAGAGGGACGCACCGCAGCTCGTCGGGGAATGCCGCACCTGTTCGCAGCGCGACCCATTCCGCGCTGCGCACTGGCAGGCGCTGCCCGGCGAGCTGCCGGTGCGGCTTCCGCAGGCCGGGGCCGCAGAACACCGAGGAGCTTCGCGTGAACGAGAACCACCTTCCGACCGAGAAGCGCAGGCGAGTCCTGATCGTCGAGGACAGCCCCGAGCTGCGCGCCAGCCTGGCGGCGGCGCTCCGCTCCGAGGGTTACGACGTCGCCGTGGCGAGCGACGGCGCCGAGGCGTCGGCCTGGCTCGCGGTCAACGACGTCGATGTGCTGCTCACCGACATCGTGATGCCGAAGGCGGACGGCTTCGAAACGATGCGGTGCGCCGCCGAGCGGAAGTGCGCCGTCGTTGCGATGTCGGGCGACCCGCACTTCGGCGCAGCCAAGTACCTGGACATGGCGCGCTTCCTCGGGGCTTCGGAGGTGCTGATGAAGCCCTTCAGCATGCGGAGGCTGCGAGAAGCGCTGGACACCGCGATCGACGCCTCGCGCAGCGCCGCAAACCACTCCGCGCGAACCGCGACCACCTGATCCGCCGCCTGGCGAACCCAGCCACCGACCGACGTCCCGCCACCTCCCCATGAAGCCCACGCACTCGATCGACACCGCGCAACCCAGCGCCGCGTTGCCCGCGCACAGCGCCGCGTCGCCCGTGCAGGTCGCCGCCGGGGGCATGGACGCCGACGAGTACCGCGCGATCGTCGAATCCGTCGGGGCAGCGCTCGTGATGCTCGATGCGCGCGGCGCCATCCGCTACCTGAACGAGGCCGGCGCGCAGATCATCGGCGTGCCGATCGCCGACGCGCTCGGACAGCGCCTCGCCCGGGTCGCGCCCGCCTTCGAGGCCGCGCTCCGCGAACGCATCGAGACCTGCATCCGCCTGGGCGAGTCGATCCGCGTCCAGGAACTTCGGCTCGAGTCGAACGGCGGTGCGCCGCGCTACATCGGGCTCACGATCAGCGCCGCGACGGGCCGGCTCGCGGGAGGCTGCGTGATCGTCGCGCGCGACATCACCGTCCAGAAGCTGATCGACGTCCAGACCGTGCAATCGTTGAAGCTCGAGTCGATCGGCCAGCTCGCGGCCGGGGTCGCCCACGAGATCAACACGCCGGCGCAGTTCGTCGGCGACAATCTGCGCTTCTTGCAGGACCACTTGAGCGCCCTCTTGCCGCTCCTGCCGCGCCTCGCCGGCGCCTCGCCCTCCGCCAGCGACGCGGCCGAGCTCGAGTTCCTCGCGGAAGAGACGCCCAAGGCCATCGCCGACGCGTTGACGGGCGTCGAGCGCATCACGCGCATCGTCGGCGCCCTGAAGGAGTTCTCGCACCCCAGCCGCGCCGACAAGGTCGAAGTCGACCTCAACCACGTGATCGAGAGCACCACGGTCGTCGCGCGCCACGAATGGAAGTACGTCGCCGTGCTCGAGCTCGCCCTCGACCCCGAGGTGCGCGACGTGCCCTGCCACCCCGACGAGATCCACCAGGTGCTGCTCAACCTGATCGTGAATGCGGCGCACGCGATCGCCGAGCGAAACGCGCGCGAAAAACGCCCCCTCGGGAAGATCCGGATCGCGACGCGGCTCGCGGGCGACGCATGCGAGGTCCGCGTCGAGGACGACGGCGCGGGGATTCCGGCGAGCATCCGGGAGCGGATCTTCGACCCGTTCTTCACGACCAAGGGCGTCGGCAAGGGCACCGGCCAGGGCCTCGCGATCTCGCGCTCGATCGTCGTCGACAAACATGGCGGATCGATCGAGGTCGAGTCGGAAGCCGGCCGCGGGACCGCGTTCGTCGTGCGGCTGCCGCTGGGCGCGAAACCCGCTGGCGCGAGATCGGCGGCTGGGGGATCGAGCGTGGCGAAGGGGCTCGCGCCATGAAGCGCGTGCTGTTCGTCGACGACGAGCCCGCGGTGCTCAGCGGCCTGCGCCGGCTGCTGCACCCCGAGCGCGGCGCCCTCGAATGCGCCTTCACGGACAGCGCGGAGGACGCCCTGCGGCTGCTGGGGGAGTCCGCCTTCGACGTGATCGTCGCCGACGCGCGCATGCCGGAGATGGACGGCGCGAGCCTGCTCTGCGAAGTCCAGCGCCGTCATCCCGAAGTGGTGCGCATCATCCTGTCGGGCCAGGCCGACGAAGCCCTCATCCTGCGCTCGGTCGGACCGGCGCATCAGTACCTCGCCAAGCCGTGCCGGTCGGAGGAAGTCCGCAGCGTGATCCAGCGCGCGTGCGCGGTGCAGGAGCGACTGCGCGCGCCGGCGCTGCGCTCGCTCGCCTCGCGCATGCGCTCGTTGCCGAGCCTGCCCGGCCTGTACAACGAGCTGCTCCGCGAAGTGCAGTCGAACGACGGCACCGCCGAGAGCGTCGGCCGGATCATCGCGCAGGACGTCGCGATGACCGCGAAGGTGCTGCAGGTCGTGAATTCGGCCTTCTTCGGGCTGCGCCAGCGCGCCTGCGACCCCGCGTCCGCCGTGCGCTTCCTCGGCTTCGACACGCTTCGCTCGCTCGCGCTCTCGGCCCAGGTGTTCTCGATGTACGAGCGCGAGCACTCGCAGCAGCTCATCGGCAAGATCTGGGAGCACTCGATGCGCACCGCGGCTTGCGCGGCGTCGATCGCGCGCGAGGTGCTCGCGAACCCGCTCGACGTCGAGCAGGCGCTGTGCGCGGGCATGTTGCACGACGTCGGGGTGCTCCTGCTGCTCGCAGAGGACCCCGAGCGCTACGAGACGCTGCTGCACCACGCGCTGGCGCACCGCTGGACGGATACCGGACCGGCGGAAGAGCGCCTGTGGGGCGGAACGCACTCCGAGGTCGGCGCCTACCTGCTCGGCATCTGGGGCCTGCCCGGCGCCGTGGTCGAGTCCGTCGCCTTCCACCATCGGCCCGAGTTGCTCGGCGTCGATCGGCCGACCGTTGCGACCTGCGTCGCGGCCGCGTCGGCGCTGACCGCCGGCGAACCCGGCGGACCGCACTCCCCCATCGGCGCGCACCTCGCGTCGCTCGGCCTCGGCGAGCGCTTCGAGGACTGGCGCGCCTTCCTCACGAACCACGAACTTCCCGCCGAACAGGCGCACCACTCATGAGCGAGCGGATTCTGTGCATCGACGACGACCCCCAGGTCTTGGTGGGGCTGCGACGCAGCCTGCGCGGACGCTTCGAGGTCGAGACCACCTACCAACCCGAGGTCGCGCTCGAGTGGCTCGTGGACCGCGGTCCCTTCGCGGTCGTGCTGTGCGACATGCGCATGCCGGCCGTGGACGGAGTGCAGGTCCTCGCGCGCGCGCAGCAGGTCGCCCCCGAGGCGGCGCGCGTGATGCTCACCGGCAACGCGGACCAGGAGACGGCGGCGCGCGCGGTCAACGAAGGCGCGGTCTTCCGCTTCCTCACCAAGCCCTGCAGCCCGGAGACGCTCGTCGCGACGCTCGACGCCGCGGTCGAGCACCATCTGCGGCTGCGAAACGAACGCGAGGTGCTCTCGGAGACGTTGCACGGCTCGGTCAGCATGATGGCCGAGCTCCTCGCGCTCATGAACGCGGGCGCCTTCAGTCGTTCGCTCGTGCTGCGCGACCGCGCGACGGACCTCGCGCGCTTCCTCGGGCTCGAG
Source organism: uncultured Planctomycetia bacterium (assembly GCA_937952135.1). Classification (GTDB taxonomy): domain Bacteria; phylum Planctomycetota; class UBA1135; order UBA1135; genus WYBT01. The sequence goes on from CALFYL010000382.1 coordinate 5,371, forward strand.
AATGCGTGGCAGTTGGAGCTGGCGGCGCTCCTCGCGCGCGTCGGCCTCGCGACGCTGCCTCCGGAAGTGCGCGAGCACTTCGAGAGCGGCGAACCGCTGAGCAGTGAAGAGCACGCGCTCATGGGCTCGCTGCCGGAGATCGGCGCGCGCCTCGTCGGCAAGATCCCGCGCCTCGCGGGCGTGAGCCGCATCCTCAGCGGGGCCCGCGGGCCGCGCGACGGCGCGGAATCGCTTCAGGCGAGCGCGTTGGAAGCACTGCTCGAGCTCGAGCGCCAGGAACTGCTCGGCCGGCCGCTGCAAGAAGGCTGGGAGTACTGCTGCGACGCCGGCGTGGTCAACCTCGCGCTGCGCGAGCCGATCCGCAACTGGATCGCGACCTCGGCGGAGCGTCTGCGCAGCGCCGGACAGACCACCACTGCGGTCTCGCTCGCCGAGCTGCGTCCGGGCATGCGCGTGGAGCTGCCGATCGAAACCGTCGACGGCCGCGTCGTGTGCGCCGCCGGCCAGTTCCTCACGCACGTTTCGCTCGAGCGCATCCGCAACCACGCGCGCGTGAGCCACATCGTCGAGCCAGTGCACGTGCGGCTCGGCATCCATCTGTCGGACGAAGCCGCCTAGCGCGCACGGGGCGCCCGGGGTTCACGGCTCGGGCGAGTCGAGCGCGTCGCGGATCGTTCGGAGCAGCGCCTCGGCGGTGTAGGGCTTGGGCACGAAGTAGCGCACGGTGTCGGCGAGGCTCTTGGCCAGCTGTCGGTTCGACGGCTGGCCGCTCGAGGCCACGACGCGCACGCCGGGCCGGAGGGTGCGCAGCGCCGCGATCAGGGCCGCGCCGTCCATGATCGGCATGGCGAGGTCGGTGAGCACGAGCGCGATCTCGTCCGTGCGCTGCGCGTAGATCGAGATCGCTTCCGCGCCGTTCGACGCGAGCACCACGCGGTAGCCGAAGGTCTCGAGCGTCGCCTGGACCACGTTGCGGATCGACGCTTCGTCGTCCACGACGAGCACGAGCTCTCCGGCGCCGCGCGGGCGCGCGACGGCCGCCGCGGCCGCGGGCGCCGCCCCCTCGTCCTGGTCGCAGCGCGGGAGGAACACCTTGAACGTCGCGCCCTGCCCGAGCTCGCTGCGCACGTCGATGAAGCCGCCGTGGCTGCGCACGATGGCGAGCGACGTCGAGAGCCCGAGCCCGGCGCCCTTGCCGACTTCCTTGGTCGTGAAGAAGGGCTCGAAGATGCGGTTGAGATCGTCGGCGGCGATGCCCACGCCGGTGTCGGTGACCGTGACGGCCACGAAGTCGCCGGCGCGCCAGTGCGGGCTCATCGCCGCGTAGGTCTCGTCGATCACGACGTTTCGAGCGTCGATGCGAATCGAGCCGCCGCTGGGCAGCGCGTCGCGCGCGTTCACGAGCAGGTTGAGGAACACCTGGTGCAGTTGCGTGGGGTCCCCGCTCACGACGTGCAGGCCGTGCTCGACCTCCAGTCTGACGGCGATGTTCTTGGGGAACGTGTCGCGCGAGATGGCCTGCACCTCCCAGAGCAGATGCTCGAGGGCGATCGTCGTGTGCCGGCCCTCGACGCCGCGCGCGAAGGACAGCACCTGCCGCACGAGGTCGGCGCCGCGCCGCGTGCTCGTTTCGATGGTCTGGAGCAGCTCGCGGGCGTCGTCCGTCTCGACCGACTGCTGCAGGAGCTCGATCGAGATCATGATCGGCGCCAGCACGTTGTTCAGGTCGTGCGCGATGCCGCCCGCGAGCGTGCCGATGCTCTCCATGCGCTGGGCGCGGATGATCTGAGCCTCGAGCTGCTTCTTGCGAGTCACGTCGGTGTTGATCGCGAGGATCGAGCGCGGCCGTCCGGCCGTGTCGCGCAGCAGCGTCCAGCGGCACGCGACGGACAGAGCCTGGCCGTTCTTGGCGACGTGCTCGAGCTCGCCGGTCCATTCGCCGTGCTCCAGCGTCGCCTGGGTCGCGGCGCTGCACGGCTCGCTGTCGCGGTAGAGGAGCTCGAACTCCGAGCGGCCGAGCACTTCCTCCGCGCTCCAGCCGTACATGCGCTCCGCGCCGCGGTTCCAGTAGGCGATCGACTGATCGAGTCCGCGCACGAGGATCGCGTCCTGCGCGCTGTCGAGCAGCGCCGCCTGCTGGCGCAACGTCTCCTCGGCGCGCTTGCGGTCGCTGAGGTCGTTCATGCCGCCGATCATGCGCACCGGCTTGCCCGACTCGTCGCGGATCACGTAGCCGCGGTCGAAGACCACGACGTACTCGCCGTCGGAGCGCCGGAAGCGGTACTCGGCGGTCCAGCTCGGCGCGCCGCTGTCGATGGCCCGTTGCACGCTGGCGAGCAGGCTCTCGCGCTCGTCGGGGTGGATGCGCTCGGTCCACGCCTCGACCGTCGGCGGGAGCTTCGCGCGTTCGAAGCCGAACTGGCGCTCGAAGCCGTCGTTCCACCACAGCGTGCCGGTCACCAGATCCCAGTCCCAGATGGCGTCGTTGGTCGCGCGCGAGAGCAGGCGGAAGCGCTCTTCGCTCGCGCGCAGCGCCTGCTCGAAGCGCACGCGGTCGGTGACGTCGCGGAAGTACACCGTGAGCCCGCCGTCCGACGGGTAGGCGCGCACCTCGAACCACATGCCGATCGATTCGGCGTGGTGCTCGAGCCCGACGGTGACATGTTCGCTCGCCGCGCGGCGGAGTTCGCGCTCCAAGCCGCTGCCGCGCAGGTCCGTGAAGGCGCTCCACACCTCGGCCCCGACCAGATCGCCGCGCGAACGGCGCAGCAGGCGCTCGGCTTCGGAGTTCACGTACTGGAAGCGCCACGACGAATCGAGCGTGCAGAAGGCGTCGGTGATGCTCTCGAGCGTCGTGGTGAGGCGCTTCGCGAGCGTGCGCGCTTCGCGTTCGAGCTGCTTGGTCTCGTGAACGTCGACGCCCGTGCCGAACCATTTCACGACACGGCCCTCGGAGTCGCGAACCGGAGTCGCTTGGACGCGGAACCAGCGGTACTCGCCGTCGGCGCCGCGCCGCAGCCGGTACTCGATCTCGTAGGGCGTCCCCTCCTCGACACTGCGCTTCCACACGCGCGCGCAGTGGTCGACGTCGTCCGGATGCAGGGTGGGTTGCCAGCGCGTCTCGGGTGCAGCGTCGGGCGAGACGCCGGTGTACTCGAAGAAGCGCCGGTTGGAGTAGTCCACTTCGCCGCTCGGCGTCGCGCTCCACACGATCATCGGCAGCGCATCGGCGAACTGACGGAAGCGGCTCTCGCTGGCCTCGAGGGTTTGCTCGGCCTGCTTGGGCTGCGAGATGTCCTGCGACCCGCCCTGCGCGCGCACGATCGGTCCGGCGCCGTCCTGTGCAGCGCGCGGACTCTCGGTCACGTCCTCGAGGCGGTGGATGATGTGTGCGATGCGTCCGTCAGGGCCGGGGACCGGCGTGTTCACCGAAGTCCAGATGCGCTCCTCCCAGCCGCCGCCCGAGGCTTCGGGCCGCCGGATCGGATAGCGCTGCGCCGGCATCGCGTCCGAGCGGCCCAGCCGTTTCGCGCGCTCGATCGACTCGCGCAGACGTTTCGTGCCCTCGGCCTGTGGATCGTCGCGCGGATCGGGAAACGCTTCGAACAGGTTCCGGCCCTCGAGCTCGCCGCGCGAAGTCATGGTCGCGCGCAAGTACGCGTCGCTGACGGCGACGATCTCGTAGTCGTCGGCGTCGAGCACGAGGTAGCAGCCCGGCGCGCACTCGAACAGCGAGCGGTAGTAGCGGCTCGCGACGTCGAGGGAAGCCGGGCGAACCGCCTCGCCTTTCGCGCCGAGCGCTGGCTCGCACTCGGTGTCGTCGACGTGCGCCACCACAGCGCGCCCGGGGCGGCCCGGCTCGAGCGGCGTCATGCTCACGCGGAACGAGCGCGTCCCGAGCGCCGATTGGACGGAGTACTCGGCCGTAACCTCGGTTGCTTGCCCCGCGAGCACGGCGCGCAACGCCGCGGCGACCCGGCCGAGATCGGGGCCGGCGCCGGAACGAGCGTCGGAGTGCGCGAGTTCGCAGAACTCGAGATAGTCCTGGCCGACGGCGTGCTCGCTTTCGCTCGAGCCGCGCGCGTCGGCGAATCGGCGCCACGCCTGGTTCACCCAGGCAATTCGGCCGTCCTCGTCGACAAGTGCGATGCGCGAGGCCAGCGCATCGAGGATCCGCACTTGCAGTTCGGCGGGCTCGCGCTGCCCGGCGGGCGAGTCCAGCGACTTGTCTTCCGAACGGCGGTTTCGGCTCGTCATGGGATGCGAGGCAGTGAGACACTCGAGGGGTCTCTCGCCCCTGCGACGGGATTCGCCCGGGTGAACAAGGAGCCTAACACGGCCCCTTCGATCGGCGAGAACGTGGAATTTCGAGCGGAGTGAAGGTTCAGGCGCGGGACCGCGCTCAAACGCAGAACTCGGGCCCCGGCCGCCCGATCAAGTAACCCTGCAAGAGCTCGCAGCCCGCGCCCACGGCCTGATCGAGGTCCGCCTGGTGCTCCACCCCCTCGGCGACGGTTCGAACCGCGGAGCGACTGCAGACGCTGTTGAGCGATTCGACGAGCATGCGCCGCGTCGACGACGTGGCGAGTCCCTGGATCAGCTCGCGATCGTATTTGACGAACTCGGGCGACAGCGACGCAAAGCTGTTGAGCCCCGAGTAGCCCGAACCCAGATCGTCGATAGCGATTCGGAAGCCGAGCGCGCGCAATTGTTCGATGCGGCGGCGGAGCGACTCGGTGTCCTGCAGCGCGCTGCGCTCGGTGATCTCCAGCACGATGCGCGAAGCGAACGGCGTGAGCAGGCCGGAGTTGGACGCGAGCTCGTCGTCTTGCAGCGAGACCGGATGGATGTTGATCCACAGCTCACAAGCGCTGGGCAGCCTGGCCATGCTGTCGACGGCAAGTTCGCGCACGCGACGCTCGAAGTCGAGCAGCCGACCGATCTCGGCGGCTTCCTGCAGGATCCGGTCGGGCGTCTCGAGCCGGACTTCGCGGCTGCGCGCCAGCGCTTCGAACGCGACCGTTGCACCGTTCGAAGCCGTGACGATCGGCTGGAACGCGAGCCACAGCTTGTCGAGCGCCGCGTCGAAGTCCGGAGCGTCGCGCTCCACGCCCCTCACCGCCGGCGCGACGGCGAGCGCGCGCTGTGCGGCGCGGGCGCGCCACTCGCCGAGCGCGTCGGAGATGGCGCGCTGCAGCTCGGCGCTCGAACAGGGCTTCAGCAAGAAGCGAAAGACACCGGCGACGTTGATGGCCGCCGCGGCGGAGCGCACATCCAGCTCGCCTGTGAGCATCATGCGGATCGCCTGCGGGCGCAGATCCTTCACGATGCTCAAGAACTCCATGCCGCGCATCTCGGGCATGCGATCGTCCGAGAGCACCACCGAGACATCGCGCTCGCCCAGGATTCGCAGCGCCTGCGCGGGCGAGGTGGCGGTCAGCACTTCGAAGTCGCCGCCGCGCAACGCCATCCGCAGCACTTGCACCACGCTGGCATCGTCGTCGAGCAGAAGCACCGACGGCGAGCTGGCCGCGGTCGACGCTGCCGAGCATTGATCTGCACTTTCACTCACGTGCCTCAAGCCTAGCAGAGCGGGCCTGGGCGAGCCTTCACGAGGCGTCGAAGACCTCGTCCCAAGTCTCGGGAGCGAAACCCACCAAAGCCGTAGTCCCGACTTTGACCGTGGGCGCTCGCAGTCCGCCGGTCGGGCCGATCACCGACTCCGCGAGGGCGTCCAAGTCGAATCCCCGCTCCAGATCGAACTCCACGCGCCGCTTCGCCTTGACCGCGATCACGCGTTTGGATCCGGCGAAAAGCTCGCGCAGATCTTCTTTCGAAAAGCGCTCCTTGCGGGCGTCGGCCATCTCACGGACGGCAATGCGGCGCGCGGCGAGATACTCGTCGGCGCGCACGCAACTCGTTCACGACTTGCGGTGGTAGTACCAGTGGACGTCCATCTCACGATTGTAGCCGCGGCCGCGCGCGCTCCCACTCGTCGAGTGTCTTGGGCCAATCGCCTTTCAACAGCCGCGAGAGCGCGCGGTCCGCGAGCAGCTTGCCGCCCGTCTGACAGCGCGCGCAGTAGTTCATCTCGTTCTCGGCGTGCACGATGCGTTGGATCGGCGCGCCGCAGACCGGACAGGGTTCTCGGAATCGGCCGTGCACCGCCATCTCGGGCCGAAACGCGGTGACCTTATCGGGAAAGCCGCTCCCGCGTTCCGCGCGCAGCCGCGCGATCCACGTCTCGAGTGTCGAGCGAGCCGCGGCGTGAAGTCGCGCGAGCTCGTCCGGCGTCAGACGCTGCGTCCAAGTCAGGGGTGAGAGCCGCGCCGCGTGCAGGATCTCGTCGGAGTAGGCGTTGCCGATGCCGCTGAAGCTGCGCGGGTCGGTGAGTGCGCGCTTGAGCGTGTGGTTCTCGGCGGTGAGCGCGCTCGTGAACTGTTCGAGCGACGCGCCGAGCACGTCGAGGCCGCCGGGGTCGTGGTCCGCCAGCGCGCTCGCGCCGCGAACCAGGTGCAGCGACGCGCGGCGCTTCGTGCCCGCTTCGGTCAGGATCGCGCAGCCGCTCGTGAAGTCGAACGCGGCGAGGCCGTGCCTGGCGGGCAGCGCGGCGCCCGCGGGCTTCCAACGCAAGCGGCCCGCGATCATCAGGTGCAACACGGCGAACAGCTCGCCTTCGAACTCGAACACGATGCGCTTGCCGAGCCGCCGCAGGCCGCTGAGCTCGCGGCCTTCGAACTCCGCCGGCGAGGGTGCGACCGAGCGCAGGAGGAACGGGCTCGCGATGCGTAGGCGCACGAGTCGCGCGCCGCTCACGCGCTCGCGCAGCGCGTCGATGTAGACCGTGATGTCCGGCAGTTCGGGCACGCGAAAATCCTAGTGCGTCGGCTACCCTGCGCCGAATGAGCTCCAACGTCCGTGAACACCTCGAGTGCGTCGTCGTCGAACCTCAGGGCCCCCACCGCGCGAGCGTGATCTGGCTGCACGGCCTGGGCGCCGACGGGCACGACTTCGAGCCGATCGTGCCGCACCTCCACCTGCCGCGCGAGCTCGGCGTGCGCTTCGTGTTCCCGAACGCGCCGCGCATCCCCGTGTCGATCAACATGGGGATGGTGATGCCGGCCTGGTACGACATCCGCGACCTCGATCCCGCCTCGCGCCACGATCCCGCGGGCATCGAGCGCACGCGGCGCGGCGTCGAGCGCCTGATCGACGAGGAGCAGCGCCGCGGAGTTCCGCCGGAGCGCATCGTGCTCGCGGGCTTCAGCCAAGGCGGCGCGATGGCGTTGCACGTCGCGTTGCGACGCCCCGAGAGGCTCGCGGGGATCGTCGCGCTCTCGTGCTACCTCGTGCACGCCGACACGCTCGACAACGAAGCCTCGGCGGCGAACCGCGACATCCCGATCCTGTGGGTGCACGGAAGCGAGGACCCGATGGTGACCTACGACCGCGGCGTGGCGTCGGTGCGCAAGCTCGAGGCGCTCGGATGGAAGATCGACTTCAAGACCTATCCGATGCAGCACGAGGTGTGCGCCGAGGAGCTCGAGGACGTGGCGAACTTCCTCCGCACGACCCTCGCTATTTCAGCGGGCGCAGGGTGATGTTGCGGAAGTGGATTTCGGCGCCTTCGGACTGCAGGCAGATCTTCCCCGGCGTCTCGAGCACTTCGGTCGCCGCGTTCACGACCTGGTCGTTGACCTCGAGCGTCACGCTGCCGTGGTCGACCGTGATGCGGTAGTGGTTCCACTCGCCCAACGGCTTCTCGACCTCCGCGTCGGCGGCGCGCTTGCAGTTGCGGCCGTTCGTTCGCTTGGGATCGGTCACGCACGGGAACCCGTCGATGACCCAGAAATCGCCGGCGGAACCGCTCTGGAGCTGCGCTTCGAGGCTCTTCGGCCAGACCTTGTCCTCGCCGACCATGCGCAGCAGGACGCCGCTGTTGCGGTTGCCGTCGCCCTGCGGATTCCAGCGCCAGTCGAACTCGAGCACGTAGTTCGTGTAGTCGGCCGTGGTGCGGATGTAGCCCGCGGGCTTGCCGGTGCACACCAGCACCCCCTCGGCGTTCACGCTCCACGTGTTCGCCGGATCGCCGCCGTCGCTCAGGTGGAAGGTCCAACCCTCGAGGTTCTTGCCGCCAAGCAGCGCCGTCGGCTTCTCCAGCGGCCGGATGCGGATGTTGCGGTACGCGACCTCGTCGCCGTGATCCTGCAGCGCGATGTGGCCCCGCGGACTCTTCATGAAGTTCGGCATCTGCGCGAACTTGGTCGCCGCCACCGCCGCGCGGCCTTCGGGCGAGGCGAAGTCGCACTGCGCGACGAGCTTGCCGTTCAGGAAGTGCGCGACCTTGAAGCCCTGCACGACGATGCGCGCCTGGTTGAACTCGCCGACCTTGCGCGGACCCGCGCGCTCGTTCGCGGGGCAGACCTCGTACAGCGCGCCGGCGGAGTGCCGATAGTCGATCTTCCCGTCGAAGTACCCGTTGTCGAGCACCTGGTACTCGGGCCCGGTGAAGTACGTCGGGTCCTTCGACTCCACGACGCGGTACATCACGCCGCTGTTCGCCTTCGCCGTGACGCGCCATTCGAACTCGAGCTCGAAGTCGTCGAACTGCTCGGTCGTGATCAGGTCGCCGCCGCCGCTGGTGCACACCAGCGCGCCGTCGACCACAGCCCAGCCCTTCTCGGGGAAACCCTTCTGGTTGTAGCCGCGCCACTTCTCGGCCGACTTGCCGTCGAAGAGCACGCTCCAACCATCCCCGGCCGCGAAACTCGCCGCCACCGCCACGGGCTCGTTCGCGGGCGCTCCCATCGCCGCCCACTCGACTCCCCGCGCCACGAGCCGCTGAAACTGCGGATCCTCGTGGCTCGTGCGCGTTTCGGGCACGCCCGGCCACACGTGGCCCAGCGGCGTGTGGAACACACGGCCCTTGCCGTAGTTCCCGACGAGCACCATCGGCTCGTCGCGGCCCGTGCCGCCGGATTCCTGACTCGAGAAGGCCGTCGCGAGCGTCCGGTGCGTCGCGCCCGGCGTGCGCACGAGCTTGTGGTAGAGCTCGTCGGGGTGCGCCACGAACGCACCGAGGCCCTGCGTGATCGGATGCGTCGTGTCCACGAGCTTGAGATCGAATTCGTGGAACGAGCCGTGTCCGGTTCCGTCGCGCCAGCAATCGCCGACGAGCAACTCGTACTCGCTCCAGCCCGGGAACGCGTTGTTCGCCGCGTGGATCACGGCCACGCCGACGCCGCCGCGCACCGCGTCGAGGAAGTTCTTCTCCGCCGCCTCGCCCCAGCGCGGCCCGTTGTAGTCGAGCACGATCGCCTTGTAGCGCGCGAGAATCGCCGCGTCCGCGAGCGCCTTCACCGGCTCGTAGGTGATGTCGGCCTCGAAGCGCCCGCTCCGCTCGAGCATTCGCTCGAGCGACGGCGAGGTCCAGCGCCAGTCGTGATTGTTGGCGCCGCTGACGATCAGGACCGGGAGTTTCGCTTGTGCAGCGGCGCTCGAGACGAGCAGAACGGACGCGCAAACGACGCGGAGGCAGGCGTGAAACATGTTGGAACTCCTTCGGGACGGGCTCCGCATGCTACCGAGCGACTTCACAGCCAGTAAGCAAACATGTGCGCGAACCCCTCGAGGAGGCGCTGGGAGAGCGGGCGGTGGTTCCACAGCGGCAAGAGCACCTCGCGGCAGTGCTGCAGGCTCGCTTCGAACTCGCGCTCGAGGCTGCCGCCGAACTCCTTGTCGAGCACCACCACGCCCGCCTCCAGGTTGTGGAACATCGAGCGCTTGTCGAGGTTGTAGCTGCCGATCGTCGCCCACTCGCCGTCGATCACGCCCGCCTTCGCGTGCATCATCTCGCCCTCGTACTCGAAGATGCGCACGCCGGCTCGCAGCAGGCGCCCGAACAGATAACGGCTCGCATAGCCGACGAGCAGGACGTCCGAACTCGCGGGCACGATGACGCGCACGCTCACACCCTTCTTCGCCGCCGCCTTCAGCGCCCAACGAAGCAACTGATCGGGAATGAAGTACGCGTTCATGATGCTCACGCTGCGCTCCGCGTGGCGGATCGCGTGGCGGTAGGCGCCGTGCATGCGCGAGCGGTTGACGAGCCCGAGGTTGTCGCAGGTGTGCGCGAGCATCGGCACGCGCGCCGAGCTGGGCAGCGGCGCGATCGGCTGCGGGAAGAGATCGCCGCCGGCTTCGACCCACGAACGGTGGAAGATGCGCGCGAGTCCGCGCGCCACCGGGCCTTCGACCTTCACCTGCAGGTCGTGCCAGTTGCGGCCGTCCGGGAGCGGCGCGTACTCGTCGCCGATGTTCATGCCGCCCGTGAAGGCGATCTCGTCGTCGACGACGAGGATCTTGTGGTGGTTGCGGCGGTTGAAGCCAAAGTGCCCGGGCTCGCGAAGCACGCGGCGCGGCTTGAGCGGACGGCCCAGGCGCGCGGCGGTGCTGGCGCGCAAGCCGTGGAGGCGCTCCAGCAGGCGGCGGCGCCACGGAGTGATCGGGTGGTACTCGACGATCTCGACGCCCTCCTCGGACAGCTCGCGGAGGTAGGCGTCGGAGACGAGGTTGAGCGAGCCCACCGAGTCGTACATCAGCCGGACGACGACGCCGCGGCGCGCGCGCTCGATCAAGGCGGCCTGAAAGCGCCGGCCGGTCGCGTCCGCACGCAGGATGTAGGTCTCCAGGTGCACGCTGCGCCGCGCGTTCGCGATCGCCTCGAGCATCGCGGGATAGGCCTCTTCGCCGCGCCGCAACAACAACGCGTGGTTGCCGCCGACGAGCAGCCGCGGCTCGCGCACGTAGCGCAGCGGCCCCTCGCCATTCGACGAACTCGCCCCGCGACTCGCGCGTTTGAGCGATTGGAGGATGCGCAGCGGCATGGGTGCGGCAAACGTCGGACGAGCACCGACCCGCACAGCTCGGCCGCGCTGCTACCGCGGGCGGGTCACACGGATCGAGTCCCCGACCGTCACCATGCCGCCGCGCACGACTTCGCACAACACCCCGCGGCCGCGGCGGCCGACGCGCAGGGCGCGCGCGACGCGCTTCGCCGCGGTGGCGCCGAAACGCTCGACGAATTTGCCGCACGGACGGTGCGGGAGGGCCGTGACGCGCAAGAGCGCGTCGCCGAGCTCCAGGGTCGATCCGACCGGCAGATTCGCTTCGCCGAGGTCGAGGTCCACGTGCAGGTTGTCCCCGGAGAGCGCCATCCGCTGCGGATCGGCGCCCGCGACCGACCGCAGGACGTGCACGTTGATGAGCGCGACCTGGTTCTCGGGAAGGCTGTGCGGGTGCGTCGGCCACGCGTCGCCCTCGACGCCGCGGCCTTCGATCAGGCGCACGCTCGTCGGGGTCGCGCGTCGACCGGGGCCGGTGCGGAGCACGCAGCCTTCGACGCGCCCGACGTCGCGCGGAGACGGCGGCAGCGAGTCGAACCAAGCGTCGAAGCGCCAAGAGAAGTCGAAGAGTCGGGCCATGCGAGTCGCTGCGCGACGGGCCGTCGCTGCGCGGCGGGCGTCGATCGTAACTGCTTCGGACGGCAACCATCGGGACAAGCCGCGCGCGGCGCGCTAGATTGCCCGCCCCTCGCGCTGCTGTGCGCGCGAACGGCATGCGCATCACCATCCTCATCGACCAATACTCGAGCGACCCGCCGGCCTACGACGTGGTCGGCGACCAGGTCGCCAAGGCGCTGGTCGCGGGCGGGCACGAGGTTTCGATCACGGCCGTCGCGCCCGACCTCAAGCGCCTCGTCGACGACCTTCAGAAGGCCGAGCCGGACCTGGTCTTCAACCTGTGCGAGAGCTTCGGCCCCGTGCTGTACGGCGCGGTCGGCGTCGTCGCCGTGATGGACCTGCTCGGACTGCGCTACACCGGCGGCGGGCCGGGCGAGTTCTACCTGCAACAGGACAAGGCGGTCACGAAGAAGCTGCTCGCCTTCGACAACATCCGCTACCCCGATTTCGGCGTGTTTTCGCAGGATTCGGAGATGGAGACGGGCGGCAACCTGCGCATGCCGCTGTTCGTCAAGCCGCTGCGCCAGGACGCCTCGATCGGCATCGAGGCGAACGCGCTGGTGAGCAACATCCGCGACATGATGAAGCGCATCCTCGCCATCCACGACAAGATCCACGACGCGGCGCTGGTCGAGGAGTACGTCGACGGGCGCGAGCTCTACGTCGGCGTCCTCGGCAACGCGCAGCCGGTCGTGTTGCCGCCGATCGAGGTCGACTTCTCGGGTCTGCCCGAGGGCGCGCCGAAGATCATGACCGGCAAGGCGAAGTGGATGACGCGCAGCGCCGAGTACAAGGGCACGAAGACGGTGCTCGCGGAGCTGCCCGACGAGTTGCGCGCCAAGGTGCAGCGCGTCGCGCTCGGCGCCTACCGCGCGCTGCGGGTGCGCGACTACGGCCGCGTCGACATGCGCGTGACCGACACGGGCGAGATCTTCGTGCTCGAGGTCAACGCGTCGTGCTACCTCGAGCAGGACAGCGAGTTCGCCATGGCGGCGCGCGCGAGCGGAATGAGCCACGTGCAGCTCGTGAACGAGATCGTCGACCTGGC
>CALFYL010000383.1 GCA_937952135.1 uncultured Planctomycetia bacterium
AGTGGTAGTCGGAGAGCTTCGGCTGGCGCGCGCGCAGGAACACGAACACCATGCCGCGGAAGGGCAGCTTCTCGGTCGCGGCGCGGCGCGGATCGTCCGCCCCGAGCGCGAGCTTGGCGACCAGCGGCAGCGGCGCGCTCGAGACGCAGTAGTCGAAACTCTCGTCGCGCACGCCGTCCTCGAAGCGCAGCGCTCGCACGCGCGAGCCGTCGACCTCGATGTGCGCGAGGCGCTTGCCGAAGTGGATTTCGCCGCCCATCGCCCGCACGCGCGCCTCGAGGTGCTCGTGCAGCGTGCCGATTCCGTGTTTGACGTACAGGAACGTGTGGCGCAGTTCGCTGTGCGGATTCTCGAACTCTTCCTTCCCGAAGAAATGGTGAGCGAGAGTCTTCTTCATCAGCTCCCACGCCGAATCGACGCTGATGCGCGACTTCGCGGTGGCGATGTCGAGTTCCGTCGGCTCGACGCCCCAGACCTTGCGCGTGTAGGGGCCGAAGTAGATGTCGTACAGCGTCGGACCGAAGTGCGCGCGAGTCCAACTCTCGAAGTTCGGATCGCTCGAGCGGTCCTTGCGAAGCGGCGCGAGCAGCGCTTCGGCCACGATGCGCGCCGAGAGCACCGTGCCCATGCTGCGCACGACGTCGGAGACTTCGAAGGGGTAGCTCAGCGCGCGGCCGCGGAAGTGTTGCGCGACGCGTTTGCGGACCGTGATCAGGTCGTCGCCGCAGACCTTCTCGAGCAGCACCTTGAGCGCCGGGTTGTCCGACACGAACTCGTGCGGACCCAGGTCGAACGAGAAGCCGTCGCGCCGGTAGGTCGCCGCCAGGCCGCCCGCATGCGTCGCCGCTTCGTAGATGCGGACCGGGATGCCCTGCTCGAGGAGCAAGTAGCCCAGCGACAAGCCGGTGACGCCGGCGCCGACGATGGCGACGGTCACGACGGGCGGTCCTGCTGGGGGCGGGGCGAGTCGACGCTGCGGATCATGGACGAGCCGGACGAGAGGAACGACGACGGAGATCTCGGCGCTTGCCGGGGCGTGCGGCGCCGAACGAGTATCGAGCCTCGCCGCGCCGGCTCTGGAGCCGCGGCCCGCCGGGCCCCGAAAACACTGGAGCATCCCATCCGAAGGGGTTTCTTTGGCGTTTCGAGGGCCGCATCCAAGCCCCGAATGATACGGGTCTCATCGCGGCTCGTCCCGCTCGGTCGAACGCTCTCGCGGCGCGCCGAGCCCGCGCGAGCGGCTCTCCAGCGCCCGAGAGCCGGGCTTTCGGCGTCGAGAGCCGTGTCGCGAGCACTCCGCATCGTCCATTCAACCCAGTCCCGGGACGCCGTGGCCGGCTTCGCGCGTGCCCGAACGGCATAGTTTGTGGTTCGCGGCCGACAGGCGCACAATTGCACCGGGCGGGCGGCCTCCACCTCCGTGGCTGCGCGACCCGCTTTGTCAAGGGCCTGCCGATGAATGCCCGCGTCGCTGCTCGCCGTGTCGTCCACATCTCCGACTCGCCGGACGAGAGTCGCTTGCTCGCCGTCGAGTTGGCGAACGGCGCCGCGCCGCTCGAACTCACCCGCGTTGCTTCGCGTCCCGAGCTGCGGCGCGAGCTCGAGGCGGCGAACGTCGATCTCGTGATCGCGGATCTGCCGTTCCCGTGGCACGGCGCGCACGACGACGTCTCCGAACTGCAGCGAACGCACCCGGACATCGAGGTGATCTTCCGCTGGGGCGAGCCCGGGGCGCGCAACGCCGAGCCCGAGAGCGCGCAGATCGAGCGGCTGGTGAACCAACGGATCGCGCAGAACCCGGTGCGGGTTCAGAGCGAGGCCGAGCGCCGCGAGATGATGCGCGAGCTTGCGCGGCGGCAGGACGCGCTGCTGCGGTTGCAGCGGCGGCCGCTCTGGGACTTCGAGGGCGCGCTGCGCGATGCGACGCGCGTGGCGGCCGAGTTGCTCGAGGTCGAGCGCGTGAGCGTGTGGGAGTTCGCGCAAGACCACAAGAGCCTCGAGTGCGCGATGCTCTACCGGCGCACGGCGGGAACCTATGAGCGCGGCGCGGTGCTGGTTTCGCCGCCGCGTTACCGCCGAGCGCTCGAGAGCTCGATCTCGCTCGTCGCCCACGACTGCCAGCTCGATCCCCGCACGAGCGATTTCGCCGCCGACTACCTGGCGCCGCTCGGCATCCCCTCGCTGATCGACTCGCCGGTTCGAGTCGACGGCGAGGTGGTCGGCGTGCTGTGCATCGAGCACGTCGGCGAGCCGCGCCACTGGTCGATCCTCGATCAATGCGCCGCGTCGACGCTCGCCAGCCACATCTCGCGCGCCTACGAAGTGCGCCGCCGCCGCGAGAGCGAGCAACGTTTGATCGCGCTGGAGCGGCTGGACGCGCTCGGCCGAGTCGCGGGGCACGTCGCGCACGACTTCAACAACCGCCTGACGGTGCTCTCGGGCTGGATCGGACTCCTGCGCCACGACCTGCCGGCCGGTTCGGCGACCGAACACTGCCTGACGTCGCTCGAGTCCGAGCTCGACAAGGCCACCCGCCACGTGCGCGAGCTCCTCGCCCTCGGCCAGGGCGAGCGGCTCTCGAAGCCCGAATCCAGCGACCTGCACGTCGAAGTCGAGCGTCAGGCGCCGACGTTGCGGCGCGTGCTCGGCGACTGCGTGAACTTCGAGGTCGACGTCGAAGGCGACGCGGCGAGGGTGCCCCTCGGCGCGCAGGAACTCGACTCGGTGCTCATCAACCTGGCGACCAACGCGCGCGACGCACTCGGCGGGCGCGGCGCCGTGAAGCTCTCGATCGTCAGCGGAGCGCCGCCCGCGGCGCTGCCGGGCGCGCCGGGGCCGACGGTGCGAGTGCGCTTCGAGGACGACGGACCCGGCTTCAGCGACTCCGCGCTCGCGCACCTCTTCGAACCGCTCTTCACCACCAAACCGCCGGGGGTGGGTTCGGGGCTCGGGCTCAGCTCGGTCGCGCGCCTGGTGCGGCTCGCGGGAGGCACGATCCAGGCCTCGAACCGGCGGCCCCACGGCGCGCGCGTCGAGATCGAATTGCCGCGTCTGGACTGACCCCGCAACCCGGCGAATCAGCGCGCCGACACGCCCGTGCGCGGATCGCGGCGCACGAGCTCCCACACGAGCTCTTGCAGGCGCCGCGCGTTCGGTTCGTCGAGTCCCGCGACCGACGCCGGCAAGCCCACGGGTGTGCGACGGTAGAGCGTGGCGAAGTGCGTGAGGCTCGCGATGTACACGCCGAGATCGCTCGGATGGATGTCGTCGAGCGCTTCGCCGGGGTGGCGCAGAGGGAGCTTCGCGAGTTGCGCCTGCTCTTCCTCGGCGGGCAGCGCGGCTTCAAGCGGCCAGCCGCTCGGCCAATCGGTGTAGGCATTCGAGAACAAGTCCGCGAGCTCGAGCGCGCGGCCCTCGAACCGCGGCCGCTCCTCGGGCGTGAGCTTCGCCAGCGCGCCGAACACCGTGCCCACCGGCACGAGGAAGATCGGCGCGCCCGTCGTTCGGCCGCGCTCGTCGGCGCCGAACCAGCGCTCGAAGCGACCGCGCAAGCCCGGCGCGGGCACGGCGCCCGTCGAGGCGAGGTCGGCGAGCTGCTCCCAGCGCTTGCGGTCCTCTGCCAGGCGCGCGCTCCAGTCGTAGACGCTCGGGCGCGGATAGAAGCGGCCCGCATCGCTCGCGTGCAGGTTCGACCAGCACTCGTAGAGGTACACGCGCGCAGCCGGATTGCGCTCGAGCAGCGCGCCGTAGAACTGCTGCGCGTAGTAGGCCGAGTGTTCGTAGCGCATCGCGCCTTCGAGCGGCACGCCCTCGGTCATGACCAGGGCGTCGAAGCGTTCGCCGTGCTCGAACAAGGTCCGCAGGCGTTCGAGCATCTCCGGCACGCGGCGCTCGTGCAAGTGCGGTACGCCGCGCCACAGCATCGACAGGCACGCTCCGTAGATCGTGTTGTCGAAGCCCTCGTACGCGAGCCCCTGCGACGCGGCGAAATCGCCGACGCGCTCGATCATGTTGCGCGAGCCCTCGACGCGGCCGTCGCGCGCGTTGATCAAGCTGTGGCCGACCCAGTAAACGGCGAGCTCGTCCGTCGGGCCCGCCGCGTGGCTCGCCCAGTCGACTTCACGCGGAGTCGGCAGCGGCGGCGGCGTCGCGAGCAAGACGGCGAGGGCGAGCAGGGCTGCGGCGCCGAAGGCCAAGCTGGCGCTGAGAATCGTCGAGGAGCGCGGCACGAGCGGCGAAACTCTACCCCTCGCGGCGCGCTGCCTTCCGGAAGTTTCTTCCCACGCGTGGGCCGGCTCACTCGCGCCACATGACGGGGATGACGGAGTTGAAAGTCCTCGCTCGATCGCGTCGCTTCGTTCGCCGCACGCGCACGCAAGGGCGAGTAGGTTTCACCTGAGAGCGCGCGCCCGGGCACGGGTGTCCGTTCCCGGTCCCAGTTCTCACCCCAGCAGCTTTCCACTCCATGAACCGCACCACGACGTTCCTTCTCCGCTCCTTGCTCGCCTGCGCGGCCCTCAGCCCCCTCGCTTCCGCGCAATCGGTCGCCTTCAAATTCTGCGGCAGTTTGTTCGTCGTCGGCAGCTCGGGCGCCGACGACCTGTGGCTCCGAGGCGTCGGCGGCGACGTCAGCGTCACCGCCAATGGCGGGACCGCCGTCAACGGCGCCGCTGTCGCGAACTTCAGCGGCGTCTGGGGCGCCGTCGTGGTCGCGACCGGCAGCGGCGGCGACGTCGTGCGCTTCACCGATTCGCAGCGCCCGGGCGACGTGCTCGTGAGCCTGGGAAACGGCGACGATCTGTTCTACGGCGAGCGCAACCAGTTCGGCGCGAGCCTGTGGATCGACGGCGGAAATGCGGCGCAGCACGGCGACGTCGTCGCGCTCTCCGGCTCGGCCGGCGAGGGCAACTCGATCGCGCGCTCGCTGGCGGTGACCGGCCAGCACCTGACGATCGGCGCGCGCGATTGCGTGGTCGGCCGCGACATGCTGCTGGTGAGCGGCAGCGGGCCCGACTTCTTGCATGTCGACGGCATCGTGACGGTGCTCGGCGATGTGTACGTCGCGACCGGCAACAACCACGACCAGGTGCAGTTCGCTTCGTTCTCGGACTCGGAAGGCAACCAGATCCACGGCGACCTCGTGATCGAGTCCGGATCGGGCAACGACCTCGTCCGCATCGGCTCGGATCTCGGCGGCGTCTCGACCGTCGGGGGCCACGCGTGGCTCTCGCTCGGCTCGGGCAACGACACGCTGGAGGTGCGGCGCTCCGAGTTCATCGGTCCGGTCCTCGCGCTGGGCGGCGACGGTTTCGACCGCGTCGTCGCCGCGAATCCCGGCCAAGGCAACGTCTTCGGCCCCTTCGCGACCTTCTCGGTCGAGTCCGTCGAATGAGCCGCGGGTCGGGCGCCGCGTCGGGCAAGTTCGACGCGCGCGTTCGGCCGGCGCTCCGATCCTCAGCCCAAGTTCATCCGTTCTCTCGGTTCAGCAGGAGCACAGCATGGGAATCCACTCGAGTCGTCTCGTCGCGGGCCTCGCGGCCGCCGTTCTGGCGTCCGCCGCCTCGGCGCAGGTCCAGGCCTTCGTCGCCTCCGGGGAACTGCACGTGATCGGCAGCTCGGGCCCGGACGGAGTGCAGCTCTCGGCGCTCGACGGAACCGTGCGCGTCAGCGGCCTCGGCGGCACGCTCGTGAACGGCGCGCCGTCGGTGACGCTCACGGGCATCGTCGGCGAGATCGCGGTGTCGCTCGGCAGCGGCGACGACTTCCTGTTGATGACTGATGGCCAGACCCTCGCGGGGGTTTCGGTCGAGCTCGGCGGCGGCGACGACACGCTGTTCGCGACGCGCAACCTCATCCGCGGCGACTGGGTGCTCTACGCCGGCGCCGCGGGTCCCGGCGGCGACCTCATCGCGCTCGCGGGCGCCGATCAAGTCGGCAATGTCGTGCTCGGCTCGTTGTTCGTCGCGGGCAACGGCTTGACCCTCGGTTTGCGCGGCCACACGGTTTCGCAGGACGTCGTGGTCAACACTGGCGCGCGCAACGACAAGCTGCTGATCAGCGGCAACAACGTGGCGGGGAGCATGCTGCTCCAGACGCGCGGCGGCCAGGACCACGTCGCGCTCGCAAGCGAGGCGGGCGTGGCGGCGAACTTCGTCGCGGGCAGCCTCTCGATCCACGCGGGGGCCGGCGACGACCTCGTTCACCTCGGCGATGTCGCGAACCCGACCAACGAAGTGGGCTCGCGCTCCGCCGTCCTCGGGGGCGTCGGCGCGGACACGGTCACGGCGCGCAACACGCTGTTCCACGACCGGGTCGTGTTCCGCGGCGGTACGCACTTCGACGTGCTCGAAGCCCAGGCGCCGGTGTTCGGCAACACCTTCGAGCGCGGCAGCGCGCAACACGACTTCGAGAGCGTGCAGTAGCGCGGAGACTCGTTCGGAGCACAGGCTCGCGCGCCGCGAGCCCAACGGGAAGAACGGACCCTAACGAAGCACCGGCGGCGCCTCGCCCGCGGGTGCTTCGCCGCAGATGCGCGCGAAGGCGGCGAGCATCGACGGCCCCGCGGGCGTGAGGATCGACTCGGGGTGGAACTGCAGGCCGAACCGCGGCAAGGCCGCGTGGCGCACGGCCATCACGCGGCCGTCGTCTGTCCACGCGCTCACGATCCACTCGCGCCCCAGCGTGTCGCGCTGCGCGTGCAGCGAGTGGTAGCGCCCGGCCTCGAACGGATTCGGCGCGTGCTCGAACAGCGCGGAGCCGTCGTGCCACGTGCGCGTCGCGCGGCCGTGCACCGGCGCGCGATCGACGACGACGCGGCCGCCGCCGTGCTCGACCAGCGCCTGGTGGCCGAGGCACACGCCGAGGATCGGCAAGCTCGCCGGAGCGCGCGCGAGGAGCTGCGGACAGATGCCGGAATCCGCGGGGCGGCCCGGTCCCGGGCTCAGCAGGATCCCGCGCGCGCCGGTCGCGAGCGCGTCGTCGACCGTGAGCGCGTCGTTGCGCACCACGCGCAACTCCACATCGAGGCTCGCGAGCGCCTGGTGCAGGTTCCACGTGAACGAGTCGTAGTTGTCGATCACGAGCAGCATGTTCGCCGCGCACAGAGTACGGCGCCGGCCTACCATGCGCGCCGCCATGCAACGCACGCGAGCGCTCCGCATCGTTCTTCGAATCCTTCCGCTGTTCTTCGCCGCGAACGCGCTGGCCGCGGCGCGCGCCGTCCCGCAGGGCTCGCGCGCCGACTACGAGCGCGCGGCGGAGCTCGCCAAACGCTTCGCCGGAGCGGTCCGCAACGCGCGCGTCGACGTGCACTGGCTCGAAGCGGCGCCGAGGCTGTGGTTCGCGGACGAGCGCTTCGACGGCGCCGCGCGCTGGCGCATCGTCGACGCGGAGCGCGGAACGAACGAAGCCGTGTTCGACGAGCGCTTCGTCGCCGCTGCGCGCGCGAAGGGCTGGGAAGGCGCGCCGGCCCGCGTCCACGCGCTCGGGCTCGATGATTTCGGCGCGCGCCTCGGCGAGCGCGACGTGCGTTGGGCGCGCGCGAGCGGCGAGCTGAGCCTCGCGAGCGATGCGCCGCACGCCTCGGATCGCGCCGGCGACCTCGGCGCGGATTTCGGGCCGAGTCGAGACGGCGAGGAATGCGTGGTCACGTTCGTGAACGAGCGCGCCAGCGCGGTCGAGTTGATGTGGATCGACGGGCGCGGGCGGCGGCGTTCGTACGGCGAACTCGAACCGGGCGCCGAGCGCACCCAACGCACGTTCGATGGGCACAACTGGCTGGTGCGCGATGCGCAGGGCCGCGACCTCGGAGCGGCGCGCGCACGGCTCGGCGTCGAGCGGATCCGCATCGGTCCGCAGGACCTGGGCGAGCTCAGCCCGTCGCGGCCGGTCCGTCTCGAGCCCGGGCGCTCGCCCGACGGTCGCTGGATGCTCGCGGTGCGCGGGCGCGACCTGCACCTCGTCGGCGCCGATGGAATCGAGCGGCAACTGACCCAGGACGGCAGCGAGAGCGACGCGTGGAGCGGGCCGCTCGCGTGGTCGCCGGACTCGACGCGCTTCGTCGCCTGGAAGCGCACGCGCGGCGGCGATCGGCGCGTGCACTACATCGAGAGCGCGCCGCGCGATTCGGTGCAGCCCAAGTTGAACAGCTACGCGTACCTCAAGCCCGGCGACGAGCTTCCGCAGTCGTTTCCGCACCTCTTCGAGGTCGGGACCGGCCTCGAGAGCTGCCGCGAGATCGCGCTCGAGCGCGAGTTGTTCGCGCAGCCGTGGTCCATCGACCGGCTCGAGTGGGAGCGCGATTCGTCGGCCTTCTCGTTTCTCTACAACGAGCGCGGGCACCGCGTCATGCGCGTCGTGCGCGTCGACGCGACGAACGGAAAAGCGCGCGCGATCGTCGACGAGCGCTGTGCGACGTTCTTCGACTACGCGCACAAGACGTTTCTGCACCGTGTCGCGGGCGGCCGCGAGCTCCTGTGGATGAGCGAGCGCAGCGGCTGGAACCACCTCTACCGCATCGATGCGCGCAGCGGCGAGGTGCTCGGCGCCGTGACGGCGGGGGAGTGGGTCGTGCGCGGCGTGGTGTCGACGAACGACGAGCTGCGCGAGCTCGTCCTGCGCGTCGGCGGCCGGCGCGCGGGTGAGGATCCGTACCACGAGCACTTCGTGCGCGTCGGCTACGACGGCGGCGAGCCGTTGGCGCTCACCGAGGGCGACGGCACGCACGAGCTCGCGTTCTCGCCCGACGGCCGTTTCTACGTCGACCGCTGGTCGCGCGTCGATCATGCGCCGGTGTCCGAGCTGCGCCGCGCGAGCGACGGAACGCTCGTGTGCGAGCTCGCGCGCGCCGATACGGCGGAGCTGCAGGCCCGCGGCTGGCGCGAGCCGCAGCGCTTCGTCGCGAAGGGCCGCGACGGCGCGACGGACATCTGGGGCGTCGTGTTTCGGCCGACGAACTTCGATCCCGAGCGCAGGTACGCGGTGGTCGAACAGATCTACGCCGGTCCGCACGGCGCGCACACACCCAAGCGTTTCGCGGCGCACCACGGCCGCGCGCAGGAGCTCGCGGAGCTCGGCTTCGTCGTCGTGCAACTCGACGGCATGGGCACGAACGGACGCTCGAAGGCCTTTCACGACGTCGCTTGGAAGAACCTCGCCGATGCAGGCTTTCCCGACCGGATCGCGTGGCTGAGGGCGCTCGCGGCGGCGCACCCCGAAGTCGATCTCTCGCGCGTCGGCATCTACGGCGGTTCGGCGGGCGGCCAGAACGCGCTGCGCGCGCTCATCGATCACGGCGACTTCTACAGGGCCGCGGTGGCGGACTGCGGCTGCCACGACAACCGCATGGACAAGGTGTGGTGGAACGAGCTGTGGATGTCGTGGCCGGTCGGGCCGCACTACGAGGAGTCGAGCAACGTCGTGCACGCGGCCCGCATGCAGGGCGAACTGCTGCTCATCGTCGGCGAGGCCGACGAGAACGTGGATCCGGCCTCGACCCTGCAGGTCGTCGACGCGCTGATCCGCGCGGACAAGGACTTCGAGCTGCTCGTGATGCCCGGCGTCGGCCACGGCGCGGGCGGGACGCCTTACGGCTGGCGGCGCACGTGCGATTTTCTCGTGCGCAAGCTCTACGGGGTCGATCCGCGGCGTCCGTGAGCACCGCGGGTGGGCGCGCCGAGGCGGCGTGCGGGCCGTTTTCGCGCGTCCAGCCACTTGTGCGGGCGCGGACCGAGAACTTCGCACGAGGCCGGAAATGGCGCCGGCGGATCGCCGTTGATGGGGGAGCGCCGCCCGCCGGGCCGCCTTCGACCCTCACCCACGAGTTGACTCCATGTTCCTCCGCACCTCGATCGCCTTCCCGCTCGTCCTTGTTGCTTCGTCCGCCCTCGCGAGTCCGTCCAGCGCCTCTTCCGGCGGCGCCAACGGCCAAACGCAACGCGTGAACCTCACGGAGTTCGGCGCCCAAGCCTTCAACGCGGCCTATGAGCCCTCGATCTCGCGCGACGGCTCGCGCATCGCGTTCCACACCCAAGCAGCGCTCGTGGCGAACGATACGAACGGAAACACGGACGTGTACGTGTTCGACCGCACGAGCAACGTCGTGACGCTCGTGAGCACCTCGACCTCCGGCACGCTCGGCAACGGCTCGTCCGTCGAGGCGGCGCTCTCCGGCGACGGTCAATGGGTCGCGTTCACGACCTACGCGACGAACCTGTACGGCTTCGACACGAACGGCCTGCCGGACGTGATGCTCAAGAACCTGTCGACAGGTTCCCTTACGCGCGTCAGCGCTCTGGTCGGCAGCATCGTCTCGGCTTCCGGCGAATCGCGGCGCCCGGCGCTCTCGTTCGACGGCCGCTTCGTCGCCTTCGACACGACCGGCGACATCTACTCGGCGGAGGACACGAACGACGACTGGGACGTGTACTTGCGCGACATGCAGCAGGGCACGATCCAGCTCGTCTCGCGCGGCGTGTTCGGCGGCGCGGGGAGCAGCGGCTCGGTGCGCGCGTCGGTGTCCGACGACGGCCGCTACGTGTGCTTCCACAGCGCATCGACGAACTTCTCGTTCAACGACCTGAACGGCTCGACCGACGTCTTCGTGCGCGACACGTTGCTCGGCGTCTCGGAGCTGGTCAGCCGTGTGCCCGGCGGCGCGCAGGGGAACGACGATTCCTGGCAGTCGTCGATGTCCGCGGACGGCCGGCGCGTGGCGTTCGCAACCTACGCTACGAACTTCGTCTTCGGCGACGCCAACGGCAGCGCGGACGTGTACGTGGTCGATCGCGTGGCGAACACGCTGCGCTTGATGAGCGGCGCGCCCGCCGGCGGTTTCACGAGCGCCGGAGGCAGCGAAGCGCGCATCTCCGCCGACGGATCGACGGTGGTGTTCACGAGTGCGGCGCCCGAGATCACGAGCGATGCGAGCGCGTTCCTCAGCACGTACGTGCGCAACATCGACCGCGCCGTGACGCGCCTCGCCTCGCGGCCGACCGGGCCGGACGGCCAGCCCAACGGGCCTTCGCGGTACCCGACGGTGAACGGCGACGGTTCGGTCGTCGCCTTCGACTCGACCGCGACGAACCTCGTCGTGGGCGACGTGAATCTGTCCAAGGACATCTTCGCGCGCGTGCTCTACGCCGATCCGGTGGTGTACTGCACGTCGTCGGTCACGAGCGCGGGTTGCGAGCCGCGCTTGAGCTCGAGCGGCCTGCCGCGCGCGGGTCACGACTCGGGCTTCGTGGTGAGCTGCACCGACGCGCCGAACAACAAGTTCGGGCTCTTGTTCTACGGCCTCGGTGGACGGCTCGACACGCCCTTCCTCGCGGGCACCTTCTGCGTGCAGGTTCCGGTCGTGCGCACGGCGCCGGCCTTCTCGGCGGGCAATCCGGCCTCGGTGAGCGATTGTTCGGGGTCGTTCCAGATCGACATGAACGCCTTCGCGGAGGGCCTGCTCGGCGTCGCGCCGCTCGTCGAGCTCGGGCAGATCGGCACGCGCGTCAACGTGCAGTACTGGGGCCGCGATCCGCAGGGCCCGATCGCCACGACCTTCCTCAGCAACGCCCTCGAATACGTCGTCGGGCCGTGAAGCTCGCTCGCGGCTGATTCGAGTTCAGCGTTTGAGCCTTCGGATTGCAGCGCGCAGGCGCAGTGCGGATCTCCGCGCTGCGCCTGCGCGCTCTGCGTTCGCGCGCGGGTCCTCCGTCCCTCGCACGCTGCTTTTCCGCGAAATGCGGGCGCCGCGCCGCCGTTGGAACGTGTGCAGGGCGCAGTGGGCGCTCCTGATCCACTGCTTC
>CALFYL010000384.1 GCA_937952135.1 uncultured Planctomycetia bacterium
ACGGGTTCCACTCGATCCACGGCCGCGCGCCCGCGTTCGCGACCGGCATCAAGACGGCGAATCCCGAGCTCTCGGTGTGGATGGTGACCGGCGACGGCGACGGGCTGTCGATCGGCGGCAACCACATGGCGCACATCCTGCGCCGCAACGTCGACGTCAAGATCCTCTTGTTCAACAACGAGATCTACGGGCTCACGAAGGGCCAGTACTCGCCGACCTCGCCGCAGGGTTTGAAGACCAAGACCTCGCCGATGGGCTCGGTCGACCGTCCGATGGATCCGGTGAGCTTCGCGCTCGGCTGCGGCGCGACGTTCGTCGGGCGCACGATCGACACGCACCTCAAGCACATGGAGCAGGTGCTCCTCGCCGCCGCGCATCACAAGGGCGCGGCGTTCGTCGAGATCTACCAGAACTGCGTGATCTTCAACGACGGGTGCTTCGACGCGTTCGCCGACAAGACGGTGCGCGACGACAAGACGATCGACCTGCGCCCCGGGCAGCCGATGGTGTTCGGCAAGACCCTCGACAAGGGCATCAAGATCGACGGCTGGCAGCCGAAGATCGTGCCCGCGGCGGAAGCCGATGTGTGGAAGTCGGACACGCATTCGCCGGGCCCGGCGTTCGTGATGTCGCAGATGGACCTCGACCCGCAGATGCCGCGGCCGCTCGGCATCTTCCGCGACGTCCACGGCCCGATCTTCGACAAGTCCGTGCACGAGCAGATCGAGCGCGCGAAGACCGCGAAGGGCGCGGGCTCCCTGGAGAAGCTGCTCTACTCCGGCGAGACGTGGACCGTGAAGTAGGGCTGCGAAGTCCGCTCGGACTCAACTCACCGCCCCGGGTCGACCTGCTCGACCCGGGGCGGTGCTCGTTTGGAGCGCGCGCGCCTACGCGCGACGGCCAGGCACGCCGCGCACTTCGATGCCGTGGCGCGCGAGCAGCGCGGCCGTGACTCCGGGTCCGTCGACGGCGACGCCCGCGACGTGGGTTTGCGCGACGCCGCACGACGGCGAGCGCTCTTTGAGCAGCGCGAGGCGGATCGCGTGCGTCTTGCAGGTCTCGAGCGCACCCTCGGCGCCGCGCACGAACTCCGCGGTCACGTCGCGGCCATCGTCGGTGACGACGCGCGCTTCGCCCGCGAGCACGTGTTCGGCCGAGCGCGCCTCGATCCATGCCGCCGGCCGCGGCGTGCCGAGACCGCCGTGCTCCTCGGGACAGAACGGCACGGCGCGCAAGCCTTGTTCGTCGAGCTCGCGCTCGAGCGCCGAGTCGCGATTGTGGCGGCCGTCGTAGCGGCACTCGCGGCCGAGCAGGCACGCGCTGACCAGGACCGGTCGGTGCTGGGTTCGTCGATCTCCCGACGGCTGATTCCGTGCGGGCGGTGGTTGGGGAACCGTCATGGCGCTCCAACCGTAGCGCGGGTTCGCTCCGCGTCGAGGGTGGCGCCCTTCGTTCGCGCCACGGCGGCGCGCGCGTTCACTCGCCCATCGCCGCGCGCAGCACGCTTCCGAGCGAACGCGCGAAGCCGTTGCGCGGAACCGCGTGCTGCTGCACCGCCGGCGCCTGGTTCGGCTGCTCGACTCCCAGCGGAGCACCTTGGTGCGCCGACAGTTGCTGGAACGTCTCGATCGCCTGGGCTTCCTCGCGCAGGATCGCGCGGCCGTCGGAGTGCAGCAGCGAGAGTGCGAGCCGTTCCTGCGTCGCATCGAGCGACATGACGCGCACCGACACCTTCGAGCCCGGCTCCAGCTGCGCGGCGAGGTCGCGTTGGCCCCGCAGATCCGCCTGGCTGTTGTGCACGAGCCCCTCGATGCCCGGGAGCACCGCGATGAACGCGCCGAAGGGCACGATGCGCTTCACGGTGCCCTCGATGATGCGGCCCGCCGCGAGACGCGCGCCGGCGCCGCTCCACGGGCTCGGAACGAGTTGCTTGATGCCGAGCGACACGCGCTTGCCGCCGTCGCGGATCGCGAGCACCTTCGCGCTCACGGCTTCGCCGACCTGGACGACCTCGGCCGGATGCCGCGGGCGTTCGTAGGCGAGATTGGAGATGTGGACCATGCCTTCGACGGAGTGGCCGAAGGTCATGAACGCCCCGAAGTCCTCGAGGCGCGAGATGCGGCCGTGGACGACTTGTCCGACGCGCAGCGCGCCGACTTCGCGCTGGCGCTCGTTGTCGCGCTCGCGCTGCTGCACGAGCTTGCGCGAGACCACGACGCGCTGGCGCTCGCGGTCGACCTCGATCACCTCGCAGGTCAGCGTCTTTCCGACCAGCACGCTCGCCTTCTGATCGCGCGGCAGGCCGGTGTGCGACTTGGGCATGAAGGCGTGCAGCGGACCGATCTTGAGCTCGAGCCCGTCAGGGTTCGCGCCGGTCGCGCGCGCGTGCACCAGGCTGCCGGGCTCCATTTCCTCCCAGGTCGCGAGGCTCTTCGCGCCGAGCGCGAGCGCCCACAAACCCTCTTCGCGGCCGCGCAAGGTGAAATCGTGCTGGTCGCCGACGCGGGGCACGAACTCGAACTGGCGCAGGGAGATCACCCCCTGCATGCGCGGGCCCAGCTCGACGAAAACGTCGTCTCCGTACACGCCGACGACCGTTCCGCGCCACACCTTGAGCGTGTGCGCGCCGTGATGCTTGGCGGCATCCTTGGCGGCATCTTTGTCGACGACGCCGTGGGAGGGCGCCTTGTTCACCGCGGCGGCAGCAGGACGTTGCGGAAGCATGTCCAGAACCTCGGGCAAGCGGAACCAGGGGTAGAGGAGCGGCCGGCGAACCCGCGCGCGTGCGCGCGAGATCCTCGCCGACCTTGGGAAATCCTAGGACGAGCATCGGCTGCTGTCTCGCGCCGGTTGCAAAGAGTTCCCGATTCGCCGCGAGGCGGATTGCGGGCCGGTCACTTCTTTCCGCATGCTCGCGGCGCGCGCGTCAGCGCGCCGGATAGGTCGCGAGGACCCACGCCTTCCAGCGCTCCTCCAGCTCGAGCGCGCTCACGCCCAAGTGTTTCTTCAGCGCCTCGCGCGGCTCCGTGCGCTTGCGCAGCTCGCGGCACAGGGCGTTGAACTTCGCCGCGTCGGCCGCGATCAGATAGTCGACATAGCTGAAGCTGAGCGCGTGCATCGGCAGCGTCAAGCCGTCGGTGTTGCGCTGCATCACGTCCGACATCGAAGGCAGGTCGTTTTCGGCGACCATGCGGCGCACGACCGGCTTCCACTTGCCGCCCTTGAAGTCGACGTTCGTGTTCTGCTCCTCGTAGCAGTAGTTGTCGCACAGGCCCCAGTAGCGCTCCTCGAACCAGTGCGCGAGTCCTTCGTCGACCCAGCCGCACTTGACGTTGCCGAGCCACTGCGACGGGTTCTGGTGCGAGAGGATCAGGTGCGCGACGTTGTGCACGACGTTGCGGTGCAGCGCTTCGTCGTCCCGGAACGTGGTGCGGTCGACGAGCAACGAGTACACCGCCAAGCCTCCCAGGAGCTTCACGCCGCGCGAGCTGTGCTGGCCCGCGAAGCGCGTCGATCCTTCGTTCTGATCGGCGGCCTTGGACCACACGAACACCTGCAGGCGCTCCTTGAACTCGCGCGGGCTCGCCTGCAACACGCTCGTGTAGTCGTCGAAGAGCTTCTCGAGGCGCGTGGCGTACAGGTGCATCAACTCGTGGTGTTTGACGGCGCGCTTGTCGACCTTGAGCTCGTCGACCTCCCACACGAGCACGAAGTGCGGCGTCATCACCTTGCGCAGCGGCCGTTTCATCTCCGTGTCGAAGCGTTCGCCGGCCTGCTTCAATCCGTCTTGCCGCGAGCGCTTCGTCGCGAGCCCGCCGAGCCAGCGCAAGTTCTCGCAGTCGGCGCAGTCGAGCCAGCCCGTTCCGCCGCAGGTGGCGCAGCCGGCGACGGTCGAGCACCACAGCACGTCGTCCTCGAGGTGCATCTCGGCCTTGTTGTGCGCGGCGCACGGCAGTCGGCCGACGTTCTTGCACGGAATGCAGCGGACGAACGTCTCGTCCTTGGGCTCTTGCTTCGGCGCTTCTTGTCGCGGCGATGCTGAGAACAGGCCCAGGGCGAGCAGCCAGCTTGTCGCAAGGCGCCGGCGCGGCGAGAGCCCGCCGCGAAGCCCGCGCACCCTCGCTTCGAATCCGAACTCTCGCGGCATCGCCGGATCTTCTGGCGTGCCGACGCCGAAATCAACCGCGCCGAGTTCGCCGTCGACGCGCAGGCGCATCGAGTTCCGCTCCTGCCGAACGGAGCGGGTGCGCGCATTTCCTGGCGCTTTCCTGTCCGTTCGAGCGACGCCCGCGCCAACCGTCCCGGTGGACGTGCAGGACCGCGGCGATGTTCGCCGCGGAGGACGCGTCCGAGATCGAAGCCAACGGAGCGACCCATGAAACCTCGAATCCAACTCCCTCGTTCGGAGCGCTGCCTGCGCGCACGGCCGCCCGTCACACGCCGGCGGGCTGTGCGGTCCGCCGCGGGCCTTGCCGTGTTGGCGCTCGCGATGGCGCCGGCGCAAGCGCAGACCCTCGGCTGTGCGACAGGGGGCAGTGGCGGCGCGATCCCCGCGTCGGGCACAGGTGGCGGTGGCGCTTACCCCAGCGTGCTGCCGACGGCGCCTGCGGTGTTCACGCTCAACGTGGCGTCATTGCCGCCCGGTGCGACGGTGCTCACGGGTGTTCGAATGCTGGGATTGACGCACACCTGGCTGCAGGACCTGCAGATCGTGCTCACCGATCCTTCCGGAACGAGCCACAACCTCCTGTGCCGGTCGAATGGCGATTGCGACTTGTCGGGCGACTACACGATCACGCCCGCTGGATCCGCGCTCGGAGCGCTGTTTCCGGCGAATTGCGCGGGAGCGCTCCCGGGAGGCGACTACGACCAACACTTCGGGCGCGAAGCGCTGGCTTGGAACTCCGGGACGCACGGGATCCTCAACACGCCGCTCGGCGCGATCCCGCTCCAAGTCGGAACCTGGACGCTCACGATCTACGACTGGGCGGCGTTCGACGTCGGCGCGCTGACGAGCTTCGAGCTCTGCTCCGGAACTCCCGAGGTGCTGACGCACAGCGGTCTGCGCGTGTGGGGGACCGGCGGGTCCGTCGTGGACGCCGGAAGCGGGCAGTGCGATTGGCTCGGCATGGGCGCGACGGACATCCTGTCCATCGGCGGCGCCGCCGACTCGCACTCCCACGACTTCGGCGCGCTGGATGTCGGCGATCAACTGCCCATCGGCGCGACGATGGGGGTGGAGCTCGTCGGGCAGGCGCAGCCCTCCTACTCCGGGTCTTTGGGCACGATGCGATTGACCAAGGCCGCGCTGCAGTCGAGCTCGGCGTATCCGTACGAACTGACAATGGACTTCAGTGCGTTGGGCGTCACGAACGGCGTCGCCGCGTGCTACCTGGATGGCGTCCTCCAGAGTTCGGACGCCGTGAACTTCAGCACGTGGAAGGGGTTCCTGAGCGACTTCTGGCACGACTGCGAAGGAGCGGTCGTCGGCGGCGAGCTCACCGGCGGGCATCCCGTCGGCGTGCTCCTCGGCGCGGCGATCGCGACCTACTTGGGTCACGGCCAACCGGCGGTGCAGTTCAAGCCGCAGGGCCTGGGCGGGCCGAGCTACTTGTGCGACATGGTCGTGCTCGGCTACGCCGCGCCCGGCCCGTTGATCACGGGAATCGACCGGACTCAGATCACGGCGCAGGGCTTTTCCGCCGTGTCGTTGACCGACTTGCGAATCGGCCACCTGGGTTATGAGCACGCGGCGAGCGGCGCCGTGCAGTGGACGAGCGCTCCCACTTCGCTCCGCATGAGCGGGTTGGGCAATTCAGGCTTGATCGATGGCGAGTGGACGATCACGCCTTCGCCAGGCGCCAACATCGCGGGAGGCGCCCGCGTGAATTTCGCTCCCTTGTTGAGCAGCGCTCCGGCGGGCGCGTCGATTCGCACGCAGGCGACGGGGGTGATGAACGGCCAGTCGGGCGCGTACCTGGGGGACAGCAAGATCGTCAAGCAGGGCCCGAGCTCGTACCTGCTCACCGCGGACTACACCGCGGTCGGCGCCACGAGCGTGCTCGTCGAGATCTACAACGGAGGAGTGCTGCAGACTTCGATCAGCGGGCACACCGGTCCGATCGCCACGTTCAGCTCGTGGCCGTGGGGATGCGGAAAGCGCTGGTGGGGCCCGCCGTGGCCGTACCTGTGGTGTCTGTGGTGGGAGTTCGGCGGCGCACTCACCATCAACGTGCTCGGCCCGAACGGCGGCGCGTTCGTCGGCGACGAGATCCGCATCCTGGCCGAGGGATCGCCTGGGACCTTGACCGAGCTCGATTCGCTGGGCCTCGAAGTCCACGACCTGCCGAGCTTGACCGTGACGCAGATCGTTGGCTTTCCGCCGCCGGTGTCGGGTCCGACAACGTACTGCACGGCGGGCACGACGACGAACGGCTGCAACGCAGCGATTTCAGCGAGCGCGCAACCGAGCGCTGCGCTCGCGTCGCCCTGCGTGATCCAGGTCGCGAACGTCGAAGGCCAGAAACAGGGTCTGATCTTCTACGGCCTCGGCAGCCACAACTCACCTTGGGCGGCCGGCAGTTCGAGCTTCCTCTGCGTCAAGTCGCCGACGCAGCGCACGGGCACGCAGAGTGCGGGCGGCACGAACGGTCAATGCGACGGCGCCTTCACGCTCGACTGGAACGCGTACCAAGCCGCGCATCCCGGCGCGCTCGGCAATCCGTTCGCCGCGGGCAACAAGGTCTACGCTCAGGCGTGGTTCCGCGACCCGCCGGCGCCGAAGACCACCAACCTGTCCGACGCGATCGAGATGACCTACCAACCCTGACGTTCGAGGGCGGAGCGTTCGAAGGCGAGGGGGAGTTGCGAGACGCAGCTCCCCTTCGCGTTCCCGATCCGCCAGCCCGTCAGCCCGCGCCGCGGATCGTGCGCCAGGGCTCGTCGTCGCTCACGTCGACGAGCGCGGGCCCGTCGAATTTCGCGGGCGAGAGAATGGCGAGGAACACGACGGGCTCGTCGAAGACGTTGTAGGTGCCGTGGACTTCGTCGCGCGGCACGAAGGCGACTTCGCCGGCGCTCATCACGCGCTTCTCGCGGCCGACCCACTGCTCCGCGCGGCCGGAGACGTAGTACAGCACCTCCTCCATGCACGGATGGCGGTGGAAGGCGTGGCTCTTGCCGGGCGGCATCGTCACGCGCACGACTTGAATCTGCTCCGCTCCGGTGAGGTCCGCGCGCGAGAGCCACTCGTGCGGGCCCCACGGCAGGACCTCGACCTTCGCCTCCGCGGAGGTGACGAAGCGCAGGCAGTGCTCGCAGTCCATTTCAGCGCTTTTTCGCGGCCTTGCGCGCCTTCTTGGCCGGCAAACGGATCGCTTTGAAGGTCTCGATCTGCTTGCGGATCGCGATCTCGGTGGGCAAGCGCTCGGTCGAGCTCGCGCCGTAGAAGCCGTCCATGCCCTCGACGCGGTCGATGATGTACTGCGCGTCGTCCGGCATCGCGATCGGGCCGCCGTGGCACAGGCAGATCACGTCTTTGCGCACGCGCTTGGCGGCGTCGACGATGTCCTGGATGAGCTTCACGCTCGTCTCGAGCGTCTTGGTCGACTTCGCGCCGATCGTGCCGCCGCTCGTGCAACCCATGTGCGCGACGACGATGTCGGCGCCGGCCTTGGTCATGGCCGTCGCCTCGTCGGGATTGAAGGCGTAGGGCGTCGTGAGCATGTCCATCTCGTGCGCGAGGCGCGTGCAGTCGACCTCGAGCCCGTAACCCATGCCGGTTTCCTCGAGCGTGGCGCGCAGCTCACCCTCGATCAGGCCGACGGTGGGGAAGTTCTGGATGCCCGCGTAGCCGAGCTCTCGCAGCTCGCGCAGGAACAGCTTCGGCATCATGAACGGATCGGTGCCGCACACGCCCGCGAGCACCGGCGTGTGCTTCACGACGGGCAGGATCTCGTACGCCATCTCCTTGACGATCTGGTTCGCGTTGCCGTACGGCATCAAACCCGCGGTCGAGCCGCGGCCCGCCATCCGGTAGCGGCCGGAGTTGTAGACGATGAGCAGATCGATCCCGCCCGCCTCTTCGCTCTTCGCCGAGATGCCCGTGCCCGCGCCGCCGCCGATGATCGGCTCGCCGCGCGCGATCTGGGCGCGAAAACGCTTGAGGATGCCGGTGCGAGAGTTGTCGTTTCGAAGCTTGGTCATCGTTCCAGAATCCAGCGGACGCTGCCCGTGTAGAGCTGCTTGAAGGCCTCGTGTTCGTGTGCGCGGCCGTCGTGGCCGAGCGTGAATCCGACGGTGCGGCCGCGGGCGCGCTCCACCGTCCAGAGCACAGGATACTCAGCGCCCGTTTCGAGCGAACGGCCGATCGCCAGGACCTCGATCTTCGCGTCGCTTTCCTTTCGCTCGAAGCGATAGAGCTCGTCGACGAGCTTGAAGGTCTTCGGCGCGCCGCGCGTGATCGGATGCTCGGCGTTCACGATGCGGACCTCGAATTCCTGCAGTTTCTCGTGGCTTCGCGAGCCGCCGCCGACGAGGCGCGAGTTGTACTCGGGCCAGTCGGTCCAGTTGAACCACGCGCCCGGGTGCAGCACGAGCAAGCCGTCGCCGCGCTCGACGTGCGCGAAGAGCCCCTCGCGGAAACGCGCGTCGTCGACAGGCTGGTTCGCGCAGAGGACCAGCGCCTTCATGCGCTCGAACTGGCGCGTCGTCTCTTTGAGCGACGCCGTGAAGCGCGCGCTCTCGAGCCCCGCGGCGCGCAGCGTCGCCAGATCCGCCTTGTCGTACCACTGCGCGAAGTCGTGGCTCGAGCCGCCGCCGAACACGAGCACGTCCACGGGCTCGACCGGCTTCTCGACGCGCGCCGGCGCGCCCGGAAGTTCGGCGGTGAGCGCGACGAAGGTCGGCGCGAGCTCGTTGTCGTAGCTCTCGAGCACGATGCGGTCGACGAGCTTGACGCTCTTGGGCGCGACCGCGAAGCGCCGCAGTTGGCCCCAGCTCTGCTCCGCGAGCGCGCCCTCGACGAACTCCGAGCCCGGCACGTCGAAATGCCCGATCCAGTCGGCGAACTCGACGCCGTTGTGCAGCACGTGCTCCTCGCTCGTGCCGTCGGCGAAGCGCCAGGTCCACTTGACGATCGGCTTGGGCTCCTTGATGTACGGATAGCCCCAGCCCGCGATGCCGCCGAGCACGTGCACGCGCTGCACGACCGCGTTGACGCGCACTTCGACGCGCTGCGGCTTCGCGACCTTCGACTCCCAATCGGGGTTGAGGCCGCCCTTGAGCGTGAGCACGTTGTTGCGCGAATCCGTGCGCTTGGGATCGAGGAACTCGAACGGCACGCCCTCGAGCGGAACGACGCCGTAGCGCGCGGGTGCGTAGCGTTTGTTGTCGCGCTTCGTGTCGTAGAGCGATTCGAGCGAGTTCGAGCTGACCACCGGTTTGAGGTCGAGCACGCGCCAGTACGCGAAATCACCAGCGAGGTACGCGATCAGATCGCGCAACGCGGGCGCGCCGAGC
>CALFYL010000385.1 GCA_937952135.1 uncultured Planctomycetia bacterium
CCGTGGTCCACACGCGGGCGGGTGTGGCGATCTTCGATTTGACGGCGCCGTTGCTCGCAGCCCTGACGCCGATCCCCTTGCCGGCTGCGGACCCGCTCAACTTCCCGGCGGGGACCGCAAATTCCCCTGGCGAAGTGGTTTCCGACACAGTGGTGTGCACAAACACGACCGCGGTCGTCATCGGGCGCCGGCCCGGCATTTCACTGCCGATCGGCTTCATCGACGTCATCAACCTGACGGCGGCCGGCGGCCCGGTGATGACGTCTCTCGG
Organism: uncultured Planctomycetia bacterium; assembly: GCA_937952135.1. Classification (GTDB taxonomy): domain Bacteria; phylum Planctomycetota; class UBA1135; order UBA1135; genus WYBT01. Next base: position 272 of record CALFYL010000385.1, read on the forward strand.
GTTGGGCAACGAAATTCTTCCTACCGACGTTGTACTCACCCCCGACGGGACAAAAGCAATCGTGCGGGCGCTAAGCACGAATCCTGCAGATACAGACGATCAAGTCGGAGCCGGGATTACTTATGTCGTCGATCTGGCGACGCTGACAATGACTTCCATCACGAGTCCACCGCTTGACACACTCGGCAAGTGCCGGGGAGCGGACCACGTCGAGTGCACGGACGCTTGGGCTGTTACGGGGGGTGACAGCGGCGCGATGAGTGGTCGAGTGCAATTTGTTTCGCTTTGAGGTTCAACCTATGAACGCCGTGACGAACACAATACGCCCCGTAGTGCTTCTGTCGACCCTCGCAGTCCTGCTGTCGGTAAGCGCGTCTGCCCAGCAGACGAACTTCATCGGCTCGATCGACCGCGGGCTCTCTTATCCGTTCGGTTCGGGCATCACGCGCTCGTCCCTGACGCCTGACGGACGCTGGCTCGCGTGTTACTACGGCACCGCGTGGCGACAGGATCTCCTCACGGGCGAAGTTGAGATCCTCGCACGAAGCTTCGTCGATGACTCGCTGATTCCGTTGGGGCGAGCGTCGATCTCGGACGACGGGCACAGCGTGGCCTTCGAGGCGTGGAGCGATCTCGTGGTTCCAGGCGACACGAACGGATACGTCGACGTATTCGTCAAGGACATGACGACGGGCGCGATCCAGCTTGTGTCCGAATCGTGGATTGGAGAGTTCGGCACAGGCTGGAACCCCACGATCAGCGGCAACGGATCGACGATCGTCTTCTACAGCGATTACGACGGCTTGACGCCGGGTGCGGTGAACGGCTGGGTGGACGTTTATGCCTACGACGTGGCCACGCAAGCCTTGGAGCTGATCTCCGTGGACCGGAACGGACAAGCGCCGGCGCCGCCGCCCTGCTATCCGTTGTGCCAGGGCGGCGCTACTTGGCTGCCCGAAGTGGACATCACACCGGACGGGCGTTTCGTCGCTTTCGAGACATGGGCCTTGGACTTGACTCCAGAGCCGGGTGTCGATGCCGAAAACGTCTACGTGCGCGACCGCTTGGCGGGGGTTACCGAGTTGATCTCAGTCACTCCCCAGGGGAGAAAGGGCACTGGCGAGAGTTACTGGCCGTCCATTTCCGCCAATGGGCGTTTCGTAGCATTCGCAAGTACGGCTCCGAATCTGGTTGTTGGCGGTACGACATACGTTCCCGGTTCGGGAGGGCGTGGCCATGTCTACGTTCGCGATCGGGTTCTGCAAACAACCACGCTTGTCAGCCAGAGCATCTTGGGTGAGGAAGGCGACAACTGGTCGGAGTTTCCAACCATCTCAAGGAATGGCCGGAAGGTGGCGTTCAAGACGTCGGCGAAAAATTTGGTGGATTATCCAGGTCCGGCGCATCCCGTATTGTTGCTTGCGCATCTACAGTCGGGTGAATTCTCATATCTCTTGGATGCGCAATCGACTCCGTTGTCCGGCTCCGCGCCCATTGCATTGGCGGGCAATGGGGTGATTCAGGCTTTCGCAGCCAGCCCACCGCTCACGCCGATCTACAACGACATGCATCCGCACGTCTTCCTCCGCGACGAGCGCGTCCCGTTCTCGCCGATCGTGCGCTACTGCACATCGAAGACGAACTCGCTCGGCTGTGCACCGGCGATGGGCACCGCGGGCATTGCTTCGTTCACGCACCCGACAGCGTTCTTCGTGACCTCCGTGCGCCAGCGCAGCGGCCAACAAGGCGCCATGCTCTGGAGCCTCGCGCCCGCGGCCTTGCCGTTCCAGGGCGGCTACGTGTGCGTGTCGCTTCCCGCTCGCCGCACTCCGATCCAGTCGTCGGGCGGGTGGAACACCGTCGAGGACTGCACCGGCGGCTACTCGTTCCCGTTCTCGACGAGCTACGCGCAACTCCACGGCCTCAGCGCCGGCGACACGGTCTACGCGCAGTACTGGAGCCGCGACCCTAGCAGCGCCAACCCGCAACAGGTGAACGTCTCCGACGGCATCTCCTTCACCTGGGCGCCGTAGCCGATCCGGGAGTTGTCCACGGCCGCGCGCCGCTCGAACTCGAGCCCCCGCGCCGCTGCTCGACTCGCGTCGGGCGGCGGCGCGTTGCGTTCGCGCGAGTGGTTTTGTCTCCAGCCGTCTCGTCGCGAGTCGCTCCCCGGAGTTTCACCGGATGCAAATTTGGCCGGGCGCCGTGCGCAGCGGTCAGGGGGCGCGCAACGTGAGCAGCGAGACCTCGGGCGGGCATAGGAAGCGCAGGCGCGGGGCGGCGCCGCGCTCGCAGCCGATGCCGCGCGAGACGTAGATGGGGCGGCCGTCGAGCTCGTGCAAACCGCCCGTGCCGACCGCGCGCGGCACGCGACTCAGCGTGAGCGGAGCGCCGAACCAGGGCAGTTGCACCTGGCCGCCGTGCGTGTGGCCGGCGACGATGAGGTCGATCGCCGGCGCGTCGTCGAGTTCGAGCGCGATGTCGGGGTAGTGCGCGAACAGGAGCCGCAGCTCGTCGCGCTCGCGCACGTCGAAGCGCTCGACGAACGCGCGCGTCGCGGGAGCGAAGGGGTTCATCCCGGCGCCGCCGAGGAGCACGCGCTTGCCGGCGAACTCAAGCTCGACGCTCTGGTTTTCGAGCAGGCGCACGTTCGTGCCGTCGAACACTCGGCCGACCAACGTCTGCGCATCGGTGTTCCCGAGCACGAAGTACACGCCGAGCGGCGCGTTCAGGGGCTCGAGCAGCTCGCGGAACTGCGGCGCCGCGCGCTCGAACTCTTCCCGCGAGTCGGCCTGGATCAGATCGCCCGGCAGCAGGATGAGGTGCGGTTCGAAGGCGATGGCCATCGCGACCGCCGCTCGCAGATGGTCGTCGACCTCGCGCGACTGCAGGTCGGCGAGCACGGCCACGCGCAGCGGCTCGCTCGGCGCGAACCGCGGGTCGAGAACGACGTCGACGCGCTCTTCCACCAGGCGGAAGGGCTCGATGAAGGTCGCGTACACGCCGACGAGCGGCAGCGAGAGCGCGGCGGTCCACAGCAAGGCTCGCGCGCCGCGCGTGGCGCGTGTGCGCGTCGCCAACGCGAACATCGCGGCCGCCGGCGCGACGACGACCAGGTCGACGTACGCGAGTGCGATCGCGAAGAACAAGCTGGGCGACGCCATCAGCGCGAGCGGCAACTTCACCGCGGAGAACGCCGCGGTCAGCGCGAGCGCCTGGAGGCACGCGGCGATCGAAAGGGGCTCGGAGCTCGCGCGGAGCCGCCAGCCGAAGAGCAGGAGGTTCGAGCCGCACGCCGCGACGAGCGCGGCCCATTCGAGAGGACTCAAGGAGATAGCGCGCCCGGGAAACGTGAGGCTACCGGCGCGAGTTCGTAGCGGCCACCGCGAAAATCGCGAGCGCAACTGCCCGCTACGGATGCGTCACGAAGCTCTCGGGCGACGTGTGCAACAGCACGAAACGACCGCGGCGCGCGACTTCCTCGGGCGGCGACTTGAAGTCGAGCACGATCGGATCGTCCGTCCACAGCGGCACGGGCACGTGGATCTCCTCGTTGGGCTTCGGCGCCTCGTCGAGCACGACCCACTCGACGGAGTGGCGCGCGAGATATTCGGGCAACCGCCCGCTGCGGAGCGAATCCTGGAACTCCCAGCCGTTGATCAGGCCATCCCCGTTGATCACGGCGCGGTCGGAGAAATAGCCGACGATCCCGGAGTTGTCGACTTGGAAGATGTGCGCGTCGGGCGGCAGGCCGCTCTTGATCCACTCCGCGATCTCGACGCCTTCGTCGTGTCGATGTCCGCGCGAGAGCCAGACGCGGACTTCGATGGCGGACAGCCCCAAGCCCAGCGCGAACGCGGCCACCGCGAGGCTGTTGCGCAAGACCGCGTTGGTGCGTTCGAGCGGTCCGCGGAGCGCGTCCAAGCCCACGAGCACCCCGATCGAGATCGGCAACGGGAAGTACCACGACTCCGGGCCTCCGCGAATGGCGAAGGCGAGCATCGCCAGGCGCAGGAGCACCCACGCGCCGAGGCCGGCCGAGACCAGCGCCTGCGCGCTGCGGCGCCGTGCGCCGTGCACGATCGCGAGGCCCGCGCCCGCCGCCGCGACGAGCAGGAACACGGCGCGCTTCGGTTCGAGCCCCGCGTAGTGGAACTCGAACGGCGACTGCGCCTTGAGCCACGCCGAGACCGTGCTCCAGTGCCCCGACCATGCGTAGTTGAGCGTCGAGAGCAGCGCGAGCACCAGCACCGCGGGTCCCGCGAGCCAGACGCCCACGAGCACCGCTTCGCGCGGCTTGGGTCCGTGCTCGAAGGCGCGCGCGACCAGCGCCCCCGCGCTCACCACCGTCACGAACACCACCGCGTCGATGCGCGTGAGCACCACAGCTGCACCGAGCGCGCCAGCGCCCGCGGCGAGCGGCTTCGAGAGCTCGCCCGCGGCCACGCGCTGCGCCATCCACGCGAAGCCCCACGCGAGCGGCAGCAACAAATTGACTTCGGTGCCCAAGTCGTCGTTGAACGCGAGCGGCAGCAAGGCGGCGAACAGCAAGTACGTCGCGCCCTTCGACCACTTCGCGGACTGCGCCCACCGGCCGGCGATCCACAGCCACGCCACGGTGAGCAACAGGTCGACCACGAGCACCGTGTAGAGCCCTGGCCAGCCCTCGAGCGGCGCGATTCGCGAGGCGAGCACGAGCACGCCCATGTAGAGCGGGTGGTAGCCGTTCGTGGAGTTGATGCCGTCGAAAGTCGAGCCCAGCCCGGCGCCGATGTTGTGCGCCGTCTTCATGTAGAAGTACGCGTCGTCGGGGAACAGGCGCGAGAGCTCCAGCGGCGTGAGCCACAACGCCTGCGCGGCGAAGGCGAGGAACGCGGCGAGTGCGACCGTCGTCGGAGCGAGCGCGAACCGCTCCCGCAACTGGAGCCCGCGCGTCACGGCGCGACCTCCGCGCCGGCGCGCCGTCGTTCGAGATGCTGGCGGGGACACACGGCGTCGCGCTCTCGGCTCTAGCGTCGCCCGTTCGATTCGATCCACGCCGTCGGAAAGTCGGCGGGGAGGCGCACGACCTCGAACAGCGTCGCGATCAACTCACCGTTCACGCCCGCGCGGTGCGGACTCACGAACTCCCACGCGATGCGCTTGTCGCGCGTGACTTCGAGCGCGCGTCCGCCGTCGGACTCCGAGATCAGCGTGTTGCCGTTGGGGAGCCGCTGCACGCTGCCGCAGGTGCGTGTGAAGAACGGCTCGTCCTTCGAGTCCTCGAAGGACCACAGGATTTCCTGCGAGAAAGGGTCGAACTCGAGCACGCGCGAGCGCTCGCCGAGCCCCTGGTTGTCGAGGATCAGCAGGCGGCCATCCTCGAGCACCGTGGGCTGGTGCTGCAGCCGCCAGGGGCCCGTCATGGCCCAGACGATCTTCTCGGCGTCGAGGTCGAGCACGGCGACGAGGTCCAGATTGAGCACGGAAATCAGCACGTTTCCGGCGCGGAAGGCCGGCGCGCGCGCGGCGAGTCGGCCGTCGAGCACCTCGATCGTGTTGTTGTGGAACACGTCGCCCGAACGCGGGATGCGTTGCAGCAGCGGCGCGAAGTCCGAGGTCTCGAAGGCGCGCAGCACGGAGACGCGGCGCAATTCTTCGCCCTCGGGGCTCAAGACGAGCACGAACTCCTCGAGGATCGGCGCCTCGGGGTCGTAGCGCTCGAGCAGCTTCGCTTCGCGCGCGAGCACGTAGATCTCGCCGTTCTCGGTGACGCACAAGTCGTGGTGCGCGCCGTTTTGCCGCGCCCACAGCAGCTTCGAGCGGGCGTCGAGCTCGAACACGCCGACCCCTTCGAAGATCGCGAGCACGTTGCCGTTCGGCGCGAGGTGCGCGCGGCGCCAGAACTGATCGTTGAGCCCGCGCTTCGGCGCGGCGTAGTCGGGCCAGACGCTGCGGAAGTCGCGCGTCCAGCGGTGGAGCACGACGCCGCGCATGTCCATCAGCACCGCTTCGGGCGCGTGCCCCGAAACCGCGAAGTTCAGGCCCTGCCACGCGAGCGCGGGATCGTGGCGCGTCACGTCGCTGTGCTCGGGCGCCTCCTGCGAACCGGCCGCGTACCCGATGGTCTGAAGCTGCTTGAGCTGTTCGTCGAGCTCCGCGTCCTTCGCCGCGGCGCGCGGCCGGCGCTGCCAGCGTCCCGGCGTCGGCGCCGACGGCTCGTCGCTGTCGCCCTTCACCAGCGTGCGCAGCTTCCCGCGCAGATCGACGTTCGCGACGAGCGCGGCGACGAACACGAGGTTCAGCGCGCACGACGCGGCGAAGAGCGCGGTCCAGATCGAGCGTGAAAGGGCGCGGTTCGTCATCGAGGAGCCGTTCAGCGCGTGCAGCTCGCGGCGTGGGCGCGCCCCCGAACTCCGCGAGGTCGCGCGAACGTTCGCGACGGTCTCGGGCGGGGCTTCCACGCTCGGCGCTGCACCGCCGATTCGACGGTGCGAGATCCTACGCGCGTCGGCGGCTGTCGTGGTACGGCCGGCGCTTCCGCGTTTGTGTCTGACGACCGTTGCGACTCGCTCGAACGGCCCCCGTCGGGTCTTGGCCACCCACCCTCGATCCGCGCGCGGCCCGACTGTCGCGGCGCGCGCGCTCCGCCGAGCCTCACACGATCGCCGCCGTCGGCGCCGGGCTGCTCGCGAGGATCGTGGCGAGGCGTTGCAGGCCCGAGACGAGCTCCTCGCGCGTGTTGGGCGTGCTGAGGCAGATCCGCACGGCGTGCGGCGCGGCGGCGCGGCCGATGGCGAAGGCTTCGGGGCTCGAGACGGCGACGCCGGCGCGGCGCGCGCGCGCGACGAAATCGGCGGCGCGCCACGGTTCGGGCAGCGGCAGCCACAGGTGCGGGCTGTCGGGGCAGGTGGGGGATTCGAACGGGCCGAGGAACTTGCGCGCGAGTTGCTGGCGCGCGCGCGCTTCCTCGCGCTTCGCCGCCGCGATGCGTTCGGCGGCGCCGTTCTCGATCCAGTGCGAGGCGAGCTCGACCGAGATCGCGGCCGGCATCGCGCCGAGGGCGCCGGAGTTCATCAGCGCGCGCTCGTGGGTCGCCGAGTTGCCCTCGGGCGTCGCGAGGTAGCCGACGCGCAGCCCCGCGAGCAGGCACTTGGTGAGGGTCGTGATGTAGAGCGTGCGCTCGGGCGCGAAGCTCGCGATCGGCCGCGCTTCGTCGCGCGCGGCGAAGCTGTACGTGTCGTCCTCGACGATCGAGATGTCGCACTCCCGCGCGGCCTCGGCGAGGGCGCGGCGCCGTTCGTTCCCCAGCGACGTGCCGATCGGATTCTGCGCGTTCGGCTGGCAGTAGAGCGCCTTGACCGAGCCCGTGCGGCACGCGCTCACCAGCTCCTCGGCGACGATGCCGCCTTCGTCGAACTCGACGGGCTGCACGCGGATGCCGAGCAGTTGCGCCTGCGACTTGAGGCCCGCGTAGGTCAGCGACTCGGCGAGGATCGTGTCGCCCGGTTGCGCGCACGTCGCGAGCGCGACCGCCAGCGCGAGCTGCGCGCCGCCGGTGACGAGCACGCGCTCCGCGTCGACCGCCATGCCGCAGCGCGCGAGCCACTTCACCGCGCTCTCGCGCTGCGCGAGCGTCCCCGCGATGTGGTAGCCGCCGCTCGAATCGAGCAGTTGCCGGCTCTGCGCGAGCGCGCGCAAGGCCGCCGCGTGCTCCTCCGCCGTCGGCCCTCCGCTCGGCAGGTTGAAGGCGAGGTCGAGCATGCCTTCGGGCACCGACAGCGGCGCGGTCGCGCGCGCCGAACGCGCCATCGGATCGCGCACGTAGCTCCCGCGCCCGACCTCGCCGTCGATCAGCCCGCGGCGCGCCACCTCGGCATAGGCGCGCGTGATGGTGCCGACGTTCACGTTGAGGCGCCGCGCGAGCGCACGGTGGGTCGGCAGCCGCGTGCCGGCCGGGACGGCGCCCGACTCAATGTCTCGAACCAATGCGAGCGCGATCGCGTGATAGAGCGGGCTGTCCGCTCCACT